>JAAYVR010000124.1 GCA_012517065.1 Verrucomicrobiota bacterium | reverse complement strand
TGAGTTGCTTGATTTTGTTGATTCGTTGTGGGACGGGCGTGGAGCATTTCGCGGTCATTGGGGGGACGATCAAGCGGACAGTGAGTACACATTTTACGGCCTGGTGGTTCTTGGCCATCTTGCGCGGTTGCACTGACCTGTTGTGCCGTCTCGGCTGGCCTCGCTACTATCGCATCTCGGAATTCTCACCGGAATGACACTTTGGTGTGATTGTCCCGTGAGCCTGTGGAATCTCCAGAGTTGGCAACGCGGGCCGTCCAGCAATAGTGGCGAGCGCCAGTTGGGCATTATGGAATGGCGCTCTTGTCTGGTCCAAGCTTGCGTACGCGAATCGACGCAACAAGCTGCTCAGAGGAGGACCGGGACGCCTTCTTCGAGGATGAGGAGTTGTTTGCTGAGACCGGCGTGAGCCGCGAGATCGGCGAGGCGCCGGGGCGGTTCGTCAATGTCCTCGAACGCGAGTCTGAAAGTTCCGTAGTGCATTGGCACCAGCCAATGTGAACGCAGCTCTTTGAAGGCACGAACGGCGTCTTCGGGTCCCATGTGCACTTTGCGGAACGACTCCGGGTGCGATGCACCGATCGGGAGGAGAGCAATTTCAGGTGCAAGCTTGTCGCCTATTTGACGGAATCCGTCGAAGTAAGCGCTGTCGCCAGCGTGATAGATTTTGCGGCCCTGGAATTCAATGACGAAACCGCCGTAGCCGCGGTGGTGATCGCTGATCATGCGTGCGCCCCAGTGTTTTGCCGGGGTGAAAGTTATCCGCAGGTCACCGCGCGTGTAACTTTCCCACCATTCGAGTTCGAGGATTCGGTCGAATCCAAGTCCTTGAGCGAGCTCGCCCACACCCCATGGGACGATTGCTATGCGATTTGACGGAAGGCGCCGGAGCGTGGGTTTGTGGAAGTGATCGAAGTGGGCGTGAGTGATTAGAACGATGTCCGGATTTGGGATGTCTTTGAGGCGCAGCCCTGGGTGTTTTTGGCGTTTAACGACGAACAGCCAGTTCGAGAAGATCGGGTCGATGAGAAGATTGCAGGCTGCCAGTTGAACCAGGAAAGACGAATGCCCAATCCACGTGAGCCCAACCTGGCCAGCGCGCGGGTGTGGAAACAGAGGCTGTTTGTGCCGGCCGCGGCGCCGTGTCATGAGGGGTTTCCATACCATCTCGCGAAAGTATGTGCGCGGGCTGAACGCCCTGGTTGGCGTGAGCTCCTTGAACGAGCGTGGCAGGCGCCGTTTTGAAGCGCGATGGCCTGTGAAGTTGGTTTCGGCTGGGTCCATTGGAACCCTACTGCAGCGCTGCGGCAACAAGGTCTCCAACTTGTGAGGTCGAATATCCCATTTTGCCTGCGGCGAGGCTTTTAAGTTTTTCGCGGACGGTCCGGATGACGGCGTTTTCGATGGCTGTGGCGGCTGCGGTTTCGCCCAGGTAATCGAGCATCATTTGACCTGCGCAGACAGCGGCGAGCGGGTTAATGACGTTTTGGCCTGTGTATTTGGGTGCGCTGCCGCCGATTGGCTCGAACATTGATGTTCCATTGGGGTTGATGTTACCGCCAGCGGCGATTCCCATGCCGCCCTGGATCATTGCGCCGAGGTCGGTGATTATGTCGCCGAACATGTTGTCGGTCACAATCACGTCGAACCATTCGGGGTTTTTGACGAACCACATTGTAGTGGCGTCAACGTGGGCATAATCGCGCTTAACGTCGGGGTAGTCCCGCTGCCCGATTTCGTGGAAGGCGCGTTCCCAGAGATCGAACGCGTAAGTGAGCACGTTGGTTTTGCCACAGAGAGTGAGTTTCTTTGCTCGGTTTCGGCGGCGGGTGAGGTCGAAGGCGAACCGGAGGCAGCGTTCGACACCGCGGCGGGTGTTGATACTTTCCTGGACGGCTATTTCGTTTGGAGTCCCTTTGAAAACGAAACCGCCAGCGCCGGTGTACAGGCCTTCGTTGTTTTCGCGGACGACGACAAAATCGATGTCATCGGGTTTCTTGTCTTTGAGGGGGCAAAACCGTTCGTCGTAGAGCTTGACCGGGCGGAGGTTTATGTATTGTTCGAGCTCGAATCTGAGTCTGAGGAGGATGCCTTTTTCGAGGATACCGGGTTTGACATTGGGATGGCCGATTGCGCCCAGGAGTATGACCGGGAATTGTCTGAGCTCGTTTATGACACTATCGGGGAGGGTTTCTCCGGTGCGTAGGTATCGTTCGCCGCCGAGGTCGTAATGGGTGTAGTTCAACTTGAGACTGAACTTTTGCGCTGCGGCATCAAGGACCTTGATTGCCTCACGGACAACCTCGGGGCCGGTGCCGTCGCCCGGGATGACTGCTATGTTGTACTGCTTCATTGATTCGACTTAGTGCTTATAACCTAAAACTTCGTGCTTGCCGATGATCAGGCCTGTTGAGTTTGCTCGGTTTCTCTGGCAGCCTGGAGACGGGCCTGTTTCTTTTCTTTCCATTCCCAGTACCATGCGATCCAGACAGCGCATTCGTAAAGAACCTGGAGTGGTATTGCCATGAGCACCTGGGTTAGCACCTCGGGGGTGGTCAGCAACGCGCCGAGCACGAGATTGATGACTATCATGTATCGGCGCATCGAAGCCAGTTTTCGATAATCAAGAATCCCGATTTTCACCAGTGCCAGCAGGATCACCGGCATCTCGAACCCGAGGCCCATGCCGAGCATGAACTTGGTTACGAAACTGAAGTAGGTTTCTGCCCGCCACTCGGGCATTTCAACGCCCATCCAGAGCGAGTACGCCTCCGCGGCACGGAGTGCAAATGGCATTATGCCAAAATAGCAGAAACAAACACCAAGCAGAAACAGTCCGACTCCGATGATGAAAGCGCGCCCGAAGTATTTCTTTTCCTTTTTCTTGAGGGCTGGAACAACAAACTGGCCGACAAAGTAGAAAACCAGTGGAGCAGCAAGCAGAATCCCGCCGAAGAACGCCAGTTGCAGTGATGATATGAACGGAGCGGCAGGATCAAGAAAGATGAGGTTTGGCCCTTTACCAGCAATTCCCTTGGCCGCCGCATTGGTTTCCTGCGCAACGGCCAGAAGCTGTCGTCCATTGATTTCCACGGGTTCGAGGCGCAGTGTGACAGTTTTCTCCTCGCCGAGGTCGAGCGATCCGATCCGGTTTGTTCTTGTGTTGAACGAAGCAATTCGGTTTGTGCCAAAGAACAAATTGACGGTGTGGCTCGAGCTGAAAGTGGCGTTGAGAGCCCGCGCTCTGGCAAGAGGCCATTTGAGGATGGAAACAAGCTGGTTGACTGCCAGCAGGCAGACCACCATGCCAACGATGATCGCAGTGCCAGACTTAATGAGGACCCAGCGGAGGTCCTCGAGATGTTCGAGAAATGTTTTTACCGGACCGCCGCCTTCCTCTTCGTCGTCAAGACGAGGCGCTTCGGGGTTGTCAGCCATGCGCTACAGTTCTTGCCAGGTCGCCCTATGCTGATGGCGGAGCTGGAGGCGGGGCGCCCTCAGTTGACGACGCGGTTGCTGTCGGGTTTTGTTCCTGTGTCTGTTGCGGCTCAACCGACGGCGGCGGTGGCGGAGGCACCGAGTGTTGCGTCGGATTGATGTCTTCGGCGGCACGTTCGATTTCGTCCTGGACCTCGCGCGAAGCTTTCTTGAACTCTTTGATGCCCTGGCCTAGGCCTTTGGCGAACTCGGGAATTTTCTTTGCGCCGAATAGAATCAAAACGGCGGTGAGCACAAGGAGCAGCTCCCCTCCGCTCAAACCAAACGCTGCAAGGAAAGGTGTCATAAGAACTAGGCTTTTGGATCGGTATTGTCGTGTGAAGCCTTCTTGAACTCTTTGATGCCCTGTCCCAAGCCTTTGGCGAACTCGGGTATTTTCCGTGCCCCAAATAGGATCAACAGTGCGATGGCGATCAACAAGATTTCGCCGCCGCTAAGGCTCCACGCTGCGATAACATTTTGCATAAGATTCACGCTGTGAACTAAAGTAAGCCACTGCCCCCGAACTGTAAAGTCTTGATGCGGAAAACCGGCACTCAACAACACGGGCGGCACCAACGCAAGTGCCCGTGGACAAGCAGGTTTCGCGCAAGTTTGGGCCCGCTATTTCTTTGGGAGAAGGAGGATAAACTCTCCGCGACGGTTTTTCGACCATGCCTCTTCGTTGTGGCCGATGACAGCAGGTCTGTCTTCGCCCCAGCTTCGGGTTGACATGCGTGCGGGGCTGATTCCGTACTTGATGAGTGTTTCGCGGATTGCGAGGGCGCGGCGTTCGCCCAATGCTCTGTTGTACTCTTCGGTGCCGCGTTCGTCGCAGTGGCCATCGATCATGAGTCTTGTTTCGGGTCTGGCCTTGAGCTCATCGCCGACAGCATTGATTTTCGGGCGTTCAGAAGCCTTGATCAACGAGCTGTCAAAATCGAAATAAACAGTTTGGGCTTTGAAATAATTGGTGTCGGGAATCATGCCCTCGATTAGTTCGTCGATTGATGGCTGGGCAAAACCGCTTGCAGAATCTGGCAACTTGACTGCGGTGGTGCTTTCGTCGGGCTTGAGTTGCGCGCCGGTTCCGGGCGTTGGCGTGGTGGGCTGGGTCGTGATTGGTCCCTGACGATCCACTGTACCCGGGACTGGGCGCGAAGTGACTGAGGGGATTTGAGTGACCCCTTTGGGGGGATTTTTGCAGCCGGTGCTGGTGAATACTAATGCCAGGCCGACAACGAGGAATGGCAAAAAAACAGCGCGTTTCATTTTTCGGTTATCGGGCGTGTGCGTTTTGTTGTTTACCGAGACCAACTCGGCTGTGTGCAAACGCCCAAGTTCTGAGGGATATCCTTGGACTGTTTGGTTGGAACGTCAAGCAAAGATAGAGAGCGTTTCCCACCCGTGCCCCGGCGCGTGAAAATCATTGTCCTCGAATTCGGCGCCCAGCTCGGGTCTTCGCCGCTTGTAAGGATGCGCGCCTCGCCTCCCGATGAGGGCACTATGCAGATGTTGAAATCCCTCATTTGTGATGTGAAAGCGATCCACTTCCCGTCAGGGGACCAGTCGGGTTCACTGGGATTGATGACATCGGAAATGCTTATTCTTTGGACGGGGCCGCCGTTGGGCGAAACTTTTGCGAGGAAACGCCGGCCTTCAGCAGTCTTGCCTGCAAAACAAATCCAGCGCCCGTCCGGGGACCAGCAGGGGGAAGATTCGTCTTCGCGCGTTTGGGTAAGTTGGCGGAGACCGGAACCGTCGGCATTGGCCACGAAAAGGTCAGGGCTGCCACTTTTGCTGAGTATCATTGCGACCTGCCGCCCGTCGGGAGAAGGCGCAGGACTGATGTTTGATCCGCCGTATCTTGCAATGATCTTGCGCTCGGCGGTGTCGAGGTCGTGAGAAACAATGTCCGGGTTGCCGAACTTGTAGGTTGTGTAGTAGAGCACGCGCCGGCCCGGGACCCAGCTCGGAGCGGCGACGATTGATTGGTCGGCGGTGACCAGAATTGCGTTATGTCCATCGTAATCTGCGACACAAATTTCACTGGTTTGGTTTCGGGTGACTTTGAAGGCGATCTTGGTGCGGGCAATGCCCGGGTGCCCGGTGATGGCGAGCACGACCTCGTCAGCGAGTGCGTGCGCTCGCGTTCTCATTGAACCGCCGGTGAATGCTTTTGCGAACTTTGTGGTTTTGTTGATGTTGTCCACGAGTTTGCCTTCGACCTGGTCATTGTTCGAGCCGGTCAGAATGTATTGTGCATCTGATTCGCCGACCGTTTTGAACCCGGCGACTTCGAGGTCGAACTTGAGAACTTGGAGCACTTCTCCTGAATACCCCGCGAGCGATATTGGGATTGGTTTTGCCAATCCGCGGACGAAAACATCGATGTCATATTCGGGCTGGGTGTGGGCGGTTGCGATCCCTATGGCGCAAAAGAAGATTCCGCACAGGTGTTTAGCAAATGATCCGAAACGTGATTTCATCCAAACAGTCTCTTGGTTTTGAGATTGAACCTGATGATTATGGTGTGTCTGTCACCTTTGATTTCGTCCGGGAGCGGTTGGCCGATTGTGGTGACTCTGTCGAGGGCAGCCTGAACGGCGCGGTCGAGCGCACCCACCCCTGAAGGTGAGATTATTTTCGATTCCACGACAGTGCCATCGCGGGCGATGACTATTCTCACGCGGGCGGTGGCGGACTCATCTGTGACTTCGATCGGCGGCTGGAACGCGCGCTGGTAAAGGCTGACAACGTAAAGGTCATAACCCGCATACGTTGGGCCTCCTCCCCCTGGGCCGAAAGACTCCTGAACAACAGTTCGGTCCGAGAGATTGCCCTGTAGTTTGTCCGCAACGCCACCGATTAATGCTCGACGTTGGTCGGCCATGCGTTGCGCTTCGGCTCTTTGCCGGGCGGCCTCTTCATCAGCGCGGTTTGATGATGATTGTTTGGATGTTTGGGATGGTTGTCTTTGTCTGACAACCGGGACCTTGCTTACCTCGATTTTGCGCGGAGCCGTCTTAACGGGTTCGGGCCGACTGACCAAATCCTGCTGAGGTGTTGGCTGCTTTGTAGCCGGAGGTTCAGATTTGGGTTCTTTGGGTTGCGGAGGCGGCGCAGGCTCGACTGTCTTGGTTTGGGTTTGCGGTTGCTGCGCAGGGGCTTTTTGGGGTGACACTGGGGCTGTTGGGCTGCCCCCTCCCACCAGCGGTGCAGCGATGAGTTGGTCGGGGACAAAGTTGATAATGACTGTTTGATCGGTGTGAGACCTGCTGGTTGCGAACCCTGCTCCCGCAACAAGTAGCGCTAGCAACACCGCATGGAAAACGGTTGATGCGAGCAAGCAGGGTATTTGCAGGCGGTTCATCAGCGGCGCGGGGGTTCAGTTCGGAGTGAAAAACTGCGAATTCCGTTGCGTGTGCAACGGTCAATCACCGGATAAAGATGTTTGGCCATGGTGTCCTGATCAGCGCGGATGCTTACGACGAGGTTTCGATTTGTTTGATAAGCTTTGATGAGAAACTGTTCGAGTTGATCGATAGACACAGTTTGTCTATCGAGAATATATCGTCCGGCGCGGTCGATCTCGACTGTTCGGATGTTTTCGCGGGGGACTTGAGTTGGTGCGCGGCCGCCTTCCGGGAGGCGAATGTCTATGCTTTGTTCCAACAACGGCGTTGTTATCACAAAAATGATCAGGAGAACGAAAGCAAGGTCCAGCAATGGCGTTATGTTGATGTCGCTTAATGTGACGAGCGAATTGCGTTGTGAAAAGCGGCGCATGGCTGATTGGACCGGCCTAGAGTTTATACAGCAGGTAAACCACGCCAAACACGAGCCCTAATCCTATCAGGACAAGAACGATCTGGAACAGGAGCCAGCCAGCCCGTTGGAGGAATGAATGTTTGTGATGTCTGCGGAATGGGAGGAAATGCGAACGGCGGAGCCTCTTACGGCAGTATTGGCATCGGGTATAAACCCGCATGTTGCGTTGTTTGCAGCGCGGGCAAACGACGTACAGGGACGCCCCGCACCTTTCGCAGTGTTCCTGGCCAAGATAATTTAGATGATCGCACCGAACACAGAGCACGCCGGGCTGGTTCTTGGTGCGGTCGATGGCAGTTGGGCTCTTGCTTTCAGACTGGCTCTGATCAGTGGTCATTTTCACTCAGATATTCAGTTTCCATTTTTGAGACCAACTCCTGGGCAAAGTTGTCCAGTTCTACCGTCAACACCCGAAGTGTATGGACAAGCCAATTGTACCCAAACATTGACGGAATGGCAACCAACAGACCCGCCACGGTTGTAATAAGGGCCCCTGAAACGCCCGGGGCCATCGCCGCCAGATCGCCGCGGCTCCCTGCGGCTGCTGCCTGGGCAATCCCGGCAAACGCACTCATCACCCCCCAGACAGTCCCCAGCAGCCCGAGAAACGGCGCGCCGCTCACAGCGATTGCCAGAAGAATCAGGCCCGATTCAAGCCGCAGGGCTTCTCTCGCGACAGCGCTTTCAAGGGTGCGTTTTACATGTTCCATTCCAATCAGGGATATCCTGCCGCGGCGTTGGCGGCTTTCAGCAGACCGGAGCCGCGCATCGAGCTCCTGGCAACCGGCTTGGTAAACCGCGAACAACGGACATCCATCGACTTTGAGCCGCCGATCGAAAATCGCGAACACGTTGGACTGAGCACGGAATTCCTCTTCGAAAAGGCGATTGAACTTTCTGGCACGCCGCATCTCGATTGCTTTTGTGGCCATTATTGACCACGCAAATATGGAAAAGATCAACAACACAAAGATAATGATCTTTCCCTCGAACGTGGCCTTGTCGAACACATAGACAAGGTCCAGCTCGCTCTTTGCAAAGAGAATATGCGCCAGCATCATTGTACTGCCGTTCATCGTTATCCAGTCAGGCAAGACAGGTCAAAGGCTTTCCGCGCTGCGCCATGGTTGGGCGCGTGCGATTTCTCCGGAGCGCATCATTGGGCCTTGCCTGACGCCACGATCTTTATGCTGTCGATCGTGATGCGCTCTGTTGGAACACTGTTTTCGCCCCACCGGTTTGATCTGGTCGGGCTGTCGCCAATGCGCATCAGAACCTCCTCGCCCTTGATTAACTTGCCGAAGGCAGTGTACTTGCCGTTCAGGTGCGGTGCTTCATCGAGGCAGATAAAGAACTGGGACCCTGCGCTGTTGGCATACTGTGGGCGGGGCGGCTGTCCGCTGGCTTCGAGTGGATCGCCATTCCGCGCCATCGAGATCACTCCGCGGACGTGCGGGCGGGAGTTGAACTCGGCGTCGATTTTGTATCCCGGACCGCCTGTGCCGTATCTGTCCTGCGCAGCCGGGTCTTTGGTCAAGGGATCACCGCCCTGTATCATGAATCCCTTGATGATTCGGTGGAAGATTGTGCCGTCATAAAAGCCCTGAGCGGCGAGTTTCTTGAAGTTGGCAACAGTTTTGGGCGCAACATCGGCCCATAGTTCGATCACCATCTCGCCTTTTGAGGTCTTTATGATTGCAACCTCCTTTGGCCCCGGACCGGGCTCAGGTTTTGTGGCCGCAGGTTGCTGGTTGCCTTCCGGTTCGGCAGCGACACCGGCCAGCGCTGTCAATGATGACAGAACCAAAACATGTGTGAGCTTCTTCATGGGGCTAGCGTGAGGCATTTTGGGTCTGAATGTCACGCCCGGATTCGGCGGAAAAACATTTCTCGACAAAATTGCGGATCAACGAGATTTCGTGTGCGCCTTCGATGCTGTGTTCTTTTCTGAGCTCGTGCCATTCTATGTTCAGCCCTGCGGCTTGGAGCCATCGGATTTGCTGGCGCGTTTGTGCTATTGGGATCAGGGGATCATGCAAACCGTGGGTGATCAGGAAACGTTGCTGTCGTGCAACCGGCGAGAGTTCGCGCAATAGATTGTCGGGATCGTGCACGTAACCGCTGATACCCACCAAGCCTGCGAGCAGATACGGGTAACGAGCACCGACCTCGATGGTCATCAGACACCCCTGAGAGAATCCAAACACTACTGTTTCGCTCGGTCGAAATCCCATCGTCGGCAGGGAATCGAGCAGTTCGAAAAGCAACTGTCGGCTGCGGCGCACGCCAGGGTCTGCTTTGCCGAAAATGTCGTACCACGAGTAACCGCCGTAGTATTCGTCCGGCGCATTAACAAGCAGGTAATTGAGCCATGGCAGGCTCAATTCGTCCGGCATCCAGCGATAGCCTTCCATGCTGTCGCCAAGCCCGTGCAATACCACCATCAAACGAGTGGATTTGGTCTGAGCAGAGATCAAGTCCGTGTCCAACATGGGTCGGATTGATAGCGAGGATTGCGGTTTTGTGCGAGATAAAACCGACCAGAAAGGCACGGAGGGCGAACAAGCGCAGGTTTGGGTCTGCGCTTTTGCATCTGTTCTTCCCGATTGCGGCAGAAAGATTTGCTGGCAGAAGCATTGCTGGCAGAAATATCTAATGCAGAAATATGACGGGCAGAAATATCGATGGCGGAAACATGGCTGGTAGAAATATCAAAAGCAGAAAGACGATCGGCAGACATATCATTGGCGGAAACACCGGGTGCAGACTTTCTTCTGGATGACAGGGCATGGAGACAGTTATGTTCAGGTTGAACAGGCTATGGTTACTCAAGAACTGCTAAGCATTTTGCGGTGTCCGGCATGTGTTTCGGGCCCAGAGCGTAAACCAGGTCCTGATCCCGGACAGCTTGCTCTGGTGCGAGACACTTGGCTTGTGTGCCAAGAACAGGGTTGTGGCAGAAAATATCCGATTGTGGACGGAATACCTGTGATGCTCATTGACACTGGCGACAAGTGGTCGCGCACTGCGGTTGCCGATCTGCCTGTCCCACCGCCCACGGAGTGACAACCACGCACACGGCGTTTCGGCGGTGATTCAGCAAGGCGGAGATTTGGGATTAGCTCGCATACTTTCCGGCCAGTCGTAGCCGCAACCAAAGTCGCCTGACTGACATCGCCCGAGGTGCAGGACAACCCATCGCCGTTATAGTTCCGCGTTTACGCGGGACAACGCTTTACCTTCCACAACACAAGGACCAAGAGCCCAGCCTCTTCAAAACCCTTTCGCGTACTTCGCGTTTTTGGTGGTTGAAACCGATCAAAACCATCGGTCGCCTCCTTCCAAATCCGCTCGGTTGCACGACACTATTCCGCCCACCCCGCAACTCTCACCCCCTGACCAGACCACGGCACCGAAAGATTCATTCTGATGAGAAGTTAGGCCGAGTGGGCTGGATGAACATTGCATCAACCACGAAATACACGAAACACACGAAAACTTTGCTGTGATAGTCCGGGCTTTCAGCCCTTGGATTGTGGAAAATGATGTCGAGATGGCTCTTTTCGTGGGGCTTCGCCCCACGCTGGTATGAGCCGCGCCGTTGGCGCTTCGATGACCGACCAAGACAACCGCCTTGTGCTTGGCGGCGTAGTTCATTGTTTCAGCAATGAACGCTTCTGACTGTGTTGCAGACCGCTGGTGTTCGTGGACTAGTAACTCGAGGGCCGAAGGCCCGACCCCATACCAGCCTGGGCCAGCGGCCCAGGTCACAGGCGCCAAATCAGCATCAATAAGGGCTGAAAGCCCGGGTCATGCACGTTCCCAGGCGAATCACTGTTTGAGAACGCACAACGTCCAACGCTCAACGTGCAACGTTCAGATGTATTACTGCTCGATGCATGCTCGTTTCAAAGCCGCCTAAAGGCGAGACTCTGGCAGCCGCGGGCGCGGCCTCGCCCGATGCACGTAACACCTTATCGTCGTTAGAGTTCCGCGTTTACGCGGAAAAGTGAAAGCTTTCTGGTCCTGATTTTGGTACGGCGGCGCTTTGCGCCTGCGCCAAGGGGCCGCCTGCGGCGTTAAGAGCCAACTACGTGTCTGTCCCCATACCGCGTCATTCGATCTCGCCGCTGGGCCCGATGGTTTTTCACGAGCTGCCGCCGATTGCAGTGGGTGTTGGCAGGCGCGAAGCGCTTGGAGTGCGGCAGCTTGCTGCCGCTTTGTTTTTGAGTGCGAACAACGTGTCTGTGCCCATATCGGCATCCGAGGGGTTCTTCCACAGACTTCGGAAGCCGCCGATTGGAACAAGGGGCAATTTGCGGGCGACGCCGCAATCAGGGACAAAACCCAAACAACGAGCCTGTCACTCTATTTGCGTCCTCTTTGGACAGGCGTGGGGCGGCAGGCGGCATATACTGAATCCATGCATTTGCCGCCGCATTCGGTTGCCAAGGGAAGAAGTGGGTGCGGGGCGGCCACTTTGACAAGGCGTGCCAGGCACCCAGAGCGGCGGGTCTTGGTTCGGCATTATTGCACCGCATGCCTGGTTGTTCTGAGACGTGCCCGCGCTAAGCGTTTGAGCCCGGGGGCTGTTGATCATGCAGGTCCGGAGTGCCATGGTCGATTTGATTGCGGCTGCACAAGACTGTTGGCAAGAGTGGTTGCAATCAGAATGGGGAAATGATAATGAGATAGACATGAATTCCGGCAGCCGGCACCGGTCGTTGGCGCGCGTTGCGCTTGCAGGTTTTGTCGTTTGGGCGGTTGGGAGTGTGTGGAGTGGACGGGGCGGACTGTGGGAGGATTTGAGCAGGCTCACTCCGGGTCGTGTGCGGGCTGAGAACGCATTGTGGATTGAGAACAAATTGTCCGCGCGGTTCAACACATCGAAACGTGTTGTTGTGGCGGATTTAAAGGGGCCGGCAGTCATCACCATGGTCCACTTTGCGTTGCCTCAGAGTCATTTTGGGCAACCGCCGCGGTTTTTGGGACGAGAACTCCTTCTTCGAGCATATTGGGATGACGAACCCACGCCGAGTGTTGAGGTGCCACTGGTAGATTTCTTTTGTGATCCGAACGGCGTTCGTGACGAAGTGAACACGCTTCTTGTGAATAAGCGGCGTGGGTATAACGCCTATTTCCCGATGCCATTTGCGAAATCTGGCAGAATCGAGCTTGTTTATGACGGACCTGTTGAACCCGGGGAGGAACTGTGGCGGTTGATGCCGTGTTACTCGTACGTGATGTATCGAACTGTTGATGCCATGCCGGAGGATTGCGGTTATTTGCATGCAAGCTGGCGGCAGGAAGCGCTGTTGCTCGGTGCGCGTGATTACCTGGCGCTCGATGCAAAAGGCCGCGGCAAGTTTGTGGGCTGGAATGTTACGATGCGGTTGCCGGGGCGCGACGGGTACCCTGTGGATCAGAACGAGAAGTTTTACATTGACGGGGAAAGCGAAGCGTCGGTCGAGTTTCAAGGGATAGAGGATTCGTTTGGATTCAGTTGGGGGTTTCCCCCGACCGAAAGCCAGTTTCCGCTGACCGGGTTTTATCGTTTCATGAAAGGCGCGATGGGGTACAGGTTCTTTGTTCAAGATGCGATCAGCTTTGAGAAGTCGCTGCGGGTCATGATCGGTTTTGGCGTGAACGAGGACCCGATGTTTCGACGCGAGTTTTCGAAGCGAGGCAACTCGATGCAGTTGTCGAGCACGGTTTACTGGTACCAGACAGAACCGCATGCGCCTTTTCCGGCGATGCTTTCGGCTTCAGAGAGAGCGCCGGCACCCGAAGAGCCTTTCTGGCCGGACAAGGAAACATTGCCAACAGCAGACGAACTCCGCGCGCGGAACGTCAAGCTGCACGTGCTTTGCGGGCATGCTACGAACGAAGTTCTGTTTGCGGAGCCGGGTTATGGCGCGCGGGTGTTGCGCGGGTACAAATGGAATGGATGGGGATTGCCGGTGGCCCATTGCCGCGCGGATAATGAAGAGGTCGAGGTGGAACTCACTGTTCCCTCGGGCGCCAAGGGAAAGGTGCGAGTGTACGTGATTGATCCGGACAATTTCGAGGGCGGACGGAAACAGAGGGTAATGATCGGCGGGCATTCGACTGACGTTGAAGGGTTTGTTGAGGGACGTTGGATTGAGAGGGATGTTGGAGAGCCAGAGACCGCCTCGGGCCGGTTGACCGTTCGCGCGGTGAATGCGCGGAAAGGTTCGAACGCCGTCATATCCAAGATCGAGTGGATCGATCGCAAGTGACCTGACATGAACGAGCATATTGCCCCCTGGTACATCGACGCGGCCGATTTCCCCGCTGAGGGGTTCGCATCGGATCAGCTCGAGTTCCTTATCGGTTACGCCATCCTGGCTCCATCGAATCACAACACGCAGCCATGGTTGTTCAGGATAAATGCGATGGACCTCGAGCTGTTCGCCGACAGGCGGCGTGCGCTGCGTGTGGTTGATCCGGAGGATCGTGAGTTGACGATCAGTTGCGGCGCGGCGCTGTACAATGCACGTGTGGCGACCGAGTACTTCAGCCATGTCTATGAGGTTGAACCTTTTCCTGATCCGACTGATTCGAATCTTGTGGCGCGGCTCCGGATCGGGTTGACCGGCGAAACGAGCTCCGAGGATGTGTTGCTTTTTCACGCAATAACCAAGCGGTGGACAAACCGAAACCCGTTCAGGCCCGATCCTGTTCCGACCCCGATTCTTGAAGCGCTCAAGGCCGGCGCTGAAAAGGAAGGCGCATGGTTCGTGGCAGTAACGACCGACTTCGAACGCATTGCAGTGGCGGAGATGGTTGCGGAAGCAGACCGCATCCAATGGTCAGACAAACTGTTTAGACAAGAACTGGCACGGTGGATTCGAACACATCCGGAATCAAGCCGTGACGGCATTCCCGCGCGGGATGCAGGTGTGAAAGACTGGCTGTCGTTTGCCGGGCCGGCAATCGTAAGAACTTTCGACCGCGGCGGTGGTGTGGCTGCTCGTGACAGGGAGATAGCGGAACACTCGCCGGTGCTGGCGGTGTTGGGCACGACAGAGGACGACCCGCACGCATGGCTGAATGCTGGCCAGGCATTGGAAAATGTTTTGTTGCGTGCTCGCACAGAGGACGTCTGGGCTTCGTTTTTGAACCAGGCGATCGAAGTCCCGGAGACACGCACTCGATTGACCGAGATGTTGCAACTTCCGGGTTATCCGCAAGTCTTGTTGCGTCTTGGTTACGGGCCCGAGCCGGCTCTGCCAACACCACGTAGAAACCCACGTGACATGTTGATCAAACATCGGACCGGGCATCACGGATGACTGCGATCGAGATCGACACTGGTAACCGCGTGGATGGTTCCGGGGAATGTCTGTGGCGCAAACACAGGCTGGCTGAGCTGATGATTTAGAGTCATGAACATGAGAAAGAATAGTGAAACAGGAAATGTGTCGGTAATGATGGATTGCGGATGCTGTGGAACCCGGCGGGAGTTTATCAGGGGCGCGTGCAGGTTGTGCGCGGCGGCCGCGTTGCCCGGCATGCTAGCTGGTTTTCAATCGTCAGTCACGGGAGCGCAATCGCCCCAAGGAGGAAACGGTGAACGCCCGCGAGTTCGACTTGTCTTCGCCTGTTTTGCCAAGAAGCAGGACCGCCCGACCTGGCCACACATCGGCTATGATTTTGGGCCTGAAATTGACCGCGTGACAAGCGCTCTGCGCGAGTTGTGTCCTGAGGTCGAGTTCTTGCCAGCAATGGCCAGTGGGCCCGAGGAAGCAAAGAAGATTCTGGACATGGACGGGGCCGATCGCATTGCCGGCTACATCGTCTATCAAATGAACAATTGGGTGCAGGTGATGCAAACCATCGTGGCTTCGGGCAAGCCTACGCTGGTGGCTGATTTTCCTTTTGCAGGGAGCGGAGGATTCATGGTTTACACCGCCGCGCTCCGGAAGAAGCACAAAAACATGTCAATAGTTGCCTCGTCGCGTTTGGAGGATCTCGCAGCCACAGCCAGATGCTTCACGTTGTTGAAGAGCGGCGCGTCGGCAGAGGACTTTGCGCTGGCATGCGACAAGGTCAGACGGGAAAGGACACCCTCTCCTGACACTTCGGCACCACGCGAAGACAAGCTCGAGATAGCTTCCATTTCTAAATGCATCGAGGGCATGAAACGGGCGAAGCTTGTGACTGTTGGCGGGAAAATGCAGAACCTGATAGGTGAAATTCGTGAAGTGTTGGGCATTGAGGTTGTTCCGGTGGACTTCAAGGAACTGGCGGCAGCCTGCGAACGCGTGGACGCCGAAAAAGCGCGTGAGATTGCGGCCGGTTGGAAATCGGCGGCGCGCCGGGTGGAAATTGATGAGGAGCAAGCAACGCTGGAGGATTCGGCGCGGTTGTATTTGGCAAAGCAGCTTGTGATGCGCGACCACGGCGCTGAGGGAATCACAATCAACTGCCTGGGCGGGTTTTACGGAGGACACCTGCGGGCGTATCCGTGCCTTGGCTTCGTTGAGCTGCTTAATTCGGGGTTTATCGGCGCCTGTGAGGCGGATTTGTTGTCCTCATCGACCATGATTGCCATGAAGCATTTGGTTGGCCGGCCAGGGTACATATCTGATCCGGTCATGGACACGTCCCGTCGGCAGATTATCTATGCGCATTGTGTTGCACCGACGAAAATGTTCGGTGCAAGCAGCGAATCGAACCCGTTCGAAATACTGACGCATTCTGAGGACAGACGGGGTGCATCGGTGCGATCTTTTCTCCCGACCGGGTACATCGTATCCACCATGGAGATTCACCCGGGGCGGAAAGAGATACTGTTCCACAGAGGACGTGCGTGTGAAAATGTGGTGAACGACCGCGCGTGCCGAACGAAACTGGCATGCGAGGTGATTGGCGATATTGAGAAACTGTTCACGTATTGGGACGTCTATGGCTGGCATCGGGTGACATTCTACGGTGACCTGCGCGAGCCCGTTCGAGAATTGGCCGCGGCCCTCAAGCTCAGTTTCGTCGAGGAAGCATAGTCTTATCCTGGCCCGGAAATTTCACAGGGATGAAGCTCTGAGAGTCTTGTGCAGGTGGACCAGTGAGATTTCCGGGTTGGCCGGTCTGATGCGGAGCCTCGCTAAGTAGGTGACGAGTGGACGGCGCACCATACCGTTCATGAAGCCGTGAACAAGGTAGGCCAGTTGCTCCGCTACCTGTCGCGTGCGCCCAAAGCGAATGCGAACTGGCTATGACGGCAGACCACACCTAAACCCGGTTTCTTGTCAGGATACATTCGCAGCTTCAAAGGCCGCTTCGTTGCCCGGATCAAACCCTATCCGCCGCCCCGATCCGTTTGACTTGATCAGGCCGCTGACATCGAGCCGGGCCAAATATCGTGTCTGTCACTCTATTTGCTCTGCACGCACAAAACGCCCGCCAACCCCTCGCAACGATCCCCGGAAACCTCGCTCATGACGCCACAATGCCCGCCCCGCCCAGCCCAACCCGGCCGCCACAATATCGTGTCTGTCACTCTATTTGTTCCGCCACCGCCAAACCCTCACCAACCCCTCAAAACAGTCCCCGGAAACTTCAGATGTGACCCGACAACGCCTATTCAGCCGGCATGAACACCCCTTCCACTGCCGATCTCACCCTGATCACCAAGCCAACCAGACCAACAGCAACGTCACGTGAAAACAATCCCCCATCGCCGATCGCCTTCATCAGGCCTTCGGCATCCCTCAACTCC
>JAAYVR010000123.1 GCA_012517065.1 Verrucomicrobiota bacterium | reverse complement strand
CGGGTTTTACTGCACGGTGGCGTTGTTGCTCAGGGCCATGGTTGCTGAGGCGGCTCGGGCTGCAGGGATACAGTTGCCGATTGGCAGGCTATGGAGTGAACTGGCTGGGATCGGGAAAGTGGTCAACGTTTACGAGGGGGCCGGTGCTGGAGCCAAACAGGTGCGGCAGAATGTACGGACCAAACTGACAGTGGAACAGGAACAGTTGATGGAAGCACTTAGGTTGCGGATTTGACCCATGGTTTTAGGGGATATGGTCTGGATTTGCAACCGACTGCCTATCAGCTACATCGCATGCCCGCCGAAAATAATTCGTAAACTCGGGCTAGCCCGCGTATTTCATACCCTGAGCACTCCGCGAAACGGGTGTCTTCAAGCAACCAAGGAATATGCGGGCTACGGAAACCTCACCGGAATGAAGCTTTGGGTGTCTTGGGCTGGTCAAGCGGTGAGGTTTCCGGGCTGGACCACATCCCTCGGCTTCACTGATCACCTCGGCATGTCCGTCCGGCGCACACCAGACTCGCTGAGAATCGCATGCAGATAAGCACGGCCGTGGTCGCGGTACAATGCAAGCAAATCGCAACATACGGCGGTCAGTCTTGCAACTGCAGCTTCGCCCTTCCCACTGCGAATCGCGTCCAGAAGTTGATCCTGCTCAGAGCTGGTGCCGAATTCGAAGTAGGGGTCCGAAACGTACTTCGACGGCATGCAGTCGGTGACGGTTCGATCCGTGAGAACCGCTTTCGTATGTGAGAACTTCGCCACGCGGTCACGAGGCGTGCGATCATTGTAGGGAATTGCCGAATTGGTTCCTCGCAACACCGCCAACATCGGCGTGTTTGTCTCGCCCTTCAGGTATTCCCTGTGCAACTCAATTTGCGCGAACTTCTCAAACGCAAGGTGCCGGTTCGACACAAGCTGGATCATTTTCGCTTTAGGTTTCTCGACACCTATCGACGACAAACCGCCGATCCAGATTGCGCGCAATGTACTCACATCGGGCAGCACCGTGGAATGATAAGGCTGACAAAGGTCCCCGATGTAATGCAGCCCCCAGCCCGCAAACCGCCAGCCCCAGTACGAATGCCCCGTCTCAAAGGCAAACCTGGACAGTGTCTTGCAAAGGTGAACTCTGCATTCCGGATAGCTCTCCTTCAAAAACCCCGCAAAGAAATACACAATTCGGCGCTCGTGATAAAACCCCATATGAAACGGCGCCTGGCTGCCGTAATCGAGATTCGGATTCCCAAACGGCTGACGGCCAAAACCGTATGCCAATCCGCATTCGGTGCCGTTGTCGGAGAACAATCCCACGTCCAAGCCGAGATCTGGCTCGTCGCTCGCCGTGGCAAGCACGGCCAGCGCCGGTACCAGTTCGCCCGGCGACAGCCCCACCATCTTCGTCTTGCGCCATGTTGAAGTGTCTTTGAGGAACGTTAGTTGGTTGATCGGCAGAACCTCGCGTCCCTGTTGGTCTTCGTTTGGAAGAAGCTGCAAATAGAGTTTCAGTGCAGAAGCGGGATTGATCCGTATGGCACGGCAAAACCGCTTCCGAATCTCGCCCGCGTCGCCGCCTGCTTTGAACGCCAGCTCCTCTGGCCGCGGCCGATACCACCGAAGGTTCTTCCTCGCCCATTCCTCCTCATCCGCAAGCAGTTTCTCAAGCTTTTCAGCTTCAGCACTGAGAAATGATTCAAGAGGTTCAACCTTGACCGGCGCAGCGTCACGCACTTCCGACTGCCCCTCAAAAACCGCTGCGGTGAGCAGCGCGTGCTCGGACCACGCGTGCGCTCTCTGCCCTCCAAACATAACCCAAAGCACACAGAAAACGCCCGACGCGAACCACAAGTTTGCATTCAGTTCTGTCATATGCTCCGATCCAACTCCGCGCCATGGCTTCATTCTCTGCGCCGTTCTCCGCTCCTGGTTTCAAATTCGCTCGCGCAACCCGCCACCCCCGCCTCTGCCTGCCACAGGCTAAAGCGATCATCTGAACAGTCAAGCCCTTGACCCGGCATACGCCGACCATAACCCATTTCTGTCCTCATTCCGGAACTCCGTGTCTGTCCCCATATTGACTTTAAAGGCGGGACTCTAACAGCCGTGGGCGTGGCATCGCCCGACGTGCAGGACAATCAATCGCTGGCAGAGCTCAGCGTTTGAGCGGACTGTCTGCCCTGGTTGCGGCTCGCCCTACCTTGTGACGCTCATACTTACACGCGGAGTCGAGCCTTGACTTGCCGAAGTGCCTGTGATAGGCACCGGCCGTGAACAGGCGCTCATTCGTCAAGAGACTGCCAGCCCTGGCCGCGCTGGCGGCAAGTCCCAAAGAACTCGCTCAAGACACTGCCCAAAGCGGTCAAAGCATTTCTCCAATCGCCTTGCCAAAACCTGAGACCGACGGCGGCAAATCGGTTCTAGCTGCTCTGAAAGACCGCCGCACCATTCGGGATATCAGCTCGAAGGACCTGCCGCTGCAGGTGTTATCGAATGTTCTGTGGGCTGCGTTTGGTGTTAACAGAGAAAATGGCCCGCGCGGCTCTGTTGGGCGCACGGCTGCCACGGCGAGCAATTCCCAGGAGATTGACATATACGCGTTCCTGGCGACCGGCGTTTATCTGTACGACGCCGTGCCACACCGTCTGATGCCAGTTGCGGCAGGCGATCATCGGGCCGATGTTGGTGGGCGCGGACGCGCGGGCACAGGCGCACAAGCGCCACTGCGGCTTGTATATGTTGCAGACCTCGCGAAATACGCAAAGGCACCGTTCCAAGAACCGCGCTTGAAAGACCCCGAATTCCAGAAGTTGTACTACGGAGTGGCCACCGGAATGATCGCGGGGAACGTTTATCTTTTTGCCGCCTCGACCGGACTTGCAGCCTGGTTTCACAATTGCAACCGCGAAGCGCTGGGTAAATTGCTTGGCCTCGGGCCCGAAAAACGCTTGCTTTTCGCCCAAACAGTCGGCTACCCCTCTTGACCCGGTTCAATGCTCAGGAAAACATCGGCACTTTTGAATGCAGCCATGCCAAACATGTCATCGGAACACAGAATGACGCGTCGGGATTTTGTGTCATCTCTGACATTGGCCGGCGCCGCCGCCACGGTCGGAATCAACGCAAACGCTCAACAGCCACGAACCAAGATCAAACTCGGTTTCGACAACTTTTCAATCCGCGCTTTCGGTTGGAAAGCGCCGCGTTTGATCGAGTACGCAGCGGAGATCGGCGTTGAATCGGTTTTCATCACCAATCTTGACGCTCTCGAGTCTTTCGAGGACGCGTACCTGAAGGACCTGAGGTCGCGCGCGAGAGACAAAGGTATCGATCTGCTGCTGGGGTCGTGGAGCATATGTCCCACATCGCGTGCATTTCGGAACACATGGGGCACCGCGGAGGAACATCTCGCGCTCGGCATTCGGCTCGCAAAAGCTCTCGAATCCCCTGTGTTCAGGTGCGTCCTGGGTACACGGGATGACAGGCGAACCCCCGGCGGCATAGAAAAACGAATCGAAGACACCGTCCGTGTTTGTCAATCAGTGCGCAGCCGCGCCCTCGACGCAGGCGTCAGAATTGCGATAGAAAACCATGCAGGCGATATGCAATCGCATGAACTGGTCACCCTGGTCGAAGCCGCGGGCAAGGACTACGTGGGTGTTACGTTTGATTCTGGGAATGCAACATGGACACTCGAGGATCCAATGGACAGTTTCGAGCGATTGGCACCGTACATCGTCTGCACCCATCTGCGTGACTCGATGATCTGGGAATACGAGGACGGCGCAAAGGTCGCATGGACAGCCATCGGCGAGGGTTGCACCGATACCAAGGCCCTGATCGCACGCCTTTACAAGCGATGCCCGGGCGTCGGCGTACACACGGAGATCATCTCCGGCTTCTCAGTAGATTTCCCATACTTGAAGCCCGGGTTCTGGGATGTTTGGCCCGGGGCGCGTGCGGCCGATTTTGCGCGTTTCCTCGCCCTGGCAAAGAAGGGGAAACCGGTTCCGCCGTTCAGGCCGCCCGAAGGCGTAAACCGCCAGGCGGCCGAACAGGATTATCAAAAAAGCGAGCTTGAGCGCAGCCTGAAGCGATGCCGCGAGTTCATTCAGGAAGTTTGTGCACAGGGTTGAACACCCGGCTCAAAGCCTTGGTCATGCGAGGCCAGTTGGCCCTGAAGGCTACGGCAATGAATTGGCCGGACCACCCCTGAAGTCTGGTTCGTTGAGTTCGTCCCAACCATGTACGAAAACACACCGTTTGATTTGCGAGGACGTGCCGCGCTGATTACCGGTGGCACTCGAGGCTTGGGCAAGGCCATGGCACGCATTTTCGCCCAGGCCGGCGCTGCTGTTGCAATTTGCGGCCGGAACGAGTCCCAAGCCAACTCATCTGCAGCGGAGATTACATCTGAAACCGGCGCCCACGTTGAACCCATTGTGGCGGACGTTGGCAAACGCAAAGAAACAGAGCGGCTCGCGCGCGAGGCTGTGGCGCGTCTGGGCAAAATCGATATTCTCGTCTGCAACGCCGGTTGGAACATCCCAAAGCCGGCAGACGCAATCCGCGATGAAGACTGGGACGCGCTGTTCGAGTTGAATGTTACAAGCGCCATGGTTCTCACGCGTGCGCTGGCACAAGGCATGAAAGAACGGCGCTGGGGCAGAATCATCTACACTTCCTCAATCATGGCTTTCGCAAGCACACCCGACCGTGTCGCCTACAGCGCGACCAAGTCCGCCTTGAACGGAATGCTCAAAGCGAACGCACTTTACTTTGGGCCTTACGGAATCACGGTCAACTGTCTTGCGCCGGGACCGTTCGCGACCGACATGCCAATGTCGCTCCTGTCCAAGGAACAACAAGAGACGTTCGCCAAGCGAACTGCAATTTGCCGGTGGGGCATGCCCTCTGAGTTGGCGCCTGCCGCTCTGCTTCTTGCAAGCGACGCCGGAAGTTACATCACTGGAACAGTCCTTGTTGTGGATGGCGGAGCAACTGCGCGATTGCTCTGAGCTGCGGAAATAGATTTGCCCCGGCAAAGCGGCGCCCTACTGATTCTCCTGTTGATTTTCCTTGTCCGTTTGTGGCGCGTCAGAGTCCTGTGTCGGCGGGAATGATGTAATTGTACCCTGCTGGTCGCCGAGAGGAGTCTCCTTCTCAAGACTTTCCTGAGGGGCGTTCCCGGCATCTGTACCACCAGGCGCAGCCTCCGAAGTCTGTCCTCCAGTCGCAGCCGAGCTACTGAAGCTCTCGATCACATCAGTGCGTGTCACCCCCGCAGCCTGCGCCGCCTGCAAAACCACAAGCGCACGGCGAATGAGCTGTCCCTGGTACGCATAACCAGTGGCCAACATTTCCGACACGATCGCATTGGCCGGAACTGGATCGTTCGGGTTCATTAGCTGGTGTATTTCCGGGTTGAACGTCTCACCGGGCGCCGCCAAAACGGGTACCAGCCCAACTCTGCGTGCGGCATCGCGGCAAGCGTTTTGGAAATTGGCGAACTGTTCAATCAGAGCGCGTTGCCCTGAACGAACACCCGCAGCGTACAACGCATAGACATGGTCCATGATGCGCACCAGCACGTGCAACCAGTCCGCCTCCGCTCGCCGCAGCTTGTTGACCTCGAGGCGAAGGTTGTTGCGATCCGTATCTGCTGCGCGGTCGAAAAGAGCACGGAATTCCTTTTGTGTGTTCGCCATGCTTTCGGCAATCTCGCGCGCGGCAGCCAACGTGGCCGCGGCCTGTTCATGCACAGCGTGCCACTGTCCCGTCGCGTTGGCGATGCATTGAGCCACCTCCTCTGACCGCTGGATTTGGGACAGCGTAGTGCTGAGTTCGTTGATTTCGTATGCTTTCAGGGCAGCTTTGTTCCTCAGGACAAACGGCCAAACCCCAAGCAACGCACCGCAACACACACACGCGCTAAACGTGGTGGTCTCAACCACGTTCATGGGCCGTCCAGCCCGCATATAAATCAGAGTGGCGGCGGTCAGCATTACCAGATCGCCCAAAACAAACGGCACCAAAAACCACCAGCGACTAGCAGGCACACGAGCGTCATCACTCATAAAATGCACCACGAGAATAGGCGCGCGCCCGCACTGTTACCAGTCAAGAGTGATCGGAATGCAGCACAAACTTGAACTCTCCAAGCATTCGTAATCACCGACGCAAAGCAACTCTGTGCCGCAAATCCAAAATCCTCGTAGCAATGTGTGCCGGCGGTTCGTCCGCACCTACCGGAACCCAGACCACCGGCAGTTGATGCTTGAACCATGTCATCTGACGCCGCGCAAATTGCCATGTCCGCACTTTCACGAGAGCAATCGTTTCTTCCAAAGACCTTTCGCCACGCAAATACTCGGCGACCTGCCGATAACCCAATGCTTGCATTGCCGTCTTGTTGTCGGCGAGTCCCATGCCCAGCAACCGCCGGGTTTCCTCGACAAGACCATTGGCAAACATTTGTTCTGTTCTGGCATTGATGCGGGCTTTGAGGTCGCCGGGCTCGCGTTTGATGCCGAACAACGGTGCTTCTGTAGGCATCGGTGGCAGAGGCCGACCGATTGGCCAAAGCGCGCGTTGCTCGGAAAATGATTTTCCAGTCAGAATAACCACTTCCAATGCTCTCACGACGCGCCTGCGGTTGTGACGGTCGATGTTCTCGAATGTCTTCGGGTCACGCTTCGCGAGTTCCTCGAGCAGTCTTGGAAGCGGCATTGACTCGAGTTCTGCCCGCAAGACCGGGTGCGGGGGCGGTGCATTACCGACACCGTGGATCAAAGCCTTGAAATACAAGCCTGTGCCGCCGCACAGGATTGGCAGGCGGCCACGGGCACGTACAATCTCGATCGCTTCAGACGCACACTGCAGATAACGCGCGGCATCAAACGGCTCGGTAATGTCCACGATATCAATCAAATGATGAGTGACTCGGCGGCGTTGATCGGCGGTCGGTTTGGCCGTCCCTATGTCGAGCCCACGGTAAACCTGCATTGAATCCACGCTGATTATCTCTCCGCCAACGCGGACAGCCAGCTCGATCGCAACATCTGTCTTTCCGGACGCTGTGGGACCGGCGATCAGAATCGATGGAATCAGCCTTGCGTTCAATTCAGCGTGGAACCAGCGGGCGCGGACTTTGCGGCGTGGCGCCGACCAACTATCAGGAGAAAGAAAACCCCGATGCATATTGCGGCATCGGCGACGTTGAACGCCGGAAACCCAATTTCATCGCCACCGCGTTGGTACAGATAGAACCGGATGAAATCAACAACATGACCGTACCGAATCCGGTCCGTAAGATTACCAAGAATACCGCCAATGATCAGGCCAAAAGCAAGCCGCGCAAGAAGAGGTCGCATGTCGAAATCGCGCGCTGTAAACAGCAAGACGATCAGTGCCAACACGGAAATGAATGCAAGCAGACCATTGTTGCCATAAAACATACTCCATGCTGCCCCCGTGTTTCCCCAATGCACAAACTTGAAAAAACCATCGAGCACCACGTACTGGTCCGCGTACCCGAGCAAGTGCATAACCAGCAGTTTGGTAAGCCGGTCGATGATGTACACCACTGCGGCCACCATGGCGATTCTCTGGTAGGTTTCAGGCTGCATCTTGGCCTCCATTCGACACTGTCACGGCCCCCATTGCAAGGCGCAAACAGGTTGGCTTCTGAACCTCACCGGCCGCCATCCCGGATACACCCATGCCTCCAGCCCGGCGAGAGTTCCCGGTCAAAAGCCGTCACGGCCGCCATATTATTGTGTTGAGCAGCAGGCGTGCAAAAGTCGGATTCTCGAAATCGGCGGGGCTGTGACCAGGTTGAAAGTAGAACACCACACCTTTGCCAGCAGCCTGATACCACCCTGCAGTGTTCTGCATCCAAACCGTCCCATCTGAGTCCTTATACTTGAATCCAAGCAGAAAGGTTTTCTTCCCGGACAACTGATGGTTTAAGTAAACCTCAGAATCTCGAAGTGTAAATCCGGACAAACGATGCCCCTTGTTTTGACTCTGTTCGGTGGAATAATCCACCATCTCCGGCCACAACACTTTGTTCGTCGTGATGAAGTGATCGGCCAGCTTCACAACCTGGTACGTCACGGGTTCAATCCACTTGTAACCACCGCGGCTCGCCTCACCTTCGGCAAGCTTGACCCCAAGAAAATCAAACCAAACTTCATTCGTGCGTTTGCCGGAACTAATCGAATGATGCAACACCAGCAAACGCCCGCCTCCGTTTGCATAGTCGATACAGGCGCGCTCAACGCTCGGCATCAGTTTCCCGTGGATATACACGATAACAGAACGGTACGCCTGCAACACAGACGGCATTTCTACTTGCTTGATGATCCTGCTGTCGATCCCCTGCTCTTCTTTCAACTCTCGAGCCAGAACTTCCATCGCCGGGAACTCGTCCGCAACAATCAAAACCCCATCGCCGCCATGGCAGATGAACGGAACCACAATTAACAGCCACAAGACAACTGCACGCATCAACAACAGCTTCCGCAATTCATCGAAGTATGACAAGCGCTGGATCGACTGAACAAATCTCCTTGCAATGCGCGCAGACATCAATTAGTGCCGTGTCCGATTCCGTTCATCTGCGGGACAAACATGATTCTGGCGCCTGTCATCGAGCGCGAGCTCCGGGTCTCAGCCCGAAACCCAAAGACATACAGGTACCGCGCAATGTATGTTGGCGGCGTTGTTTGTCTCGGTGGACTCATAATGGGGATCGCTTCATTTGGGCCGTCCCCTTCGGGCGCGGGCAGGCCGTTCTTTGATGTACTTTCAGGTTTGCTGCTTGTTCTGTGTCTGCTCGAAGGTGCCAGAACCACGGCCGAATGCATCACCGATGAAAGGCGCCAAGGAACACTCGGACTTCTCTTTCTGACAGACTTGCGCGGGATTGACGTGGTGCTGGGCAAGCTCACTGCCATGGGATTGAAACCTCTCTATTCTTTGCTGGCGGTGCTGCCAATTCTGAGTCTTGCAATACCGATGGGGGGCGTCGGCGGAAGCGACTTTTGGCGAATGGGAATCGTGCTTGTCTCGAATCTGTTGTTCTCTCTTTGTCTTGGGCTTGCGGTGTCGGCAATGACACCATCCGGGCGAAGCGCCTTTTTTTGGGCGATAGCCGGTCTCCTTATTTTGGCTGGCGGTCCAATTGCTGCTGGCGGGTTTTTCGAGTTTTTTGGCCCGGCATCCTCGAGTAAACACACCTATGCCCTAAGCCCACTCTACTGTTACTTCAAGTGCGTTGGCCCGGCTTACCGACTCAGCACGGGCCATTTCTGGCTGTCAGTTTCAATGGGGGTCTGGTGGGCGATCTGCGGAGTTGTTCTGGCTTCCTGGGCAACGCCGAGGTCATTGCACCAGATAGTGGAAGAAAAACGGACGGGCCTCTTTTCGCGAACTGCCTCGCAATTGCTGTACCCCAAAACGACTCCGGCCAGTCTCCCGGCGCAAAGCAAGAAATGGCAACCAATACCCGACGGGAAGAACCCCGCCACCGCATTGTTTGCCCGCCCGCCCGCAAGCCGCGGCCTGTTGATTGCAACAGGCCTGATGGGATTCCTCTATGCCAGCTTGATGGGATGCACAATGTTATGGGACTGGCCGATCGAAATAGTCGGCAGCGCCGGATTGGCAGTTGCTGCATTGCTCGGGATCGGCATCCGCATCGGCCTCGCCTCGCAGATGGCCCACGACGCCGCCGCAATCACGCACGAAAAGTTCTGGGAAACGATCGTAACCACGCCTCTAACCCAAGCAAAAATTCTCTCCGCCCTGTTCAGAGAAACGCTGCGTCTTTGGCTTGCGCCCGTGGCAGTGCACGCGATCGTCTCCATCGCAGCTTGGATCGTGTTCTTTGCGCATCACACCGGCGGAGTGACAATGACCGATCCGCTGGGCCTCATTCTCGGACCGGCTCAGATCGGCATCTTTTGGGCGGACCTGATCACGATCGCCTGTTTCGCAACATCATCTGCATTGAGTACCGGCAAACCAGGCGCCGCTGCAGTCCGCGCAATTGTTTTCACTCAGGTTATTCCGTCGGTGTTCTGCTGTTGGGGCGGTTTCCGAATTATCACGGACCAGGCTTTCATCATATTCTCGTTAACGCGTTTGTTGAGCGATTGGCGTGTCCTGTTTGAAAAACGCCCGCGCTAACCCGCGAATCTCACCAGCCACACCCGGATAAACACACGCGTTTAAGCCAGCGGGGTTTCCGGGTTAACACTTCGGTCCGAGGCCCAGCCACTTCAGGTCACAGACCAACCCTACGGTCCAATTCTGTCCAATTTGAGGTCATCGAACCGCACCGGTGTACCGGCTATTGGGCATGCAAGAATGACCGCACGCCCACTCTTGGGCGGCGCATTGTCTTCGATACTGAGCGCCCATGATTCGGGTTCAGTGGTCCCGTCCAACCATGCTTTGCCCCTAACGCGCCATGTGTTGTCCTTCACTCTTGCGATTTCGAGTCGCAGCCACAGCCATTCGCCAGGCTTCCAATCAAACTGGGCACTGACTTTGACTTGGTCTCCTTTGTGCAGTCCAATTTCTTTCCGTCCCGGGCTCACTTGCAATCGGTAGCCAGCCGCGCCATTCAAGCCAATGGCGAATGTCGGATATCGACGTCCTTTTGCGGTGCCGAAAACACGAGCTGAAACAGAAACGTTGTCGTTCGTCGCAGGCCCGAACAACAGGATGTAACTGTCCACGGGCGCATCAGGCGATTCGATGAACCTGTTTCCGTCTTGTTGGCGAACCACGAAGTTGCCTTCGACGGGCGTGAACTCCGGTGGCAGCTTGTCGATGGGCGAGCTTTCAAAGTCGGTTTGGAAAATCGTCTCACTGAGCGCACAAGGTCCGTGGACCAACAAACCTGCTGCAAGTGACAACGTCAAGGCCAGTTTCATTTCAAGTCAGATATCAGTCGGTCCGGTAATTGTGCAAGATTCTCGCGCCCGAGGCAAATCCCCGCAACTCGCGCTAAACCGCAGGAACTGACGATGTATTTGGTCGCATGAAACTCTCCCGCCTGAAGGCGCCGCAATCGACTTGTTATTGCGGAAGTAAAGCGAACATGTTCGTCTTGGCTAAAAACATGAGTGTGCATGGCTGGTCAACGCAGGTTTTTGCCTTCCTTTGCCTCAGCCTCGCCGCGGCGCAGACTTCGGTCCCGACGAATCCGCATCCGACTGTTCCACCCAAGTCGGAGGCAAGGAATCAATCGGCCGACGCCGAGCTTGCGATTGGCACGAGCCTGAACTGGGACAAGGCGAACATCGTCGCTGTAAATGCAAAACGATCGCAAATCTCCCTGGACGGTGTCTGGCGTTTCATGCCCGTATCTGAAGAAAGCGCTGAGTTTGTCCAGGCAGCATGTGCGTATATCAAGGTGCCCGGTAGTTGGCAAAACTCGCGCGGCAGATCAGCGGACTTCGTTGCGCTCGGCCGCGGCCCGCAGTGGGATCGTTACGACGGAACCAAGGTCCCACGCGCATGGTACCAAAGGCTGGTGCCAATTCCCGCCGAATGGCAAGGCAGGGTGATCAGCTTGCGGTTTGACCGCGTATGCACAGATGCGATTGTTTATGTGAACGGCACCGAGTGCGGGAAGATTGAATGGCCGTGGGGTTCGGTGGACATCACGCCAGCTGCAACGCCCGGCCGGACAGCAGACGTTCGTGTGCTGGTGGCGGCCATTGCCGATCCCGAGCAGGTCGGAACTTTCTGGCAAAACGCCCTGAGCAGCAACATCACTTATTCGGCTGCTTCGCTGAGAGCCCGCGGCTTGACCGGCAGCGTGTTCATGGAAGCTCGTTCCTCCGATGCCCACGTGAGCGACGTGTTTGTTCGCACTTCAACAAGAAGAACGGAAATCGCCCTCGACATAGAGCTGCACGGCGTCAAACAGCCGGGACAGGTTCATTTCGTGGCAGATATGCTCAACGAGAACGGCGAACTCGAAAAGAGCTTCGTCGCAGATGCGCCGGTGGTTGCAAATGAAACGCAGACCGTGACGGTGACCTGGCCATGGACAAACCCGCGTTTGTGGGACGTCGGCCAACCGAATCTGTACACTCTTCGGCTTGCGGCGAAAGGCCCGGGCATCGATGACGAATACAATCAGCAGTTCGGTTTCCGGGAATTCTGGATCGAGGGCAGACAGTTTTACCTCAACGGCACGGTCGTCCACTTGCGGCAGCCTTGCTTCTACTACGGACCGCGCATGCAGGTGGGCGACATCTTTTCTGAGATGGGATCAGAAAACGTGGATGCCAGGGGCGATTCCGGCGACTCGGGGAGGAACCTGACCGAGGCTGATCGAACCGGATACCTTGTCGCGCAGTATGTTCTGAACGCGAACAAATACATGATGGCTCCCGGAGGGCGGTTGGTCTGGGACCGGAACCGGCAGCGCGCCTTCGAGCGCGCCGCCGTTTGGATGCGCCATTACCGCAATCATCCGTCGGTGGTCATGTGGATCGCCGGATTCAATTTCTTCAACAGCGCTGAGGATGCAGACCCGCGTCACATTGGCCGCACTGGTTGGGGCCAGAACGATGCGCGCTGGCAACGGCTCATGGCCGCAGCCAAGGACATGTTCGATGGGCTCAGAAAACTCGATCCTACCAGAGTGTATTACAGCCACGCTGGAGCGTACACGGGCGATATATACACGATGAATTGCTATCTCAACCTCATCCCGCTTCAGGAACGCGAGGAATGGCTGAGCGCATGGGCCGAAAACGGTGAGATGCCGATCTCCATGGTCGAGTTCGGCACACCCATGGATTGTACATTCCGGCGGGGCCGACACGGCTTCGAAAGCAATATCACCAGCGAGCCTTTGCTGACGGAATTCGCAGCCATTTACTTTGGCGCCGACGCCTACACAGCCGAGGAACCGAAGTACCGGGAGTTTCTTCACGACCTGTTCCGCGGCGGAATGCTTTACGGCAGTTCGGAAAACCGCCTCGACGAGTACGCAAACAATCACAAGATTCAGCAACTCTTCCGCGTCAATACGTGGCGCTCTTGGCGGGCTGCGGGACTGCCGGGCGGCCTGCGCACGTGGTCGTGGATGCAGGACGCACTCAAGGAAGTCAACGGCCCAACCATGGCTTGGATCGCAGGACCGCCAGGCGCGTACACTGCCAAGGACCACCACTTCAGCTCGGGCCAGAAGATCGAGAAACAGCTCGTGCTCATTAACGATACAAGGCAACCGCAGAGCTTCACGGCAGATTGGATCGCCACGGCTGGCAACAAGGAAATCGGCCGTGGCCGAATTGAAGGCAGCCTTGCGATTTCCGAAATACGGTTTGTTCCATTCCAGTTCATCGCGGCTGATGTTGAAACCGGCGGCAAGGCAGACGGCCAGATCACCCTAACCGCAACGGTGGGCAAGACCACCCACCACGATGCATTCGCGTTTCGCGTGTTTGGCGATGACATCGCCGGTGCTGGCGAGATAGCTGTCGTTGATCCCAAAGGCTTGACAAGCAGGATGCTGACGCAGTTGGGCTATCAGCTCGTTCCCTGGAATGGCGGAACCGCCCGCCTCGTTGTGATCGGACGAAACGCCTTAGAGGATAATCCAGCGACAGCGGCAACGTTGGAGCCATATGTGCGAGCAGGGGGACGCGCCCTGATTTGCGCCCATGATCCTGAATGGATCACCCGAGCGCTCGGATGGCGTGTGTGCCCAAAAGTGGCGAGGCGTGTCTTCCCGGTCCCTTCCGTCGCATTCAATTCGCCACTCGACGTCGCGTTGGACGCCGACGATCTCCGCGATTGGACGGGCACAAGCACCCTGATCGAGGCTTACCCGGAGTATGCGGGTGATTACCTGAGAGGCAATGAGCGCGACCAGCCTTACGCTGGTTGGCACTGGGGCAACCGCGGCGGCGTCAGCAGCGCAGCCATCGAGAAACCGCATCGCAGCGGCTGGCGGCCGTTGTTCGAGTGCGAATTCGACCTCGCTTACACTCCGTTGATGGAACTTGATTATGGCCGCGGCAGGCTGATCGTTTGCACCTTGGATTTGGAAGATCACGTCACCGAAGACCCAGCGGCACGCCGCGTCGCCGCACGTGTTGTCGATTATGCGCTACACGCTCCACTTTCGCCCCGTGTGGACCGGGTTGTGTACATCGGCGGCGCGTCCGGTGCACCATGGCTGGACAAAATCGGGGTGAACTACCAACGCTCGACAACTTTGGACCCGAACGCCGCACTTCTGCTAATCGGCCCCGACGCCGGTGGCCAGGCTGGTTCGGCCCTCGACGACGCAGCCCTCACCTCTTACCTCGAGCGAGGCGGCCGAGCATTCTTTCTGCCGTTCACCCAGAAGAACGGATGGCTCGGCACAACCTTCGAGCGGGCTGGCGCTCGTTTTGCCGGATCGCTCTCAGTGCCCATGTGGCGCGAGGCCGCCGGCCTAAGCGCATCAGACCTTCGCTGGCGTTGTTACATGGACAATCCCCCATGGGTGTTAAGCGGGGGCGCCGATATCGGTGCCGATGGCTTGATTGGCCGAAAGAACACAGGCAAAGGCGTTGCAATCTTCTGCCAGATCGATCCGGAATGCTTCGGTGCCGATGAGAAAACTTATTTCCGCTACACGCGTTGGCGCGCCACACGCGCCGTCGCCCAACTACTGGCCAACCTCGGCGCCAGTTTCACCGTGGACAGACGCGTTTTCAGTCCAGCTGCTTTTTCGGGCAAACTGGGCTGGTCAGTGGGACCAAACGGCGATCGATCCGGCCCTCAGGCAACCGGTCCCAGACCCGGGTCGGAAACGCCTCCGAATCCCGAACCCGAGTTTTCCTTGATTCGCCAGTATTATCACCCCGATTACCGCACTGATTTTCCGATGGGCGATAATCCTTATCGGTATTATCGCTGGTGATTGTTAGGGGCGCTCCGCCGAGCCCGACAAATCGTGCAGAGCATGCCGTCGAGCTTGCGACAGACAACAAATCAACGACATAATGGGCCTGCGCGTGTTCGCAATTGGTCGGGTTGCGCAAAAAGCCCGGGGCAGTTTGAGTCGGTCGTTGACGTGCCGGGTTGCACGTTTGCCCATTGAATCTGAAAACTGTATGAAGCGCACAGGTTATTATTACGCAGCGCTTTTCTTGCAAGTCGCCCTCTCTTCAACAGCCGCAGCACTCGAAAAGTCTGATGTTGTATTCATGTATCAGGCCGATGCCCGGACTTATTCAGAGTACGGAGCTACAGTTGTTGCGTGGGGAGGAACGCCCCGGCCGGAAACACTCGAAGCTGCCAAGGGACTGAAGTTTTTCGGCAGCGTGGGAATGGTGACCGAGTTCAGCCGCTACTACGAAAGATTGCCCACAAATTACACCGAAGGGCTGTGCCGGGACATTGACGGGCAGCCGGTAAAAGTGCCTTGGCTGACCGATCACCAGCACCGTGGCATACCCTACTGGTGGTGCTGCAGCCAACAGCCAATCTTCAGACAATACCTGCGCGAACGAGTGGAGGAAACCATCAAGGCCGGTGCACATGGCCTCCATATTGACGATCACCTGGGAACGGCGGGTGGCTTGTGGCTCGGCATTTGTTTTTGTGATCGGTGCGTCGAAGGCTTCAAAGAACACTTGAAATCCCTGCCGCCCCAACGCCTCGAAGAGCTTCGAGTCGAAAGCCCCGGGGATTTCAATTTCCGGGAGCAAATGCGCCAATGGATCAAGGCCGACAAAACCGGGCAGCGCAAACCACAGCAACACCCGCTCTGGCCGGAATGGACAGTTTACCAGTACCACGCTGCTGCGTCTTTCATGGAAGAACTCCACGCCCTGGCAAACCAGGTCGCGGGACAACGCGTGCCCATGGGCGCAAACGCAGGATTGCTCTGGACCGGACATCTCTCGGATTACAAAGCAATCGACCTGTTCAGCGCCGAGACAGACCATCACGCCTCGGCCAGACGTTTCTCGGACCTGCCGGTGTTTGCGTACCGACTTGCAGAGGCTGTTGGCCGCCCTTATGCGGCAACAGCGAGCGGCGGTGATTGGGCATTTGTGAAGGAAAACAATGCGCACGGGCTTGTCCGGGGCTGGATCGCCCTCGCGTATGCTTCAGGCCAACTCTTTATGGCGCCGCATCGACAGTGGTGTTACACGCCCGAAAAAGGCACACACTGGTACAACGGCCCGACCGAGCTTTACGCGCCGCTTTACAAGTTCGTGCGCGAGCACTCGGACCTTTTTGACGGATACGAAACAGTGTCAGATCTTGCGGTTGTTTTGCCCCACCGCGCCTACATGCGCGCTCCAAATCGATGGCAGGACCTTTGCGCAAAGCTTGCAGCAGCGAATCTGTCATTCCGTATCTTGCTCGCTGGCGACGACATCGTTGACCTGCGCCTTAAAGCGGAAGACATCCAACGTGAAAAAGTGCTGCTCGTGGTGGATCGGTCCGCCCTGCTCGACACAGACAGGAAGGTTCTTGAGGCGCATTCGAAAGACAAAGTTCTCGTTGCCGATGTGAATCAAGCCACATCAGCAGTGCAACCCGCTGTCCGCGCGGAATCGCCAGCGCCGGTTCGCGTCTTGCCACGCGCTCGATCCGGACAGGCTGTGATCCATGTTTTGAATTACGATTACGACGCCGCTTCGGACAGCGTCCGTGAAATGAGCTCGGTAAGACTAACCATAGACTTGGGCAGACTTGGAGTTTCGCCCCAATGCGCGGTTTCGTGGGTGCCTTTTGGCGGCCGCGAAGAACCGTTGAAAATCGATAACGGACGTGTTGTTCTGCCGAAGCTGGATTTGTGGGGCATGCTCGTTTTGAAGCCCAAAACCTGAACACGGGGACCATTTTCAATCCGCTCGCCAGTCTTTTCAGATCATTCACTGAACTATGAGTCGTTTCACCAACATTCTATCAGGCCGCGACAAGCCGCTGGCCATGCCAATTCTTACGTACCCGGGAACGCGGCTTATAGGTGCCACAGTGCGCGATGTTGTGACCAACCCGATCAAGCAAGCCTCGGCTCAGTTGGCGCTGCATGAGCGGTTCAAAACCCAGGTGCTCTTGGCCGCAATGGATTTGAGCGCTGAGGTCGAGGCGTTCGGCGGCAAACCGGTCATATCGGATTGGGAAGTGCCCACCGTCCCCGGTCGAGTTGTTACCGATGCTTCACAGGTGCACGAGTTGGCAGTGCCAGCACCGGGCGCCAGCCGCACACGCGTGTATCTCGAAGTTGTCCGGCTATTGCGACAGGCCGCGAAAGACGCAGTCATTCTTGGCGGGATGATCGGCCCGTTCTCACTTGCCGCACGGCTTTATGGCGTGAGTGAAACACTCGAATTGACGATCGAGAACGCCGACCTGACGAACGTCTTGCTCGAGAAAAGCACCGGATTCCTTGCTGCGTATGCGGCCGCATTCAAGGCCGCAGGCGCCGATGGCGTGATTATGGCGGAGCCGACCGCAGGATTGTTGTCTCCGAGAGCATTGCGCGACTTTTCTTCTGTTTGGGTCAGGCGAATCGTCGATAGTGTGGACGACCCAAGCTTCACGCTGGTTTATCACAGTTGTTCAGTGAAACTCGTGCACCTCGAAGCGGCCATGGGGTCGGGCGCAAAAGCATTCCATTTCGGCGCGCCAATGGACGTCAGCGCTGCTCTAAATCGAGTTCCACCGAACATCATAATCAGTGGGAATTTGGACCCCACGAATGTCTTTTACAGGCGTACACCGGCCGAGGTCGAAACCGAAGTGAAACGGCTGCTCGCTGCGACTGCCGGACACCGTAATTTCGTGCTCTCATCTGGATGCGACATTCCGCCCCGCACGCCCATCGAGAACATCGAGGCGTTCTTTAGAGCCGCTAAGAAATGGTGAAACTCGAGGCGAACGCCAGATTGACACTCTGAAACTACACCTTAGAGTTGGCTTATGAAATCGATCTGGCATCTTGGGTTGAGAACGTTGTACAGCGGTGCGCGGTTATTGGCTGTCACCAGCCTTTTCTGTGCCATTGAAACATCGCTTGGCGTCGTTTTTCAATGGTATCCAGACCAAATAGCAGAGCCAGCCCACATTTTTAACGGCTGGCCAACAGTATGGAACCCTCTGGTAGGGGTGAATGACGGCCGCGGCGATGTCGGCACACCAGCGCTGGATTTTGTTGGCGATTCCTCGAACCCCGGTGGCTACTGGGCGGCCGACTCGAGCTTCGTTTTCTTTCGAGTCCGAGTCGGTTACTCAGGTTCCGCAACTCCCCAAAAGACGACCGCCATGAACGGTGTGGTGCACGTGCTGATAAACAACGATGCAGATAATCTGCCTGATTGGGGATTTACTTTCGACCTAAACGGAGGCGATTACACCCAGCACGGTTTGGAGTTGACGTTTTTGCCGAGCGGTTCTTATCCCACTTGGGGTGACATAAGAATGGATGACAACGACGGGAAAAGCGGACAGAAAGCACTGGGCGACTTTGACGGAATTGGGTTGAACCCAGGAAATTATTCGTACCAAGGGCATGGGTTTATCAGAACGATCACCGAGGCGGGCTTGGTCGGAGGCCAGCAGACAATGTTCATCGATTTCGCTGCGTCGAAGAGTTTTCTTTCCTCGGTGGCGAATAATTCGGTCGGTCAGAGCAAGCTTGATCCGGACTCACAGACTTGGAAGGTCCAGTTCGCGAGCATCATCAGTGCGAACGACCATAGCGCGCTAAACTACGACATCGCAGGCGGACAGTCGCTCCTCGGGACGATAGGATCGGGCAGTTGGAGTTCCGGTTTCGTCCCTGTCCCTGAACCGCAAGAAATCGCATTCGCCAGCGGTGTGTGCTTGGGATTCTTCGCTTTCTACAAACGCGCATCAATCCGCCGACTTCAGCGGTAGGACTCGTGGTCGTTCAGGTTCGTGCGCCAGAGCAAAGGCAGTTTCACGCCCGAACAACGGCCTCTTGGACCTCAACAACTTCTGCGCCTATCTTCGGGCGTTCACCCTTGTGCCACAAGAGAACCAATGCGCTCGCAATGTAGATGCTCGAGTAGGTCCCCGTCAGAATACCGATTAGGAACGTGAACGCAAAATCGTTCACAGCACCGCCGCCGAACAAATACAACGACATTGTCGCGAGAAAAACCGTGCCGGAAGTGATAATCGTTCGGCTCAGGGTTTGATTGAGCGCCTTGTTGATTATGTCCGTAAACGACCCTCGCACGCCCAGCTTCAGGTCCTCACGGATGCGGTCGAAGATAACAATCGTGTCGTTTATCGAGAACCCGATTATGGTTAGCACCGCTGCCACAATCGGCGCGCTCATTTGCCGACCCGAAATGAAGAACCAGCCCAACGTCATCAGAATGTCATGCACGAGCGCTATGACAGCCCCGACGGCAAACGAAAACTCGTAGCGGAACGCCACGTACACCAATATCCCAAACATCGCCAAGAGCGATGCTACAATTGCCGAAGTCTGTATCTCCCGGCCAACCGAAGCGCCCACCTGATCAAGCGAAATGCGCTCGAATCCGGCCTGAGGAAACCGTGCTCTCAACCCTTCATACACCTTGTTGCCGCTGCCAGCCTCGGTCGTGATCTGAAGGCTTTCGTGGCCCGTTGCGGGATCCTTCTGGTATTGGATAGTCGCCTCGCTCAACCCCAGTTGTCTTATGGCGCGGCGTATCTCCTCAACCTCGACCCTCTGTGTAAATCGGATTCCTTGTCTGTCGCCACCCGCAAAATCCACGCCCAAAACCTCGCGTCCCCGGTAAATCCCATAAGCGTTGCCGATTAAAATGATCGACCACGAAAGAGCGAACGCGATCTTGGCGTATTTCATGAAGTTGAATTTGGTACCGTGAATCAATCGCAACATCGGGAATCCCTTCAGCCACCCGCGCGCCAGCAACCAGTCAAAAACCAACCTCGTTACCACCAGGGCTGTGAACATGTTGACTATCAAACCAATCGTCAGCGTCACACCAAATCCTTTCACCGGGCCTGTCCCCTTGAAAATCAAGATAATCGAGGAAATCAAAGTCGTAAGGTTCGAGTCCAAAATCGTTCCAAAAGCCTTGCCGTAACCGGATGCGAGCGCGCCTCGAACTGACTTGCCCGCCTCAAGCTCTTCGCGAATGCGCTCATAGACAAGCACGTTCGCGTCCACAGCCATGCCTATCGTAAGCACAATACCCGCAATGCCAGGAACGGTAAGCGTAGTGCCCAGTGAACACATCACCCCAAGCAAAATTATTACGTTCAGCAACAAAGCGACATTCGCGACCAGCCCGGCAAACATATAGTACACCAGCATGAACACCACGACCGACGCAGCCCCAATGATCGAGGCTTTGATGCCGCTTTGGATCGCGTCCCGGCCCAGCGACGGATCAACGCTGCGCTCTTCTTCGAGCTGGACAGGCGCCTCGAGAGGGTTCTGCAGCACATTCGCCAGCTCGTATGCTTCACGTATGTCAAAGTCGCCTGAGATTTCGCACGAGCCCCCAAGAATCGGCTCGTTGATCCGCGGGGCCGAGTACAATTCGCCGTCCAGTACAATCGCCAGAAGTCGCCCCACGTTCTCTCGTGTAATATCGGCAAACAATGACGCGCCCTCGCTGTTGAACCGCAGGCTGATCTTTGGCATCCCGGTCACAGGGTCAGCAAACACTCCAGACCGCTCGACGTATTTGCCTGTCAACCCCTTTTCAGGCCCCTTTTTCACCAAATAAACCCTCTCAATCTGGGCGTCGGGTTCGCTCGTTCGGTCGCGCTTGCGGCGCTTTTCCCGCAGCAGTTCGTACCCGGGCTCGATGATTCCCTGCCGAACCAGCTCATCACTTTCCGGATGCACAAGGCGGAACTCGAGGAACGCCGCTTTCTTAATCGTGTTCTTGGCGCTTTCCTTGTCAGCGTCCGACAGACCGGGAAGTTGTATCAGAATTCGATTTTCACCCTGCGGCTGGAGGATCGGCTCAGCAACGCCGAACCGGTCAACGCGCTTGCGGAGCACTTCAACCGCCTGTTCGAGCGCGTGCGCTTTGTCCGCCACATTCGCCAGCCGGTTCGTATCCATCGACACAAGAAATGAAGTGCCACCCTGCAGATCAAGGCCGAGTTTAATCCGCGCGGCCGCTTTCCGCTGGATTTCATTCAGAATATGCCTGTTCTGGTCCACAGCATCTTCATCGACCAATGACGGAAAATACTTGGAAAGATCGTTGGTGCCGACCGCAGCGAGCAGGTTTTGGAAAGGCTGATTTGTGTTTGCCTGTTGCAATGCGAGCGCGCGCTCAACAATCGCGTTGAAGTTGGTATCTGTGTACTCCGCTTGCTTGCGAAAAGTCTCGATTAAATCACGGGGCGTGGGCGGATAAATGGACTGGAGAGCCCATGCCACAAGCAGGACCGTGATGACCAAACAGAAACGCCAAACGTTACGACTCATGTCTCAATTGCAACAGGTTTTCTTTCAGGAGGCACTTGATCCCCCGGCGCGCTCAATCACATCGCTGATCGCGCTCTTCAACATCTCAAGCTTCGCATCGGCCGACCGAATTGAAACTGTCTTGTCCCTAATGCTCACAATCACCCCGCATATCCCGCTGGCAGTCACAACCTTGTCGCCCGGCTTGAGCGATTTCATCAGTTCTTCGTGCTGTTTTGCCTTCTTTTGCTGAGGCCGCCATATGGCAAAATAAAACATCACTATCATGATGAGCAGCAAGCCCATCATTTGCAGCATGGCCGCCCGCGAGTCCTGCTGGGCCGCCTGCGCCTGTATCACAGACAATATCGTACTCATGAAGCAGCGGTTAAAAGACGCACACTCTATGAACCTGTGGCAGTTTGGCAAGTACAAGCTTCAATCTCAGCCCAAGATTTTGGAAGTGACAACCCAACCGCAAGTGTTTAACCTTAAGCGTGACAACCATGTCGGCGCCGAATGACAACTCGAAAGCCGCGCCGGATATCGCACGTTATGAACACAAAACCTTCTGCTACACGCTCCGGCATACTCGCCGGCGGCAACTGGATCATTGACCAGGTCAAAATGATTGACGTCTATCCCCAGCCGGAAAGCCTTGCCAACATCCGCAGTCAAAGCCAGGGCACCGGCGGAGCCCCATACAACGTGCTTGTCGATCTCGCCATCCTCGGCGCCCCGTTCCCGCTCTACGCCGCCGGCTTGGTCGGCAAAGATGAGTTGGGCGAACGCATCCTCGCCGACTGCCGAAAGTTCAAAATCGATGCCAAACACCTCCGCCAAACCCAGGACGCACCCACGTCTTACACAGATGTCATGACAGAAATCGCCAGCGGACGCAGAACATTCTTCCATATGCGCGGCGCAAACGCCCTCTGGTCCGGTTCCGACATCGACTTCAATCGTGTCAAAGCCCGCATTTTCCACCTCGGCTATCTGCTCCTGCTCGATGAGCTCGACAAACCCGACAAGAATTACGGAACCAGAGCAGCAGCACTGCTGGCCAAAGCCCAAAAAGCCGGACTCAGAACCAGCGTCGATGTCGTGAGCGAGGACAGTGACCGGTTCGCTAAAATCGTCACTCCGGCACTCCAACATGTCGATTATTGCATCCTAAACGAGTTCGAAGCAGGCCGCACAACCGGATTCAAAACAAGGCAGGCAGACGGCAAAATCGACCCTGTCTCGTTGCGCCACGCCGCAGGCGCGATGTTGCAGCTCGGCGTAAAGGAACTCGTAATTATCCACTTCCCCGAGGGCGCTTTCGCCCGCACACGCAAAGGCGAAGACTTCTGGCAGTCTTCGGTCAATCTGCCCCAAAAGTACATTGCCGGCATGGCCGGCGCCGGCGACGCGTTTTGCGCGGGCGTTTTGTTGGGATTGCACGAAGGCTGGGACCTGCAGCGGAGCCTCGAAACAGGCGTCTGCGCCGCTGCAGCATCGCTCTCCGACCCCTCCTGCACCGCGGGCATGAAACCCCTGAAAACTGCGCTTGCCCTTGGCCGAAAATACAAGTACCGACCCCCAATCGAACAAGCCGATTGATCATGGCCGGTTGAATCTTTTCCTTGCTGCCGTCACCAACAAGTCGGCCAGCCGTGTCGGTTCCGGTAAACGATAAACCGTAGCTGCAGCAAGAACTGTCTCGACAGCCAAACCCAAGTCTATCAAGTGGCCAACGCTGACAAAAACAGGTTTGGTGTTCGCCTTGCATCTGACGACTGCGCCAATTATTTCCCCTTGGTCCACCAAAGGCGCGCTCTCACCCCGGCAAGGCCCGGGCTCATAATACTCCCCGGTTAACCTGCTCTTCGCACAGCCAATCGACGGCAGCCCGGTCAAAACACCGATGTGACTGGCGATACCGAATCGCCTCGGATGGGCTATCCCATGCCCGTCGCACATCAATACATCCGGCGTTCGCCGAAGCTTGCGCAAGGCTCCAAGCAACGCTGGCGCTTCGCGAAATGACAAAAGACCAGGAATGTACGGGAATATCAACGGGCGCACCGCAATGTGCCGCTCTTCCACAACCCCCTTCGCAAGGTCCCACAACACCACCGCACCAATGCAATGTGACCGCGAAAAAGCCGCATCCAGCCCCGCTACCCATCGCACCACACGGCCGTCCCACTTGTCAACAACCCGGCCCGCAAGCCGCGTCTGAACAGCAATGGCACGCGCCGGTGAAAGTCGCCATCTGTGCGGCGGGCGTGGGACTCGCATAACCGCCTCCAGCAATGGCGTCAGACCTTGTCCGGCAATTCGTATCCTTTGCGGCGCGGCCGATCCAAATACAGGTTAACCTCGGGCGAGTCGGGGAAAACCTCCCTCACGGGGTCCCAACGAAGCCTCTGCCCCGTCCACCGCGCTATGTTCGCCAAGTGGCAAACCGTGGCTGACCGATGTCCAATCTCGACATCCGCAGCCGGACGCTGTCGCGTCCGCATTGCGTTGAACCAGTCGCGCAAGTGGCTTTCCACCAGTCCCGCAGGACGCTCGATCAATGCGTTCTCAGCGATTTCTGGCGGGTCAGACTTGCACACCGCTCTGTCTATCGTAATGGTGCCTTTTTCCCCGATGAACTTCGCGCCACCCGCCGGACCGTCGCCGAGTTCGACAATTATATCCCCCGCATACCGGAAAAACACCTTTGGCTGGCTGCAAATCTTGTCGCCGCGCTCCCGCGATTCAGGTTCAGTGTAGGTCGGCGGATCAAACCGCGGCCCTTCCGGCCACACCTCAACAGGCCCGCTGTCGTCCATCCCAAGAGCCCATTGTACCTGGTCAAGCCCATGCGCCCCCCACCCCGTCATCTCGCCGCCCGAAAACAGCCTGAACGAAATCCAGCCCGGATTCGCACGCGGCAAATACAAATCCCGATTGTAAGGTATCGGTTCAACCGGACCACACCATCGATCCCAGTCAAGTTTCTCCGGAACAGGTTGCGCCGGCAGCCCGCATTCCCACGGACTGGGATAGTTGTGCGCAATCACCCGCTTGATCTTTCCGATTGCGCCATTCCGTACCAGCGCGCAACCGCAACGATTCGGCCACGAGGTCCTCTGCTGGCTCCCGGTCTGCAAAACGCGATTGTACTTGCGAACCGCCTCAACAATGCGCCGCCCCTCACGAATTGTCAGTGTCAGCGGTTTCTCCGCGTAAACGTCCTTGCCAGCCTGGCACGCATGAATGCAAACCAGAGCTCGCCAGTGATCGGGCGTAGCCGTGATTATCGCGTCAACCTCTTTCCGCTCGAGCAACCTGCGGTAGTCCTGCATCGCCGCTGCATTGAACCTGACCGCGACCGCCTCGGCACGCTCGAGGTTCAGGTCGGCTATAGCCACAACCCGCGCTTCCTTGATCGCAGGCAGCATCCGCAGCAGGTCACCCGCCTGACGACCCATGCCCACAAACCCAATTCCTACTTGCTCGTTCGCGCCCGGTTGACCCGCCGCGCCCAGCACGCTTCGACAAACAATCTGAGGCAGCCCGACAACTGCGCCCACGCCCAAAACAGAGCTGCGCCCCAAAAAAGCGCGCCTGGAATGTCTCTCAACCGAATTCGTACAGTGTTTCTGACGAGTTTTCATTCTCAGTTAGTCTCGTTTTGTGGGCTGAATCGTTATCATGGAAAACCTGCCAGCCCCCGCAGATTGTCCATTCGCCCAAGACCATCCCCCAACATGTCCTTCTTCTTCCCCGGTTACCGATCGCAACGCCAAGCTGCAGGCAGCGAAGTCACTCTGCCCACCGCACCGCCACGGAAAAGTATAGCCGCAACCAAATGCCACTTCTTCCGCAGGATCATTCAACTGCACCTGTGCCGCGCTGCGTGCTCCGACCGTTCAAACGATCACTTGAATTTGCAGCGATCCGATGCTCTCCGCGCGGCATTGGAAAAGCAGTCTGAAATTTAGGTACCGCGGCAGCCAGGAACTTCTTCATTCGCTCGTAAGTCTCCTGCTCCGCGCCCGGTTGACAGGTCGCAAAGCAGCTCACATAAGCCCACCTCGGCAACACACCAGTGCGCAACAAATCCCACGTCATTTGTTTGATCCGATCCAAATGCCCCGCCGTCACCCGTCCGTCAGCCACAAACCAGAATACATACACGCCGCTGCCCCGCACAATGCTCCCTGCCCGATCGGTGCCGACAAAGCTCGCCGTGAATTTGCGCACGGGCAATTGGTACCCCGGCGGTTCCTCGAGGGGAATCGACAGCGTCTCCCGTTCCACAATTCGCCACCCCTGCGAAGTCAAACAAAACTCAGGCTTGTGAATGCTGGTTCGGTCAGTGCCCATCATTACCACTCCCAGCATCAGTTTGAATCCGTCCCGGGCCTCGTACAATCGCCGCGCATAACTGGTATCCGCAGGCAAAGAGTTTGTTTCCACCTCCGACAGCGCCATTTCTTTGGATTTGTAATCCAACACGCGCTCGGGCAACTGTATTTCGACCCGGTGAGTCCCCGCCAACGGTTTGGCTCTCAACCCCGGCGCGCCCAACTGCTGATTGGATTTCACCCTGTAGAGCACTCCGGCTGCGCCCGCCATGCAGCCAAGCGCAATCGCTGCCGCCAAAAAAACCCGCCAGTTCATACAGCCTTTGCAGTCCCTGCCATGGTGCTGTCCACGCCCGGTTCCCTCAACCAGCCGCCCACCACAAACATCACCAACAACGCCATCAAAAACGTGGCAAACCCAAACCAGTTATGAACAAACTCGCCCGCCTCCCGACCAAACGCCTCAGCAGCCACGATGATGCAAACCAGCCTCAGTACATTACCCGCCAGCGCCAATGGCAGCGCCAGCGATGTTATTAGCCCCCTGCGCCAGTTGGTCCTGAACGTGATGAAACCATAAATGGTCGTCAAAGCCAGCATCGCGATGAAACTGTGAATCCCCGAGCATGGCGCCGCCACTTCGTATTGATAGGCCCCCTTCGGATCCATAATGATAACCCCCTCCGCCACCACCTGAATCCCGAGCAGGTCCTGCACAACGAACAACGCTGCCTTGGTCGAAATCATCCGCAGCGGAATTGTTACAAACTCGATCACATCGCCCAATGGCATGCTGAAAACCAGCAGTACCATCGGGAAAAAACACGCCCGCGCAAACCGCCAACCCCATACAACCGAAATCAACGCGTACAATCCACCAAACAATGCCGCCGCTGACAGCCGCGGTTGCTGAATCAAATACCCCACAACATGCAAAGCCACCGCAAAAGCAAACGGGACCAGCCCGGGCAACCACACCCGCTTCTCAACTTCCAGCAACGCCCGCCTCTTCCACCATAACAAGCCCAATACAACAAACGGAATCAACAAACCGTGTTCGTCTTCCGACCCCGGCCGCGTATAGGTGCCGTACAACCACCCGAAAAGCGACGGCGTCTTGAAATACCCCATCGTCGGGTTCCCAAGCACCGCAAACAACAGTATCCACCCACCCAGCAACACAAAAAACAAGCCCTTGTTCGGCATCGCTCGCCACGCCTCGCCAAACTCACGCTGGAAATCATCCAACGGGCTCCCGGTCCTGTTCACATTGTTTATTGTCTGCGACATCGTCTTTCCAATCTGACAAACCAACGCCCGTTCTCGCTCAATCACTACACCCGATCACGAGTGGATTTTCTCTCCGAATTGCTGGCGCAGCCGCTCACCAATCCGCTCACACCATTTATCAACAAGGTGCTGTTCTTGCGCCTCGACAAGCAGCCGCGCTTTTGGCTCGGTCCCGGAATAACGCAGAAAAACCCGACCGCCATGAGCTTTCAGCTCCGTCTCGGCCTCGGATAGCAACTCCATTACACCCTCCATCTTCTCGAACGGGACCCGCTCGCGCACCGGCACATTCACCAGTTTCTGAGGAAATCTTTTCCAGCAACGGACAAGCTGGGACAACAGAGCATTTCGACTTTTCATTATGCGCAACATCTGCAGCGCCGCTACAAGGCCGTCACCGGTGGTTGCATGCTCGCGGTACACTATGTGCCCGCTCTGTTCGCCACCCAGTGCATAACCGTTCTTCAGCATCTCGTCTATCACATAGCGATCGCCAACCTGCGTCCGGATCAAACGCCCGCCAGCCATGTTGATCGCATGCTCGAGCCCCGCATTCGACATCACCGTCGCCACTACGGTGCGCTCCGGCAATTTCCCGTGTTGCAGCATGTCCATGCCCAACACCGCCAGAACATCGTCTCCATCCACAAGTGTCCCGTTCTCGTCACACAACAACACCCGGTCCCCGTCGCCATCGTGGGCAATGCCGACCTGCGCATGATGCTCGAGCACCGCTCTGCAAAGTTTGTCCGGATGGCCCGAACCGCAATCAAGATTGATGTTCGTGCCGTCAGGTGTGTTGCCCAGTATCACCAGCTCGGCACCCAGCTCCCGCAGAACACATGGAGTGGACTTGTAGGTCGCCCCATTCGCACAGTCAACAACGATGCGTATGCCATCAAGCGTCATCCCCCGCGGAAATGATGCCTTCGCATACTCGATGTACCTGCCAAGGGCATCATCGATGCGAATCGCCTTGCCAATCTCGCTTGCAACAGGCCGGATGTGCTCGATCTCGCCGCTGAAAACAAGATGTTCAATCTCGGCTTCAATCTGGTCGTCAAGCTTGTAGCCGTCCGCCCGGAAAAACTTTATCCCGTTATCATCATATGGATTGTGGGACGCAGTTATCACTATGCCCGCATCTGCCCTCAAACTCCTCGTGACATACGCTACCCCCGGCGTTGGCAGCGGCCCTATGAACAGCACGTCAACCCCCATCGACAGTATTCCCGATGACAGCGCGTTCTCCAACATGTACCCAGAAAGCCGCGTGTCCTTCCCGATCACTATCTTGTGCCTTCCCTTGGATCGAGCGTGACTTTCGAGCGTCTTGAAAACGTGCGCCGCTGCCCGCCCAAGTTTCAATGCCGTCTCGGCCGTGACCGGTTCGATGTTGGCCCGGCCCCTGACACCGTCTGTGCCGAAAATCTTCTTGTCTGTTGTCATGGCTTGTCTTGTTGCGCAGCACTGACCGCCGGGTGCGTGCCCGCAAGACTGATCGTTACCTCGGGGGGATTGATCGCCAGCACCGTCACACCAGCCGGCGCATGCACCTGCACCGGCTGAGGCGTCGATGGCGGCAATGTCCCCCTACCCATGCGAACAAACACCGTCAAATCCTCCGGTTGCATCCTCTCCAACACCTCCGCCTCACCACCGACGATTATGTCCACAGCCGCCGGTTCAATCCGAAACTGGCGCGTGTCACTTGGCGACTTCAGCAAACTCACTTCCTGCCTTGGCAAGCTTACTGTCCCCCCATGCCTCAAACGGCCGGGCACACCAGACCTCAAGCTCAACCAAACCAGCGTCGCTAGAGCAATCGAAACCAGCTTCCAACCAACGTTCCGTGTGACAAATGGCGGCAAACGCATGGAATCTCAAGAACCAGGTTTCGTGTTGGCAGGCAAACCCGCATGCACCGCTGACCGGCCAAACAGCGAACGCACCCATTCAACCACCCCACGAGGCGGCGGCGCATGAACAAGCACCGATGTCAGAAAATCCCGAAGTTGTTCGATCGACACATTCCGCACCAGCTCGCCCTTGTGCGCATACGAAATGGCGCCTGTCTCCTCCGACACAACCACCACCACAGCGTCCGTTTCTTCACTCAGCCCGATCGCAGCACGATGCCGCGTACCCAGCGACGCACTCAGCCCCGGTTTCTGTGTCAATGGAAAAATGCATGCTGCGTACGCAATCCTGTCCCCCTGTATGATCACACCACCGTCGTGCATCGCGTTGTTCGGGAAAAATATCGTCTCAAGTATCTCCGGCGTCGCCACACAATCCACAGGTACTCCGGACTCGACCACGTCCTGCAACTGTATGGTCTGTTCAATCGCCACCAGCATGCCAATCCGCACATCGGACAGCCGTTCCACCGTCTTGATCAAAACTTCAATGTTCTGCCGCGTCTCTCGCGCACTGGCAAAAAACGGCAGGCTGCCGAGATTCGCAAAAATACGGCGCACCTCCGGCTGGAAAATCACAATGACCGCAATAGCAAAAAAGGCCAAAAAATTCCGAAGCAGCAGCCGCAAAACCTCCAAATTCAACGCAAGCGTCAACGACGTCAGCACCAACATCACAAGCAGAAATCCAAGCACAACCGGCGCCCCACGCGTCCCCCGCACGAGCCTGATGCAGTAGTAAATCCCCGCAGCAAGCAGGAGAATCTCCACAAACGCTCGCCAGTTGTCCCGAACCCAATTCATCTTCTTTTTTCGCCCAGCAAAGCTTCGGTCATTCGAAGCGCCTGCAACGTGGCGGCCACATCGTGAGTTCGCACAATCTCAACGCCCAACCATCGCGACCAAACCGCGCACGCCAGCGACGCCGCCAGCCGCTTGTCAACATCCACTCCAAGCAGCCTGCCAATAAATGATTTCCGCGATACGCCAATCAACAAAGGCCGTAAAAACCTTCTATAGGAATCCAAACCCGCCAGCAACTGCAAATTGTGCTCCACAGTCTTCCCAAACCCAATCCCGGGATCCAACACCACCTGTTCAGAAGCAACTCCCACGCTCATCAGCCGCCCGAGCCGATCCTCAAAAAATTCACCCACCTCACCCACCACATCCGTATAGTGAGGATTCTGCTGCATGTTCTCGGGCGTCCCCTGCATGTGAACGCAAACATACCCGGCACCGTACCTGGCCACCACCTCCCACATCTCGGGATCATCACGGTTGGCTTCGATGTCATTTACAATGCTCGCCCCGGCTTCAAGAGCGGCCCTCGCCACACGAGGTTTGCGAGTGTCAATCGACAAAGCCACCGGCACGCTCCCAACAAGCCGCTCGATCACAGGCATCACTCGCCGGAGTTCTTCTGCCTCATCAACCGGCGTTGAAAACGGACGGCTCGATTCCCCGCCTATGTCCACTATCTCCGCACCCTCCGCAACCATCTCCCGCGCCCGCTCTACAGCGGCACTAACATCGAAGTACTTCCCGCCGTCCGAAAACGAGTCGGGTGTCACATTCAAAATCCCCATCACCAGCGCCGGCCGCGGAAAATCAAACCGATGGCTGCGCGCCTGCCAATGCATTCTGTCAGCTCGCTCCTGAATCATCTGATCGTCTTCATGTCAGCCACTTCAGTGATGTTCCCGAAAGCCCGCCCTGCGACACGATTCCCGCCGATGTGAATGCAACAGATTCACTTGTTCCCTGCCAGCAACATCTGCGTGGCAGGTTGCATCAGCTCGATTTCATATCCCTCGGGAGCGTCAACAAACGCAAACCCGCTCCCGTCATCGCGTAAATGAGGACCGTCGCTGTACCTGAGCCCGAATTTGGCAAGGTGTTTGCCGAACTCATCGAGGCTCTCCACCTCGAAAGCAAGATGGGTAAGGTCCGGTTGCACCTGCACCGGACCGCTCGCCGGATAATGGCAGAGTTCAATCAGTTCCTCGCTCTCCGGCGCCTTCAGAAAAACAAGTTCAGATCCCCGAGGTGACTTGTGCCTCTGGACTTCGATCAAACCGAGAACCTCCCGGTAAAACCGAACGCTCCGTTCGAGATCGTTTACCCGATACCGTGTGTGCAACAGCCGCCGTACTCTGTTCATGCCCGCGATAATACCCGCTTTCGTCCCAACATCAAACAGTCAATGCCCCCCCAACGCTTCAGCTCCTCCAGCAGCCGTTCCATCGGCAACCCCACAACGTTCGAATACGAACCGTCAATCCCCGCTACAAGCATCTCACCATGCTCTTGAATCGCGTATGCACCGGCCTTGTCCAGAGGGTTCACCCTCGCGATGTAAGCTTCAATCTCCGAACGCGCCAAAGGCCGGAATGTCACATGCGTGGTTTCCGCAAACACACGCTCCTCCCCACTCTCGAGCCTGATAAGAGCAACACCAGTAATGACATGATGTGTCCTGCCCTGAAGTTGTTCGAGCATCCGGACCGCCTCATCCAAATTGCACGGTTTCCCCAACTTCCTCGTGCCCAGACAAACCACCGTGTCTGCGCCAAGCACCAACCGGCCCGGCAAACGCCGAGCAACGGATACCGCTTTCCTGTATGCATTCAGAAGGGCCAGCTCACGCCCCGTTAATTCTTCGTCATCTCGTTCCTCTACGGGAGCGGTTACCACTTCAAAATCCAGTCCCGCTCGCCTCAGCAGTTCCTGCCGACGAGGCGATCTCGAAGCCAACACCAACGAAATTCGATCCATGGTTCGCAAATCCAGCCAACGCCCCAATAGCCCCACATACTACAGGCACACCAAAACTCTTGGCTGCCGCTGTCTGCGGGGAATGATTGACGTTGACTGCCTGTTTCAGCCAGTCGATTTTCATCCACTCTCCCAACAGCTTGAACTCGATGTCAGCAGTCGCAAGTTCAGCTCTCTTGCTTGTTCCAACCGCGGCGGCAAATGCGCCGACCAAACCCATACCGTTGTGAGCCAGAATCGAGACAGAAGCCCCCAACATCCCCGCGCAAAAGAGGAACTCTGAGCGCGATCGGCCACGACAAGCATTGGTTGATGTGGCCTGCGGCGCACCAGGAATCCGCCTTCAGGCGGAACGCCAAGGTTGCAGCAAGCTCTTCGATAAAGATTTCAATCAGGTTTCGACAAAGACAACAAGATGCTGAAAATGCATCGCGCTCCGGAATCTGCGAACGACATCAACCCGCGCCCGTGCTGAAGCACTGAGATGCCTTGACCATGTCCCACGCAAAGGGCAAACTGTGCCCATATGAACAGGCGCTCCGTGCATGTCGAATCGCATGATGAACCGTGCCCGGTTCTGAAACAGTCTGGCGCCCGGCGAAAGTTCAACCCACTCCGTAGAGCAATATGAAAGATCAACTCAACCGTCGTTCGTTCATCCACCACGCTGCTGTAGGTTCCGCTGCCGTGGCATTCCTCGGCAGCAAGGCGCCAATGGTAATGTCTGCTGAGGCCGACAAACCGGCCATGCTCGGCGGCACACCCGTGCACAAGGGAAGCTGGCCCGGCTGGCCAACATGGCGCCAATCGTGGGAACCTGCCGTAATCGAAGTCCTCAGAAGCGGCCGGTGGTTCAGAGGCGCGGGCGAGCACGTCGAGGAATTCGAACAGGCTTATGCCAAACTCATAGGCGCCAAACGGTGCCTCGCAACCGCCAGCGGCACAACCGCTCTGCTCGTCAGCCTGCACGTTCTCGACGTTGACGCCGGCGATGAAGTGATAGTATCGCCGTTCACTTTCATAGCCACTTACAACGCAGTGCTGATCAACAAGGCCCTGCCGGTGTTCGCAGACACTGACCCGGCAACCCTGACCATCGACCCGGCTTCAATCGAAAGCCGCATCACCGACCGCACCCGCGCCATTTTGCCCGTCCATATCTACGGTCTCCCATGCGATATGGACCCAATCAACGAAATCGCCCGAAAACACAAACTCGCAGTAATCGAAGATGCCTGCCAGGCGTGGCTCGCCGAATACAAAGGCCGCAAATGCGGCGTGCTTGGCGACCTCGGCTGTTTCAGCTTCCAGAATTCCAAGCATCTCCCATCCGGCGAAGGCGGCGCCGTAACCGGAGACAGCGACGATCTCCTCGATCGTTGCCAGGCGTTCCACAATTGCGGCAGGGCCTACGGCAACTTCAAAGGCCCCAGACCGTATTTCACGCGCGGCAGCAACTACCGCATGCAACAGTTCCAGGCCGTCATCCTCATGCAGCAGTTCGATAAACTCATCCAAGAAACTGAAATCCGCCGCGCCCACGCCCAACATCTCACTGAAGGACTCAAAACCATCCCGGGCATCCAAACAGTCCGCCTCCCAGCAGACAGCAAGCCAGTCTGGCACCTCTACCCGTTCCGCTACGACGCCGACCAGTTCAACGGGCTCAGCCGCGACAAATTCATCCGAGCCCTCAACGCCGAAGGCGTGCCATGCGGCGCCGGATATCACGAACAGTACTTCGACGGTTTGCTCGACGAAGCAATCAACTCGCGCGGCTTCAAACGGCTTTTCAGCCCTGCAAGGCTCAAGGCCTATCGCGAAAGCTTCGAAGAGCTGAAAGGCAATCGCCTCGTCTGCAACACAACAGTTGCCATGACGCAAAACCTCCTCCTCGGTAGCCGCGACGACATGGATCACATCATCGAAGCCGTTCGCAAAATCCACAAACACAGCGCCGCTCTCGCCAAAGCTTCCTAACCAGGAACTCCCACCGCAACAAAGCCTTGGGTGTCACGGTCTGGCCAGGCGACCAGATTTCCGGACCCGCATGTGTTGTTACAGCGCGGCGTGGCCGGAACCAAAGTCGCCTGACAGGCATTGCCCCGGCTCCTGCGCCCCCATAGTGCAAGCTCTCAGCCACCCCAGGCTGCGAAATATGCCCTGCGACTCTGCCGCAAGACAGAGCGCGGTGATCCCAATGCATTCTCACGCGCTGCCGTGGCTGCTGTTGGGCGTTGGTAGGCGCGAAGCGCTTGGAGTGCGGCAGCTTGCTGCCGCTTTGTTTTCATGCACAAACAACGTGCCTGGAACCAGATCGGCGTGAGGCCGAAAACAATGTGTCTGTCCCCATATCAGCGTCCGAGGGGTTCCTCCACAGACTTCGGCAACCGCCGATTGGAACAAGGAACAGTTTCAAGGCCACGCCGTAATTAGGGGCAAGACCCAAACATCGAGCCTGTCACTTTATCCGACTCACTCAGCCGGGCAATGGTTTCTGGCATTAAACTCTGAACTTCGTGCTGGCTCAATATACATGACCACCGCTGCATCATTGACGCAGTTTGTTCTCGATGTGAAAGTCAGCGCATGCAAAGTGGTCTGTCACGAGCGCGCACGGCCATGGCCATTGGCGCGCATCCCGACGACATCGAGTTCATGATGGCCGGGACGCTTGTGCTGCTGAAGCAGGCCGGGTTTGAAACGCATTACCTCAATATCGCCAGCGGATCGTGCGGCACCAAGGAACATTCAATCGCGCGCATCCGCGCGATACGCCGGCGCGAAAGCCAACAGGCAGCACGGGTGTTGGGCGCAGTTTTTCACCCATGTTTGGTTGATGACCTCGAGATTTACTACGAGAGAAAGACGTTAAGCCGGCTTGCCGCGATCGTGCGCGAGGTTAACCCCTCGATCCTGTTGGTTCCTTCTCCGCAGGATTACATGGAGGATCACACGAACACATGCCGCCTTGCTGTAACGGCAGCTTTTGTCCGCGGCATGAGGAATTTTCGCACTGCGCCAGCCCGGCCGCCCGTGGACGGCAAAGTGACAGTTTACCATGCGATGCCGCATGGCTTGCGGGATCCGCTGCGAAAACGGATCGCGCCGGGGTTGTTTGTGAACACCACTGATGTTCATACAATCAAGCTACAAGCACTCTCCATGCACAAGAGCCAGCAGGACTGGCTCGACACATCGCAGGGAATGAATCAGTACCTCCAAACCATGGAGACATTCGCCCGCGATCTGGGGAAACTCTCAGGCCGGTTTAGATTCGCCGAGGGATGGCGACGTCATTTGCACTATGGGTTTTGCGACGAAGACGATGACCCGCTAGTTGAGGCGCTCGGAAGAAACTGCCTTGTAAACCGCCAATACGAGCGTGAGTTGGAGCGGGATTGGAAATACGCCGCGGCACGGCCGCAGCCGAACAAACAATGAGCCTGACACCATGTCTGTGGAAATCAACCGTGACAAACGTATGCACTCGCTGAAAATCGCTGCCGTTGCCGTCATGATCAGCGCTTCAATCAACCTGGCACGCCCGGCCGAGTTCATGGCTGGAGCTGCGGCCATCAACATTACCCCGCCGCTCGGACTGCCGCTGGCGGGCTATTATCACGAGCGCGGGGCTGACGGTGTGCTCGACCCGCTGTTTGCAAGGGCGCTCGTGATCCAGAGCGGCAACGATCGCATCGCGCTTGTTGCACTGGATTTGATCGAGATCGACAGAGCTGTTACGGACCGTGCCCGGCAACGCATCGAGCAGGCGATTGGCATCAAAGCTGATCACGTATTGATCAGCGCCACGCACACTCACACCGGGCCGGTACTTGCCACGGCCGGCGCTTACGGCGAGGCGTTTGGCGGTCTCAAGCCCGCGGCTGTCGAGTACACAGACCGCTTGCCCGAACTGATCGAAGAAGCGGTAAGAGCTGCCAATGCACGAGTGCAACAGGTGAATCTGAGCGTGGCGCGGGGAAAGTGCGAAGGCCTTGCTTTCAACAGGCGCTATTTTATGCGCGACGGGACGGTGGGCTGGAATCCGGGCAAACTGAATCCGAACATCGTAATGCCAGCCGGGCCAACAGACCCTGAGGTGTGTGTGCTGTGTGTTGACCCGCCCAACTCGAACATTCCGGCAAAATGCATTGCGAGTTATGTCAACTTCGCAATGCACACCGACACCACCGGCGGCACGAAGTACAGCGCTGATTGGCCGGGAGCACTCGACCGCACATTGGCCGGATGGCGAGGAACCAACCATATCACCTTGGTTGGAAACGGTACCTGCGGCAACATTAACCACGTCGATTTCGACTGGGCCTGTCCGCAATCCGGACCGGGCGAACAGAACCGCATTGCGACGGTGCTTGGCGCAGCCGTCCTGCAAGCCTGCAAGTCCCTTCGCCCTGTCCCAGCCGGACCTGTACGAGGCAGCAGCAAGTACGCGGAATTGCCTGTGCAGTCGGCGACCCAGGAGGAAATCGACGAAGCCCGCGCGATTCTCGCAGCAACAAAAACCGATCAGGGCGGAAACTTCATGAAGCTCGTGAAGGCGCAGCGCATAATCGATATCGCCCGACGCGAAACCGGCCAAATCCGCGCCGAGGTGCAAGTGCTCGCAATCGGGCGGGAGCTTGCGTGGGTTGGTTTGCCGGGCGAGGTATTCGTTGAGCTCGGCCTTGCAATAAAGAAACGGTCTCCGTTCCCGATGACATTTGTCGTGGAGCTGGCCAACGACAACATTGGTTACGTGCCTGATCGGCGCAGCTACGCCGAAGGCAACTACGAGCCGGTGAGCTCGCGTTGTGCGCCTGGTTCAGGAGAAATGCTCGTGGACGCCGCGGTCCAGCTTTTGGAAGAGATTGTCAGAAAGTGAATCGGTGATTTGAGCCGCCGCAGGAGAGATTCAGGACATCGCGCTTCGGAATCTCGCCAAACGATTGTAATTGCGAGTCGGTTGTGCTGTGGTAGTCCTGTATTCGGTTTTTTTGTTCTCCATGAAACGCGTGGTTCGAAATCTTTTCGCGATCGTTGTTGTTGTCCAAGCCTCGCTATTTGCGTCAGCAGGAGAGTCGAACAGCGCAGCAGCACCGCGGCCTCCGTGGCTTGACAGGGCTTTGTCGCTCACGGATTGCTTGAATCTGGCGCTTGCAAACAACGGCGACGTACTCAAGAGTGGCAAAGACCTCGAAGTGGCCCACGGCCTGAGCGTGCAAACGCGGGCAGTGGTGATCCCCAAGGTTAAGTTGAACGCTGAGTACGGAATCGTTGGCAGGGAGGCCGTTGATCGGCTTGAGATTCCTGCGCTCCCGATGTTGCCGGACGGGTTGTCCATCGACCCGGGAGATCAACGGTGGGCTGCGGATATCCGTTTGGTTCAAACGATAAGCGAGGGCGGAAGGTTGCGGTCTGCGGTTCGCACGTCGAAACTGTTGCGAGAGCAGGCAGTCGCCCAGCATAACGTTCTCCTTGCCAATGTGATCACCGATGTCCGGACGGCTTTCTACGACGTGCTTCTCGCGGAGCAGGAGATAATTGTCAGCACTGCGGCGATAGCGCTGCTTGAAAAGGAATTGGAAGACAGTCGGCGTCGGTTTGAAGCCGGTACGGTGCCGAGGTTCAACGTTCTGCGTGCGGAAGTTGAACTGGCCAATGCCAGACCTCAGCTCTCCCGCGCACGAAACAACCACCGCATTGCCAAGAACATCCTCGTCAACCTGCTCGGGTACAACGTCCCTCATGACCTGTTCGAGGACCTGCCATTGCATTTGACCGGCGCACTCGAGGTTCCCAAACTCGATTTATCTCTGCAGGAGGCTTTGGAACAGGCGCTCAAATCGCGCCCTGAACTTGAAGTGGCGCGCAAAGCCGAACTGCTGCGGCGCGAAGGGTTGGTTCAGGCGCGCGCAGGCGCTTACCCGCGGCTCGATGGCTACGTCGGATACGGCGCGCGCAAGTCGGCGTTTGCTGGCGACATCGGCCGTGAGGTCCATGGCTGGGCCGCGGGCGTCATGGTTACATGGGACATATTTGACGGCGCTCTCACACGTGGCAAGGTTGCCGAGGCAAATGCTTTGCTCGACCAGGCGCAGTTGGAGCAGCAGGACCTCGCCAGAAAGATCGAACTCGAAGTTCGCTCTGCCTGCTCAACCCTCACCGAGGCCTGGGAAGTACTCGAGTCCCAGCAGAAAGTGATTGAACAAGCCGAAGAAGCGCTCCGCCTTGCCAGAGCCCGAGCCGAGGCCGGAACAGGAACACAACTCGACGTTCTCAGCGCGCAGACCGCCCTGACACAGGCGCGCACCACGACAATCCGCGCAAAGCGCGACTATGCAGTTGCGTGTGCCCGGTTCGAGCGTGCAATCGGCGCCGCAAGTCCGGATCGTTTCACCGGCCAGGGCACCCAGAACCAGCCCAAATAAAGCGGCGCGGTCAATCTTTCTTCAGCGGAAGAGTCAATTCGAAACAGGTCCAGCCCGCCCGGCTCTCGAGGAGTTTGACGTCGCCACCGTGTGCGACTGCAATCTCGCGTGCCAAACTCAGTCCAAGGCCGCTTCCCGCCCGTTGCCCGGCACGGCTTGGATCTGCTCGGAAAAAGCGGTCAAAGACCTTTGGCTGGTCGTCCGGCGGAATCCCGCGTCCTGTATTGCCCACACGCAATCGCACAATGCCATTCTCGACCTTCAAGCTTACGGAGACTCTACCGCCCGGTTCGTTGTGTTTCACTGCGTTATCGATGAGATTGAGGATTGCTGTCCGGAGCAAGCCGCGGTCGGCATTTGCGATCGCATGCGGTTCGATTTGTGTCTCGAGTTCGAGCTGGGCCGCTTCAGACAAAGCTTGAGCGTCTTCGAGCATCCCCTTCAATTCTTCACTCAAATCGATGCGCTCCGGCGAAATCGGGATGTGCCCGGCGTCGGCCTGCGCAAGGAGCAGGAGCCCCCGGATGGTGGTTTTGAGTCTTTGTGTTTCTTCGAGGAGATCGCTTAGCAATTGCTGGTGAGGCGATCCGGGCGCGGTGTTTTGGAGTGCGTTTTCCAACTCGCCCTGCATTATGGCAAGGGGCGTCTTGAGCTCGTGTGAGGCGTCTGCGCTGAACCGTATTGCCTGCTGAAAGCTCGCCTGCAGCCTGTCCATCATCCGATTCAGGATTTGAATCAGGCGATCGATTTCAGGCGCGTCTTTGGCGTGTGGTATGCGCTGGTCAAGGCCCCGTGCAGTTATTCGTTCTGCAGTCTCGGCGATGTTTTTCAATGGACGCAGCGCGCTGCCTGCGACCAGCCATCCGCCGAAACCAATGAGGAATAACGCGATTGGGAGGGCGCCGAAAAACACGTTTCTGATGCTGTTAAGTTCAGCGCGCATCGCAGTGTAGTCCAGCCCTACAACCAGCGTAGTATCCCTCGTGCCGAACATGCCCAGCCGCCATTCCGTGCCGCCGGCCTTAACGGTTTGGAACCGAGGGACCTTTGTGAACACAGGCGGCGGTCCGCCGCGCCCCGCTCCGAATCCCCGGCCGGGCCCGCCTCGTCCTCTCCCCTGGCCGGGCGGCCCGAGGGCTGGAGAAACGTCATTCGTTGAAGCTGAACCAGGCACGGGATCGCTCAGATCGCAGTCGAGCTTTGCCGGATCGATTTCCGGTGGCCACGTCGGAGAAACGTACAGCACGGTGCCGCCAACGTCTTTAACAAGCAGGATTATCCGCTTTTGCTGTGTTTCGCCAAAGACGACTCCGATTGCCTCGTCAAGGCGTTGATAGTTGCCACGGTTGCCCAGCCATCCGGGCCTCCGCGAGGCCAGAACACGAAGCTCGGCATCGACGCTTTGTTCCTTTTGTCGATACGCGAAGTAAAGCAACGTCAAACCAAATGAGGCAAGGACGGTTCCAGAGACAACAACCGAAACCAAAGCGATTTTGAGCCGGAACGGAATTGCTCTCATTCGGATGTCTTGATGCGGTACCCGACACCGCGGATTGTTTCGATGAGCTTTGCGTCGGAGTCCCGGTCAACTTTGGCACGTACTCGCTGGACGTAAACGTCAACGATGTTCGTGCCGGGATCGAAGTTGTAACCCCAAACACGCTCCAAGAGCTGAACGCGCGTCAACACCCGCCCGGGCGCTCGCATGAGACACTCGAGCAGCGCAAACTCCCGCGGTGTAAGGTCAATCCGCCTGCCGCCACGGCGAACTTCGCGTGTCAGCAGGTCCATCGAGAGATCGCCGACGGCCAAAACGCTCTGGCTGGCGCCGGTCGATCGCCTTGTCACGGCATGAATGCGGGCAACGAGTTCTTCAATGAAAAACGGTTTCGTGAGGTAATCGTCAGCGCCAAGATTCAGCCCTTCCACTCGCTCGTTTGGTTCAGTTCGAGCGGTCAAAAGAATAATCGGCAGCGGGATTTTGCGCTCGCGAATGTTCCTTAGAATGCTCAGACCGTCCCGCCCGGGCAGCATTATGTCCAGGACCACTACATCATACGGCCGTGTTACGGCCAGTTCGTAGCCCTCGTCCCCATTGTGGCACACGTCAACGGCGAAGCCCGCGGCTTCCAGGCCCTTCCGGATGAACGAGGCTATCTTCTTTTCGTCTTCAACGACCAGTACTCTCACGGTCCGATCCGATAGTGCCCGAGACCGGACCAAAAACCAAGGCTGCATTTTGGCTTGTCCGACGCGATTTGAGGTTGTATCTGATGGCCGTGACCAACAAGGAAGCGTTGATTGCCCTGAACATGATCGACCACGTGGGTCCTGTCCGCGTGCGTCAACTACTCGAAACGTTTGGCAATGCGAGTGCGATTTTATCTGCATCCAAGTCGGCTCTGATGAGGGTTAATGGGATTGGCGAAGACACCGCGGATGCAATCAGCAGATGGGAGGACACCATTGATCTTGGGGCTGAGCTGCGTCGGATTTCGGATTTTGGCTGCCATGTGGTAACGCCCGATGACGAATCGTATCCTGAATTGCTGCGGCAGATATATGATCCACCAATAGTTCTTTATGTGAAGGGCTCGTTGTCTGCGCGGGACAAGAACTCGGTTGCGCTTGTGGGGTCAAGGCGCGCCACACATTACGGGTTGGAGACTGCAAGACGTCTTGCGTATCAATTGGCGTACGTTGGGGTCACCGTTGTAAGCGGTGGCGCTAGAGGCATTGATACTGCTGCGCATCAGGGCGCTCTCACTGCCAAGGGGCGAACCATCGCCGTGCTTGGCACCGGAATCAACATCGTGTTTCCACCGGAGAACGTCGCTCTCTTCGAAAGAATCGCCGCCAACGGCGCGATCATGACTCAGTTCCCATTCAATCGTCCCGCCGACAAGCAGTCTTTCCCAATCCGGAATCGAATAGTCGCGGGCATGACGCTTGGGACTGTTGTTGTGGAAGCCGGGCTCAACAGTGGCGCGCTCATCACCGCCGGGATGGCGGTGGATTGCGGCCGTCAATTGTTCGCAGTGCCGGGTCGGGTTGATTCGCCACAAAGCAAAGGATGTCACGACCTCATCAAGAAAGGGGCAAAACTGTGCGAGGGAGCGGAGGATGTGCTTTGTGAGTTCGAGTATCTATTCCCGCCAACAAACCGTCCGCCAACACCCGCGGACAGCGGGGCGCTGCCCGCATTGACTTTGTCGGACTCGGAACAGAAGGTCCTCGAAGCGGTCAATGCCGAAGAGACCACCATTGACGAAGTAATACAACGGAGCGGGTTGCCAGCATCGGCGGTGTCTGCCGCGCTCCTCGGTCTCGAAATGAAACGGCTTGTTCGGCAACTTCCCGGCAAGAGGTTTCTTCGACTGCGCTAGCCCGGAAATCTCACCGCTTGACCAGCCCAAGACACCCAAAGCTTCATTCCGGTGAGATTTCCGGGGCCCGCATATTCCTTGGTTGCTTGAAGACACCCGTTTCGCAGACCGCTCAGGCTATGAAATATGCGGGTTAGCCCGATTGCGATTCTGGGATTCACGTGTTTGTGGCAGTGGGATTGCCGGGTGTGCTGTTATCCGCGGTTATCAAGTGGCAGGCAGCCTTGTGTCCCTGTTTGACCTCGCGAAGCGCGGGTGCGATTGACTTGCACTTTGGCTCGGCCCAAGGGCAGCGCGGGTGAAATGCACACCCGGGCGGCGGATTGATCGGCGATGGCACCTCGCCGCCCAAAATAATCCTTTTTCGGCGCGAGTCGGGATCGAGAACCGGCACCGCGCTGATCAAAGCCTGCGTGTAAGGGTGGAGTGGATGATGCAGCAGTTCAGTGGCGTCTGCGGACTCGACAACCCGTCCGAGGTACATGACGAGAACTCTCCGGCTGATGTGTTCGACCAAAGCGAGATCGTGAGCGATGAACAGGTAGGCGATCCCACGCGTTCTCTGCAGGTCCAGAAGCAGGTTAACAATCTGAGCTTGAATTGAGACATCCAGAGCGCTCACTGGCTCGTCGCACACGATGAGGTCGGGTTGGACTGCGAGGGCGCGGGCAATGCCGATTCGTTGGCGCTGGCCACCGCTGAATTCGTGCGGATAGTCCGAAGCACGGGAAGGATCGAGGCCAACCGACTCCATCAGCGCCGCAATACGGTCTTGTCGCTCACGGCGGTTGGGCGCCAGCTTGTGAACGTCAAGCGCTTCGCCGATGGCATCGCCGACCGTTTGTCGTGGATCAAGAGAATTGATCGGATCCTGAAAAATGATTTGCGCCTGCCGCCGCCATTGCCGCAGTTCGCGCCCGGAGAGCGTGGTTATGTCCGTGTCTTTCCAAATGATTTGTCCATCTGCGGGTTCAATGAGCCGCAGAATAGCGCGACCTAGAGTGGACTTTCCGCAACCGCTTTCTCCGACCAATCCGACTGTTTCTCCCGTTTGGATTTCGAGATCGACACGGTCCACGGCTCTGAGCCATGCGCGGACGCCGCCGAACAGCCCTCGCCGGACCGGGAAGCGGACGCTGAGCTGTCTGACTTCGAGCAGGCTCATGCTTTCGAATCCGGTGACAGCGGGGCCAGCGGCAATTGATCATGCCATGGACAGCGCGTCCAGTGGCCAAGCCCGGCCGGAATCAGCAGCGGCGAATTCTTCTGGCATTCCGGTCTGGCAAATTCGCATCGCGGATGAAATCGGCATCCCTCCGGGCGATCGAATGACGATGGCACTTGGCCTGGTATGGCATGGAGCCGATTCGCACGCCGTCCCAGCTCGGGCACCGCCCTGATGAGCGCGGCGGTATAAGGGTGTCGCGGTTGGCGCAGAAGCTCAGCACACGGGGCAGTTTCGACTATCTGGCCCGCGTAGATCACCGCGACGCGATTGGCTATTTCACGGACAATCCCCAGGTTGTGTGTAATCAGCAGGATGGCCATGCCGAATTCACCCTGCAGCTCGCGCATGAGATCAAGGATCTGAGCTTGAACGGTCACGTCGAGGGCCGTGGTCGGTTCATCTGCAACCAGCAGCTTCGGCCTTGATGCAATGGCCATCGCAATCGCCGCTCTTTGCTGCATTCCGCCCGACATTTGGTGCGGATAATCGTCAGCGCGCGTCTCCGGCGAGGGGATACCGACCATGGCAAGGAGCCTTACGACTTCTTCCTTTGTAGCGAGCGAAGGTTGATGGAGTTTGAGGGCTTCGAGAATCTGACTTCCGATGGTGCGCACCGGGTTAAGTGAAGCGCTTGGCTCTTGAAAAACGTAGCTTACAACCCTGCCGCGGAGACGGCGCAGTTCGGTTTCGGGCAATCCCAGTATTTCATGGCCGTCGAGCCAAATCTCGCCCTCAACATATCGCGCCGGTGGCGATGAAAGAAGCCGTGCGATCGATAGCGCTGTCACGCTTTTGCCGGATCCGCTCTCCCCCACAAGACAGACAGTCTCGCCATGGTGAACCGTCAGGCAAACGCCTTCGATTGCGCGCGCGGGCGGGTTGAACGAACCGAACTCGATCGTGAGGTTTTTTATGTCCAACAAGGGGCTGGCGGCGCCGGGCCTTGAAGGAGCGCCTGGCAGCACGCGGTCTTTGTGTTGGCCTGTTGATTCTGCTGGCACCATTCGCCCTTGGGATCACTCGTAAATGAGGTACTTGGCGCGTTGCTTGCGGAACCGGTTTTCGCCGTCACGCCATTTTGCGATTATCTCTGCTGCGGACCGACCGGCCTGCAAGTCGCGGCGCACAGCATCAGTCCCGTTGACCTTGTCGAACATCTGAAAGGACTGTCCGCGCTTTGTCGCCTGCGCAAACAGATTCTGGCCGAAAACCTTGTCAGCCATTTCAAGGAAATGGAAGTTCAACGCATACAAAGGCGCCGTCGCGGGTTTCGAAAACCAGATTTGAATACCCGGAACCATTTGGTTCTTGTACATGCCCCGGGCTGGCGTGAAGGTGATTGGTGAAAACCGCACGCCGTCGAGGTTCTTCCCGTTGAGATAATCGCAGGCGCGCTTGCTTTTCAACCACGGGGCGCCGACGCACTCGAACGGGGTACTTGTGCCAATGCCAATGCTCAGCCCGCCGATTTCACCCAGCAACCCTGTGGCAGCCAGTCCGAGGACAGACTCGCTCCGCGGCACATTCGGCGAGGTTGGAACCCATCTGAGTCCGGTGTCTTTCCAAACCATTGACCTGCGCCATCCTTCCATGGGTATGACTCTGAGCTTGCAGGAATTCGTGATCCAGCGTTCGCCGTTGATCATGCGGGCCAGTTCGCCCGGAGTGAGACCGTAAAGATAAGGCAGCGGCCACTGGCCAACGAATGATTTGAATCGCGGGTTCAGCATGGGACCTTCGACGCGCACGCCGCCTAGAGGGTTTGGCCGGTCAAGAACGATGAATTCAACGCCCGCATTTGCACAGGCTTCCATGGCAAGTCCGAGCGTGGAAATGTAGGTGTAGGTCCTGCATCCGGTATCCTGCAGGTCGTAAACCAGCACGTCCAAGCCTTTCAGCATTGCCGCTGTGGGTTTGCGGGTTGGGCCCGGCCCGTACAGGGAATACACCGGCAAACCAGTTTCACGGTTTGTCATGTTGGGGAATTCCTTGCCGGCGGGCAGGTCACCGTTCAGGCCGTGTTCAGGTGCAAACAGCGCAACCAATCGAACACTCGGTGCCTTGAGCAGAAGTCGGACCGTTGGATTGCCTTGCCGATCCACAGCGGTCGGGTTTGTGATCAAGCCAACTCGTTTGCCGGCCAATTCCCGGAACCTGTTCGCGGCGAGGCGGTCAATCCCGAGCTGAACAGAACGGGCATCCGAAGCCCCGGCCACTGCGGAGAAACAGACAAGAACAATTGCGGCAAAGACAAACCACCCACGTCTCGTTTGAGGCGTGGGTGGTAACACAAGTGCCTGCACGGGTTTCAACGTCGGTTGTCCGGCAAGCCGTCTGACCCGCAAAACCTAGACAGTGACTGTCTTGCCCGGCACAGCAACCGGATAGAGTCCGTCCTTATCGGGCACCACCTTTGGAGTGGCATCCCAAGCAAGCTTGTCGGGCATCAGATTGACTTCGGATTCGATTGCATCTTCCCAAGTGATCATCTGGCCTGAATACGTCGCCATTCGGCCCATGATACCGGTCATGGTGCTCTTTGCGCCGTTCTCGGCGTCGTTGAGCGGCTTGTCGTTGCGAATAGCATCGAAGAGCTGGTCATGCTCCGCTTGGTATGGGTCAACCGGGACATCGGTCTTGTAACGCCAGACGATCTTGTTCTTGTCGCGAGGATCACGAATGACCGCGCCGCTGAGGTCGGCGACGTACTTTGTGCCCACGGCGTGTTCGCTGACGCTGTTCCAACAACCGCGAATGTGGCGGCAGAAGCTGAACATTCGGACGCCGTCCGCGTACTCGAACTCGACAGCGTGATGATCAAAGATTTCGCCGTAATCCTTGCCACGGCGAACTTCATGCCCGCCCATGCCTTGGCAGCGGACCGGGTAGGCGTTCTTGGCCCAGTTGCAGACGTCAATGTTGTGGACGTGCTGCTCGACAATGTGATCGCCCGACAGCCACACAAAATAGTACCAATTGCGCAACTGATACTCCATCTCGGTGAGCGGCCGGCCATATTTCTTCTCGAGGTCTTCGCGCCTGTTGACCCAGACACCCGCTTCGTTCCAGTAACAGCGCATCGCGAGGATTTCACCGATCATGCCGTCATGGACACGTTTCATGATCTCGATGTATCCGGGTTGGTAATGGCGCTGCAGTCCAACAACGACTTTCAGGTTCTTTTTCTTTGATTCTTCTGCGGCAGCAAGGACCTTGCGGACACCGGGCGCGTCGCATGCAACCGGCTTCTCCATGAAAACATGCTTGCCCTGCCGAACGGCTTCCTCGAAATGTATCGGACGGAAACCCGGCGGGGTTCCCAGTAACACCACGTCCGCCAGCGCGATTGCCTGTTTGTAACCGTCGAAGCCGACAAATTGGCGTTCGGGTGGAACATCCACCTTGGCGCTGTGCTGTTTCTTAAGGTTTTGAAGGCTCTCCTGAAGCCTGTCTGGAAACACGTCGGCCATCGCGACCAACCTGACCTTGCCCTTGGTTGAAAGGGCCTGGTTCGCTGCGCCGGACCCGCGCCCGCCGCAGCCGATCAGAGCGATCTTCAGCTCGTCGTCCCCCGCTGCGTGAGCGAACCGTTCGATGGCAAGACCGCCAAGGACAGCCGTCGTTGCCGCAGCAGTTGATGTGGTACGAAGGAAATCGCGGCGCGTTACAGGCGCCGTGCCGGTTGTATTCTTATCTGGGTTCATGACTTGGTTCTCTGGACTTGCTTGAGGTGTATTCTTTCGATGGTTTGCTCTTGGGCAACTTTAATCACGTTCCACGCCGCTCGTCCAATACGCTTTCAACTGCTCCGGCGGCGGAACATTCAAAGGCCGAACGATTCTGAACCCGACGAACTTGGCGTCGGTGAACCACCATATACTCTTGGGGAGCTGCGGGTCGCGCATCTTCCATACCGGGTCGGATCCGCGCCTCGCTGCCGACCGCAACCGGGACGCCTCGTCGTCAAACGATCCTCCCCGCACCACATGCGGATAGGGCTTGGTCGCCTTGTTCCACGGGTCTTGATGAACTGTATCGGCGAACTTCTCGTAATTGTCCTCGTATTGATCAAGGCACCATTCCCACACGTTCCCGTGCATGTCATGCAAACCCCATGGATTGGGTTTCTTCTTGCCAACCTTGTGATATTTCCAGTCGCCGTTCTCTTCGCTGTTCTCCTCGAACCATCCGTATTCGGACAGATTCGAGGCGTCGTCTCCGAAATAGTAGGCCGTGGTTGTGCCTGCTCTGCAGGCGTACTCCCACTCAGCTTCGGTTGGCAACCGGTAAAAGTGGCCCGTCTTTGCGCTCAGCCACTGACAGTACTTGTTGGCCGCATGTTGTGTCATGCTAATGGCCGGGAAACCTTCGCGACCCATCCCAAAGCTCATCTCAGTGTAAGGTTTCGATGGCCGCGTAACACCATCGGACAGACTGTTGACCTTCTCATCTGTCGGGTATGACTCGCGCAGTTTCTTTTCGTCGTCCGGGTACATGAAAATCTCGTACTCGTTCCACGTGACCTCGAATTTACCAATCCAGAACGGCGAGATTTTCACCTTGTGCTGCGGCCCTTCGTCCGGTTTGCGGCCCTTTTCATTCTCGGGACTGCCCATCACAAACTCGCCACCCGGTATCGGCAACATGACATACGTGACCGCCGACCCCGGAATTGCGTTGGTGTAAGGTTTCATGTCCGCTGCCGAAGCGACCCCTTCTTTCTCGAGCGTTTCGACAATGCGCTTGTGAATGTCCGGAACCGTCCAGTCGTCGTTGTCGGCAAGCGACGCCAACTTCTCCGTCGCGCCCGCTGTGTAGTTGTTCCCAGCCAGCCGGTAGCACTGTTCCAAGGTGCTGAATTTCATGTAGTCCGGCGATGAGAAAAGCACAAAACCCGATTCGATTGCCACCGCACCAAACAGCGCGTCTCCACTCCGTACTTCGATTGTCTGGACTGCCTTTGGCGGCTCGTTGCCCTGAAGAGCCAGTATGCTGGCAGAGTCCCCTTTCCCGAAAATGGCCAGCAATTGCGACCCCTCAGGCTTGGGCACGGCAACCAAAAGCTTGATCGGCTTTTCAAGATCGAACGTCTTTGCCGCACCGGCCTTGACCTTGTCTCCTGACTGTTCAAGCTGGTGGACCCTGATGCTCTGTTCCCCGGGCTGGTAAAACACTATCGCTGGCAATGAGCCGCCACCATTGGTCATAACCACGTAATCAGATTCCGCAGGTAAATCCCCAATCTCAACCAAAACCGTTTCCTTGCCCCCGCTCAAATCAACAATCCGAAAACTCGCACCTTCGTCGCCGACCATCATCCCTGCCAAACATGCCGGACCGCCCGGCTTGAGCATGATTCTGTTGGCGCGTTTCAATTGCGCCTTTGCCACCGATTGCGAGAGCACTTTGAACGCTTTCCCATCGTTGTTCCGCAGCAATGCAATCTTATGCGGGTCCGGGTCGTTATAAATGCTGGCCAACACAAGATCGTCGAGCTGGTTGTTCCCGGCGCCGCCTATATCGACTGCTGCAACGCCAAACGGCCCGAGCAACTCGAGTTCAATCGGCTGCGGCTTTGGTGTCGCAGCGGGATCTGAAGCGTCAGCAATTGCCACCATGTTCAGGTCGGCAGCAGTGAAAATAAGGGCATCCTTTTTCGGGTCCAGCAACTTGCCCACCGCGATGCCGGAAATGTCCTTGGCGCCACTGAGCCGGTGCCCAATCCAGTTAAATGTGCCGTCTTCCTTCTGATATCCGAGCCTGTACTTGCCGCTTGGCCGATCAAAAATGACGATGTCCGTTCGGCCATTGCCATCGAAGTCGCCCGTCGCGAACAGTTCGGGCTCGGTCTCAGAAACGAACGCCGATCCGGTCGGGCACCAAAGCATCACCGAAAATGCAATGGCCCCGGCTGACAAAAGGAGTTTCTTATGTTCCCTAGTGCTCATGATATTGCTTTTGCTTTTTCCCAAGACTTGACGTTGAAACCTGTTTTGTCAATCCATTGGCACCGCCAGCCGCGCGCGCATCTTCCTACGACCACCCATTTGACGTGCAATCCCCATTGTTTCATTCAAGAATGGTGCTGTGTAATGTGCTCAGCCCGGTCCCAGATTGGGCCGCCAGTTGCAATATGGTGCCCGTGAACGATTAATGCGGGTTTGTAACCCAGCGCCAAAAATGACCAAAACCGATCTAGCTATAATAGCTTGCATTTTCCGGCTCTTCGCAGATGCCACGGCTGCCCCCGCTCAGAACCAACCTCCGCCATCCTCCACAAGATGCGCTCCCGGCACAACGCCCACGGTTGTATCGGCCCTTGATGAGATCAGGACAAAGTTCGGGGTCCCCGGAATAGCCGCCGCAATTGCCACCTCGAAAGGCATCGAGTGCCTCGACGCAGTTGGCGTGCGCAAAACCGGCACAACAGTGCAAGTCACCACAAACGACTTGTGGCACCTCGGGTCAAACACAAAAGCCATGACCGCAACTCTGGTCGCCCGTCTGGTCGAACGTGGCATGCTCGATTGGCAATCGACTGTTGCGTCCTTGTTTCCCGAACTCGAAAACGGCTTTCACCCGGAAACACGGCGGATCACCGTCATGCACCTGCTAACGCACCACTCCGGTTTGCCGGCCAATCTGGATTGGTCGGCCTTTCGATCGTGCCCGGACGCTCCCAAAGCCAGGCTTGACGCGCTCAAGAGAGCCTTCGCAGACCCGCCGTTGCACCCGCCCGGTGAAAAGTACCTGTACTCGAATCTGGGATATGTCGTTCTGGGCGCGATAATCGAAAAGCTGACAAACAAGCCTTGGGAAACTGTCATCCGCGACGATTTGTTCATGCCATTGGGGATGCATCGGACCGGGTTTGGCGGCACAGGCACGCCAAGAAAGATTGATCAACCGTGGGGACACTACAGCTCCGGGAAACCGGTTGCTCAAAACGGCCCTGAAACCGACAACCCGCCGGTTCTTGGTCCGGCAGGACGCGTGCACGCCCCACTCGATGATTGGGCGCGGTGTGTTATCGATCAACTCCGGGGCGCCCGTGGCGGCCGGGCGCTCTTACAACCCAGCAGCTACGCGATCCTTCACAAGCCGCCATTCGATTCCACACATGCTGCGGGCTGGATTGTCGTAGAACGCGATTGGGGTGGTGGCACAGTCCTCAACCACACCGGCTGCAATACCATGAACTACGCCAACGTGTGGCTGGCGCCCAAGCGCGATTTCGCAATCATGGTATGCGTAAATCAAGGCGACGACGCTGCTTTCAAAGCCACCGACGAAGCCGTGCGAGCGCTGATTCACATCCAGGCAGCACGGATGAACCGCGAGTAAAGAAGGTCGAGAAATCTCCGAACCCGTCGCCTTGTCCAAAGCGCTCCAGGAGCGCGGGCATTCTTGCCTGCTCCAAGCTTAAACCCGAGCGTGAACATGAGCGCGGCGATTCTTGGAATCGCGATATGGGGACAGACACGGAGTTTGCCCGCCCGGTCGCCTTGCGTTTTCCAGAGCGTCGGCAGGAACAGGGGCGGGACCATATTCGTGCTTGAGATATCGCACATCGGGTTTATTCTTGTGGCGATGACGCAGGGTCTGCATCTGTCGCAGAAGATGGCTCTCCAGCAAGTGCTGGCGCCACAGCTCCAGCAATCGCTGGCGCTTTTGCAGGCCCCTGTCCTCGAACTCAAGGCCCTCGTTGAACAGGAACTCCAGCAGAACCCGGTCCTGGAAGAAGAATACCCGGTTGACCGAGGACCGGATGGCAAGTCACAGCGCGACAGAGAAGTCGAAAGAGCCGACCCGGCAGAACCTCCGTCTGATGTGAAATTTGATCCCGCCACGGACGGTGAGACCAAGGTTGCGGACGATTTCCAGGCAGAATTCGAGCGGCTTGTTCAGATGGACCAGGAATGGCGCGAGTATTTCTCCGAAGCCAACGTTCCGTTGCGTGGGCGTGAAGAAGAAGAGGAACGCCGAAAGTACATGTTTGATTCGCTCGTGGCAGGCACATCACTTCAGGAACATCTGATCGAGCAGGTCCGACTCTCCGAACTGCCCGAGGACCGGTATCCAATTGCGGAGTCCATCATAGGAAACATTGATGACAACGGCTACCTGCGGGCGTCGGTTGATGAGCTTGCGTTTGCGACGAACGTGCCCGCCGATCAGGTGGCCGAGGTGCTGAAGGTGATTCAGTCGTTCAATCCGCCCGGGGTCGGTGCGCGCGATCTTCGGGAATGTTTGATGCTCCAACTCGAACGGGCAGATCGCAAGGACACGCTTGAATACCGGATTATCAGCGAGCACATGGAACTCTTGGGCAAAAGGCGGTTCCCTGAGATTGCGCGCGCTCTAGGTTGCACCGTCGAGGACGTTCAGACTGCGTGGCAGCGAATCACGCAGCTCGAGCCCAGACCCGGCCGCGATTTTTCTCACGACGACAACATATACGTGGTGCCGGAAGTTTTTGTGCGGAAGGTTGGTGACGAGTACGTCGTGAGCGCTAATGAAGACGCCATACCGCACCTGCGGATCAGCAACACGTACAAGGATTTGATGGCCCGGCCCGACAGTTCTGCTGAGGTCAGAAACTATATCCGCGAAAGAATCCGCGCCGGCAAGTTCCTTATCAAGAGTCTTCAGCAGCGGCAGGAAACAATCCTGAACATCGCCCGCGAGATCGTCAAACGGCAGCGCGAGTTCATGGAACACGGAAGGTCGCACCTCAAACCGATGACAATGGCTCAAATAGCCGAAGCGGTGGGTGTACACGAGACAACAGTCAGCCGCGCTGTTTCCGGCAAATACATCGACACTCCCCAAGGCGTGTTCGAAATGAAGAGTTTCTTCACCTCGGGCCTGTCAACTGCCAACGGCGTGGGCGTCTCGAATGCAAGCGTCAAAGAGCTGATCAATGAAATGGTCGCAAACGAGGACAAAAAGCAGCCATTGTCAGACGAAGAAATCGTGAAGCGCCTGGCCGAAAAGGGCATCATGATAGCCCGGCGCACCGTTGCAAAGTACCGCTCCGAGTTGAACATCCTGCCGTCCCACTTGAGGAAACAGTATTAGCACGCCATGATGACATGGCAGCCGCCGGTTATTCTGACTGCTGCGGATTCGGGCGATTAATGTGGGATCAGAACTGCTCTGTACCGGATTGTGTTATCACGCACCTTGGCAATCGCGGTATTGATCTCTGCCAGCCGGAATTTTTCGATGATCGGCCTGACACCGAATCGCGCTGCGACATCGAGCATCTCCCGCATTTGCGCCCGGCCGCCTATTGGACTGGCAAGCAAACGGCGACGCTTCACCAAAAGAGGAAAAACTGAAAAGGTCAGCGGTTCGTTTGGCACGCCGACCATGCACAGCGCGCCGTCGGTGCACAACATGTTCAAATACGCCTCGAGCGGCAGCGCTGCCGGCACCGTGCTCAGGATCAGGTGAAAAGGGCGGCTCGGAGTTTTTGCCGGTTTGCCGTTGCGGACCAGAACGGTGTCGTGCGCCCCAAGTTTCGTTGCTTCTTCGGCCTTGTTTTCACTGGTCGTGAAAACTGTCACCTGATTGCCAAGGCGGCTCGCAAACTGAACAGCCAGATGTCCCAGTCCGCCCACGCCTATGATGCCGACGCGCTGGCCGGAAGAAAGACCTGCGGCGCGCAACCCGCTGTACACCGTTATGCCACCACACATCAAAGGACCGGCATATTCGGTCGGGATTTCGTCCGGCAACGGAAAACAGAATCGACTGTCCATTACGATGTGGTCAGCAAAACCGCCGTACCCGTCGCCAATCACGCTCTGAATCCTGTCACAGCAGTTCTCATTCCCACGCAAGCAATCGTCGCATGCGAGGCAGGACGATCTTTGCCAGCCCACGCCGACGCGCAGCCCGACGCTCAACTCGCTCACGCCCGAACCAACGGCCACCACGGTCCCCACAACCTCGTGGCCGGGCACCAGCGGATACCGTGACTGTCCCCAATCGTTGTCTATCATGTGAATATCGCTGTGGCACAACCCGCAGGCTTCCACTCGCAGGAGCACTTCATGCGGTGCCAATGAGGGGGGATCGTAAGACCATTCGGTCAACGGTTTTCCTCGTTCCAATGCTGCCCAAGCCTTGATTTTCATGGCACAAGCAAAGCACGACCCGGGCGGTTCCGCAAGTCCGTCAAGGCACATGCGGCCAGAGTAACGCCCAACCACATGAAACTCTTCCGCCTAACCCGGAAATCTCACCGCCTGACCAGACAAAGAAACCCAAAGCTTCATTCCGGTGAGATTTCCGGGTCGGAGTTCCGTGTCTGCGCGGAAACGTTGGAAGTTTCTGCGTTGATTCCGGCTTGCTTGGGCCGCGCGCCCTACCTTCACGAAACCACTGCGTTAGATCAAAAACCTGAAAGTTGATGCTGCAACTGGTATAGTCAACTCATGGAACGACAGCTGATTTCAGTCTGCATGATATCTGGCCCGGAAGCTCGGCGCATCCGGCGCGCACTCGAAAGCGTCGCCAGTTGGACAACCGAGATCATCATCGTCTTGAATGAGGAAGTCGCCGATGGCACCGAGCAGATTGCACGTGAATTTGGCGCGAAAGTGTTCCGCGAGCAGTGGAAAGGATACGTTCCGCAGAAGAACAGCGCCGCTGAAAAGGCCTCGCAGCCTTGGCTGCTCGGACTGGACGCCGACGAAGTTGTTTCCGCCGGGCTGCAACGCGAAATCGCAGATGCCATGGCTGCGGAAGCACGTTCTCCACGACATGCGGCATACAGTTTTCCGCGATGCACATTCTTCGCCGGCAAGTGGATCAGGCACGGCGACTGGTACCCGGACCGCAAAGTGCGGCTTTGGCGCCGTGGACAGGCCCGCTGGGCTGGCGTTGAACCACACGACGCGCTCGAGGTTTCTGGCAGCATTGGCCGCTTAAAGCATGATTTGCAGCACTACAGCATGGAAAACCTCGATCATTTCGTGCGCAAGAGTATTGACTACAGCGACTATTTCGTTCGCCATGCAGCGGAAAAGGGACTGCAGGCTTCTTGCCTTGATATCTGTGTCAGGCCGCTCTGGCGCTTTGTTCGTGGTTATTTCCTTCGGTTTGGTTTCCTTGACGGGTGGCAGGGCTATTCCATAGCGCGCATGACAGCGTTTCAGACTTTTCTTCGTTACGCCAAATTGCGAGAGCGCGCGATCGCGCAGCACGACACGGCATAATCCACGTCCAACGCTGCTGATGGCGCAGTCTGTTCTTACCGTGCCGTGCCGGGGTAACCGGGCAAGTGACCATGCGTTGCGGTCTGATGCCAAACCATGACAGAGTGCCAAGACTGCGACAGGCTCTTTGTTTGCCGCGGCCTCTACCGCGGCCCGTGACCTCCGTGTGGCGGGCGATAGACCGAGATCATCTTTCTGCGGGGGTCTATTCTTTCGTAAACGCGCGGTGGCTGTGGGCTATCGACCGTGCGCACTTGGACAACTGGCGGTTTTCTCCCACCGCTAACATGTTCGGGATCGATCCCGTGGTTGATTATCCGGTGGTCTGCGTGTCCGCCCCCATGCGGACGATCGACCGTGTAGTTGAATACCACCGTTGTGTGATGGAACACGTCTCGTCCGCGATCACCGCCGACCGGTCGGCGTGACGGTTTTCCAATGTCAGCCACATAACAGAAGCTGAAGTGCACCCAGTCCAAGCCAAAGTCGAACCCTGCACTGACGTGCTTACCGTGATACACGAATCTTGCCGATACGGTATCATACACAACTCCGGGTGGCAGCGGCGCCCAACCACAGTATTCGCCGCCCGTGCGCCAGACAACCCATGCCGGTCCCCAAACTCGATCCGGCACCCAGACCCACCCGTGTCTTGGATGCAAGTGCCATCGGCCATAGTGAAAGACAGCCCAACCCCACGGATACTCCGAGTACCAGTACCAACCGTAGTTGGTCCATACCCAATACCCCCTGTCCCAATACGGCCGCCAGCCCGGCGTCGTAACCACAATTGCCGGCTGCCAGCACCACCGCCCGTCTTCGATGAGAATCCATCGCCCATACGGCGCCAGCGCCTCGTAGAAAAACGCAACATCAGGGTTCGCCGGCGGCGCAGGTTGTGCCGGCGGCAATACCGACGGCGGAGGAGGAGGCACAGAGACAGGCGGGCTTGAAGGGCCGCTCGCAGCAGGCTGGGACGGCGGTTGAACAGACGGTGCCTGGGGCGCGCCCTGAGGTGTCGAAACCCCCGCGGTCGTGGAAGCCTGGGTTCCACCCGTGCTGGCCGTTGGCCCATTCGCTTTGCCACTGGCAAGCATGGCTTTGATAACCGCTTCTGACAGGCCTTTGGCGCGCAGAGACAACAAGTCGTCCGCGGACAGATCGTAATTAATTTTCTTGCTCTGGACGAACGCGACGATTGTTTCGTCCTGCACGCCTGCGTCTTTCAATTTGAGGACATCTTCGATGGCCGCAGAATTCGCGGCGTTAAGGCTGGTGGCGAAAAGCCAGATCGCCGCGCACACCATGCCTATTCCAAACATCCTATTTCTTGTTTGCATAGCACCAATTTCAGGTTGCTCGGAAAATTTGACCAATGAGCTTTTAGCTATATTCAGGTTAAAGAGGCTGCGGCTCGGGCCGACCATGCATGCGCTGGCACGGTGCACAACGGGTGATGGACACTGTCAGTGTCTTGTGCGCCTCGATAATACACTGCAAGAAACATGTAACCTTTCAGCTCGCCCGCACGTATTAACAGATGACTGGCAAAACGCCGGTCTGTCTGAAAGCGAAACAAATCAATCGGCTTAACCACGATGAAAGCAAGAATTGTTACCGGGGTAATGATGGCGTGCATGTTCTGCGGCGTTAACACAATGGCTTCGCCGATCAAGCATGCCGATGTTGTCAGCGAACCAGCGTGGGTGTTTCACATTGATTTCGATGCGCTGCGAGGAACGGTCATTGGCCAACATCTGTTGAGTGAAATGAACAAGCCAGAGGTGCTCAACAAGCTGGCTGCGTTCCAAGCCATTTTCAATTTTGATCTGCGCAGCCAGTTGCACGGCGCCACTATGTACGGCGCATCAACGTCAGCAGAAGACGGCGTGATGCTGGTGCATGCCGATTTAGACGCCGCGCGCCTGACCACCCTTGCCCAGGCCGCCAATGGATATCAATCCAGCATGCACAGACAACACACGATCCACAGTTGGATTGATGAAAAGAGGCCTGCCAAGAGAGGGTCGAAACCCAGGGTTTATGCGGCAATTCACGGCAACAAGGTCGTCTTCGCCCATAGCCAAAGCCGCGTCGCAGAAGCGCTCGACGTGTTGGATCGGGTTGTCCCGAATCTTTCTTCGAATGCGGCTTTCGGGGACTTCGGCAATGACGGGTCGTTCGTTCACGGCGCGGCCACCAAGTTTGACGCCAAAACCGGCGGTCCAAATGCAGAGGTTTTCAGGCAATCCAAAGGTATGCGCCTCGCCATGGGCGAAAAGGATCGCCAGTTGAAAACCACCATTGTTCTCGAGGTTGGCAACGAAGAAGTCGCAAGGCAACTCGAGGCTGTTTGCCGGGGCATGGTTGGTCTGATGGCACTTCGCCAAGATCGGCCCGAATTGCAGAGAATTGCTCAAGCGATTGCAATTCGCCAGGACAACGCCAGAATCTTTGGGGACCTGACGTTGGCCGCTGATGAAGTCGTCCAAATGCTCAAGACGGCCAGAAACAAATGACGGCATGGCTCAATGACCAAATAGATGCAGTGAGCCAATTCAATCAAAGCTCTCGTGAACGAGGATAGCTCAGCACTTTCACACGAGCACATCGCCGAACTCGCCAAAAACGGCGATTTGGCAATGTTCGAGGAACTCGTTCGCCGGTTCGAAAAGCCTCTTTACAACTTCTCCCTGCACTGGTGCGGCAATGACGCTGACGCGCGTGAACTTGTGCAGGACGTGTTCGTCGCGGCCTATCATGGGCTTGCCCGATACAAACCCTCGATGCCTTTCGCGCCGTGGCTCTTTGCCATAGCACGACGCAAATGCATCGACAACAGTCGGCGCATCAAGCCGGTCCTGGAAAGCCTCTTGCCGGAATCGGCAACTTTTGACACCCCGTCCTCTCAGCTCGAAGACCGCGATGAAGCCGAACAACTCTGGGCAATCGCGCGCAGCAAGCTCAGTGCTTCTCAATTCCAGACTCTTTGGCTTCATTATGCCGAGAACATGAGCGTGCACGATATCGCCCGGGTGATGCGCCGGCCTCAGACTTACATCAAAGTGCAGTTGTTTAGGGCGCGCAGGATGTTGGCTCGTTGCCTGAAGGCTCGAGGTTTGAAACCCAACGGAGGCGGGATACGGACCCCTGCGCGCCCGGAGATTCCACATATGCCGGATGGTTTATCCTGGACAGCGCCAAATCAAACCATGTGAGCAACAAGACAACCATGGACCCGATTGAATCTGCACTCCAGTCCTCAAGCCGAAAGCGGGCTGTGCCCGCGGACCTGCACGACTCGATCATGCAACGCGTCCGCGAGGCCGCAGCAGGTGCGTCGCCGCAATCCAATTTGGCCCGAAGCATGTGGAGAAGTTCGACCGCTTTGTCTGCTGCTCTGCTCGTTGTCGCCGCTTTGTGTTTCACCCTGATCCGAATCGGTGAACGCGCTTCTTCTGGGAAAAGCGCTTCAATTGCCATTGAACCTGGCGGGGAAATTCCGGAACAGGCAGCAGAAGTCCTTATTGGGCCGCTTGCGCGCGAGCTGGATCACGCAAACCGTGACGTGAAAAACGCCATTCAGTTTCTATTGGCGAGCGTGCCGTAGCCCGAAATCCCACGGCCTGACCAGACCAAGACACCCAAAGATTCATTCCGGTGAGATTCATGGATCCCGGATATTCCTTGGTTGCTTGAAGACACCCGTTTCGCAGCCTGCTCAGGGTATGAAACATGCGGGCCAAGCCCGTGGGGAATTTCTCGCGGCTTGATATGGGGACAGCCACTTTGTTTGCGGCCTCATGCCGATCTGGTTCCAGGCACGTTGGTTGCGCATAGAAACAAAGCGGCAGCAAGCTGCCGCACTCCAAGTGCTTCGCGCCTGCCAACGCCCAATGCATCCGCGGCAGCACGTTAGAAACCAGCGGGATCAGCGGCGAGATCGAATGAGGCCATATGGGGACAGACACGTTGTTTGTGGCATGCGCGGGGCGTCCGCCCTGCCTCACGCACTCGTTCGTGGACGGCGAGGCGCGCCCTGCACGGCGCGTTGCAATCTTATCTTTTCAGTTGAAGCCGGTTACTGGTTGAAGGAATCATCGGCGTGTGCTTTTTGCCACATGACTGGGTGTGAGAACGTCAAACCGCGGCGGAAATCAGAGAACCTCTGGTTGAATCTGCTTTTCAACGCGGTGATTCCGGCGGTGATACTGTCGTGGTTTGCGAGGCGGACGTTGCTTGGGCCGAAAGCCGGTCTTGTTGTGGCGCTTTTGTTTCCGTTTGGCTATGGCCTGTACGACATCCTGAAACGCAAAACCCTCAATTCACTTTCGGTGGTGGGTTTCGTGAGCACGCTGCTGACGGGCGGTCTTGGCCTTATGGAGATGAACGGTTTTTGGTTTGCTTTCAAAGAAGCGGCGTTGCCTGTCGTCGTGGGCCTTGCCATACCGTTGTCGCTGCGCACACGGCAACCTCTGGTGCGGACGCTGCTTTACAACGACCAGGTCCTGAACACCGATCGCATCCAGAACGCGCTGGAGATGCGCGGGAAGGAGCCCGAGTTTGAACGGTTGCTGGCGTGGGCGTCGTGGTGGCTTGCTGTGCCGTTCGTGGTCAGCGGCACAGCCAATTTTCTGCTTGCGCTATGGCTTTTGCCGGCTGAATCGGGGACGGAACAATTCGCGCGGCAACTTGGGAAATTGCAGTTGTGGACATGGCCGACGACGGTTGTGCCGGCGGGTGCAGCGGTGTTTTACATTCTGTTCACGATGCTGAAGGGGATCGAACGGATGACGGGGCTGAGGGGTGAAGAACTGTTTCATCCGGCGCATGCTAAATCGCGTGCGCGGGAGACCAACGGGACTGGACGCGGCTGAGAGAAGTGCCGAGGCTGCAGGTGTCAAGTCACGCGGCCGAATTTCTTTTCTATTTCGCGGTAGTTGATTTCGATGAGGGTTGGGCGTCCATGCGGGCATGTGTACGGCATTGTGCAACGCCGCAATTCTGCCACGAGAGCTTCGAGTTCGGACAGATCGAGCGGGTCGTGGGCTTTGACCGCGTGTCTGCAGACGGTGCGAGCGATCATTTCTTCGCCCAGGCGGAGTGCGTTGACGGCCTGGCCGGTTGCTTTGAGTTCGTCAATTACTTCGATGACGAACTGACGCGCTTCTTTTGCTTTCACGTAAGGCGGCAAAGCATCAAGCAGAAACGTGTTTTCACCGAATTCGCTAAGACCAATCCCAAGGCGATTCAAGGTCGCAAGCTGTTCTTTGACGAATTGAGCGTCGCGAGGCGAGAGTTCAACTGTCGCAGGCAGGAGCAGCCGCTGGCTTGGGGCCTGGCCTTGCTGAAGCCGGTTGAGCATCTGCTCGTACAAGACGCGCTCGTGCGCCGCGTGCTGGTCCAGCAACACAAGGCCGCGGTCGGATTCGAACAAGACGTAGAGGCGCCCGATCACACCAACCATCCGAAGCGGGACCGCAAGCAGGGGCACTGGACCGGCGGTGGTTTGCGGGGTGGTTGAACCGGACTGAGCGGGAGCAAAAGGGCCGGTTTTGTCAGGTGTCGAGGTGGTAATCTGGTCTGAACTGCTTTGTTTGGCGGCGTCAGTTTTTGGTGTTGAGGCCGGGACATCTTTGGGTTCGGCGGGCGCTGCGGTACTGGTTGGTTCTGTTTTATGCTCCGCCTGTTTGGGATGTTGTGTTGCTTTGGGGGTGGGGGTTGGCAGGGTTTGCGTTTCTGGTGGACGCGGCTGAGCAGGTGCGGCTGGCTTGGCCGTGTCTGATTGGGGCCCGGTGACCGGCTGGGTTGGTGGACTCTGCGCGTGGGATGGCTCGCTAGGAATAGGAGTGGTTTTGGAGATTATTTGGCCGAAAGTGCCTTGGCGAGCGTGCCAACCAATGAGCGCTTGTCTGATGGCGTCGGTGACGGCTGCGCGCACTGCGTATTCGGCTCGGAACCGGACTTCGCGTTTGGCCGGATGGACGTTCACGTCCACTTCGGCCGGATTGAGTTCGAGGAAGAGACAGCAGACGGGGTAACGCCCTTTCATCAGAGCGGTGTGGTAACCTTCCGCGAGAGCGAAGTTGAGGCCTCTGTGTTCGATTGGGCGGCGGTTGACAAATAAGTGCTGGTCTTCGCGTGTGGCGCGCGAAACGCCGGGGGCGCCGATGAATCCCCAGACCGACAGCTCAGAAAGCGAAGGCGCGTTGGTGGCATCGGATTCCTCGGTCTGAGGGGTGTCGGACGGATGCAGGTTGGCGCGGGCCATTACTGGGACGAGACTGAGGTCGGCGCCGTACAAGGCACGGAGTCTTTCGCGCAATGCTTCCAGGCGCGCCTCGGGGGAGTTGGGCATGGGAAGTGGCGGCAACTGCCAAACAAGGCGCTGGTCGTTGACGAATGTGAACCCGACCTCTGGAAACGCCAGCGCTGCCAACAGCAGATAATGCTGAATGTGGGCACGTTCGGTGTCGTTACTTCGCAGGAACTTTCGTCGTGCCGGGAGATTGAAAAACAACTGTCGGACCTCGACGCAAGTGCCGGGCGGGCCGCTTGCGGAGCGGACCGCGATGATTCGCCCACCTTCGATTTGGACGCGGGTTGCTTCACCGGAATCATTGTCTTTCTCACGCGTGGTGAGGGAGAGCCGGCTGACGCTGGCGATGCTTGGCAAGGCTTCGCCGCGAAATCCCATTGAGGAAATTGCGTTCAGGTCTTCGGCGCGCTGAATCTTGCTGGTCGCGTGCCGTTCGAAACAGAGCAAAGCATCGTCGCGGCTCATTCCGACGCCGTCGTCGGTCACGCGAATCAAGCTCCGTCCTCCGGCTTGGACTTCGACCGTAATGTGCGATGCTGCGGCGTCGAGGGCATTCTCGACCAGTTCCTTGACGACACTGGCGGGCCGTTCGATTACTTCGCCAGCGGCGATCTGGTTGGCCACCTGTTCGGAAAGTAGCCGGATACGGTTCATGCAAGAAATGGTCCGGTGCAGGTTCCTTACAAACGGCTGCTACGCCGTGCCGCCCTGGCTGTCATCGCCGTTGGTCTCCTCACTGATCACTGGTGCGATTGCCTGAAGCCTGTCATTCTCCTCGAGGTCAATGAGTTTGACGCCCTGGGTGTTGCGGCTTGTCTGGCGGACATCTTTGACCGATATGCGCACCATTTGGCCGCCGGCAGTTATCAACATTACCTCATCGGTCTCGCGCACTGTAAGAGCGCCGACGACACCGCCGGTGCGCTCGGTAGTTTTCATGGTGATTATGCCTTTTCCGCCGCGGTTCTGGCTGCGGTATTCATCGAAGCTGGTGCGTTTGCCGAGTCCGTTGCTGCCCGCAACCAACAACGTGGCGTCCGCATCCACCACGGCCAAAGCCACCACGCTGTCGCCTTCTTCAAGCTCGATTCCTTTGACACCTGTGGCCGGGCGGCCCATTGGGCGGACGTCTTCCTCGGAGAATCGTATGCTCATTCCTTCGCGAGTGATGAGCACGACCTCGTTCTCTCCGGTGGTGAGCTTGGCATCGATGAGCGTATCGCCTGGTTCGATGTTTATGGCTATGATTCCGCCGCGTCTGACGTTGGCGAATTCCGGGAGAGCGGTTTTTTTGACGGTGCCCTTCTGGGTGGCGAACAACACGTAACCAGGCTGTTTCCAGGTAATGTCTTCCTTGTTAGGGCCGGTTTTGCTGTTTATGGGGATCATTGCAGCGATTTTTTCGTCCGGCTGCAGTTCAAGCAGATTGGCAATACTGCGGCCCTTGGCTGCGCGGCCCATGTCGGGCACTTCGAGCACGCGCTCGACATAGACCCGGCCCGTGTTCGTAAAAAACATCAGATAATCGTGCGTGCTGGCAGTGAACAAGTGTTCGATGAAATCCGGTGCTTCGCCATCGACCACGGGCGTGTCGCGTGTTGCCATGCCGATTACGCCCTTGCCGCCGCGGCGCTGGGCGCGGTAGGAACTGATGTTTGTCCGTTTGATGAGCCCGTTGTGCGTCATTGTGATGATGACGCCCTCGTTGGCGATGAGGTCTTCGATGGCTATTTCGCCCTCGTCAGGAACCAGATCGGTGAGACGTGGGGTGGCATGTTTTTCACGGATGGCGCGCAGCTCGGTCTTTATGATTTCAAGAACGCGGGCTTCTTTTGCGAGAATGTCGAGGAGATCGCGGATTGTCTCGAGGAGCTTGCGATACTCGGCATCGACCTTGTCAATTTCCAATCCTGTGAGTTGGTACAACCGCAATTCGAGGATGGCGTCCACCTGCCGTTCGGTGAGCGCATATCTGCCATTTACGATGCGCGCTTCATCGCGAATTACGATGCCCCATCCTTCGACGATTGGCCGTTGCCACTCGAAGGCAAGCAGTTTGACGCGCGCTTCTTCGCGCGTTCGCGAGCCGCGGATGATCCGGATGAACTGGTCGAGGTTGGCTATTGCGACAAGGTAACCTTCGAGCACTTCGGCGCGTTCCTCGGCTTTGCGGAGCTCGAATCTTGTCCGGCGCAAAACGACCTCGCGGCGGTGCTCGATGTAGCAATTGATGAGCTCTTTCAGGTTGAGCGTTTTGGGGCGGCCGTGGTCAATTGCAAGCGCGTTGACTGCAAAGCTGGTTTCAAGGGCGGTGTGTTTGTAAAGGTTGTTGATGACAACCTTGGGGACGGCATCGCGTTTGAGTTCGATTACCACGCGCGTGTTTTCGTCCGATTCGTCCCGGACTGCGGTTATGTCTGCCAGCTCCTTGATTTCACCCTCGTTGACGAGTTCGGCGATGCGTTCGACCAGTTGGGCGCGGTTGACGTTGTATGGGATTTCAGTGATGACGATTTGTTCGCGGCCCCCCTTGAGCTGTTCGACGCCGACTTTGCCGCGGATTTTGATCGTGCCGCGTCCGGTCCTGAAATAATCGCGGATGCCCTCGAGCCCGCACACCATGCAGCCGGTTGGGAAATCCGGCCCTTTGATGTACCGCATCAACTCATCGACCGAAATGTCGGGATTGTCGATTTGCGCGCAAATGGCGTCGATGGCTTCGCCGAGGTTGTGCGGGGGCAGGTTGGTGGCCATTCCGACCGCGATGCCTGTTCCACCATTGACGAGGAGGTTTGGGAAGGCCGCCGGCAAAACAACAGGTTCCTCGTGTTCCTCGTCGTAGGTCGGAACGAAATCGACGGTGTCCTTCTCGATGTCGTCCATGAGCGCTGCGCCGAGGGCAGTGAGGCGGGCTTCGGTGTACCGCATTGCAGCGGGCGGGTCATCTTCGACGGATCCGAAGTTGCCCTGGCCATCGACGAGCGGTTCTCGCATTGCCCATGGCTGTGCCATGTGCACAAGCGTGGGGTAGATCGCCTGATCGCCGTGCGGGTGGTATTTACCCATTGTTTCGCCGACGATGCGGGCGCACTTGAGATGCTTGCGGGTCGGCAGCAACCCGAGGTCGTGGAACATCGCGTACAACAGGCGACGCTGCGACGGCTTCAGTCCATCGCGCGCGTCGGGCAGTGCGCGGGAAATGATCACCGACATCGAGTAGTCGAGGAATGAGCTTTTTATTTCCTCGGCGACATTGATTGCCTCGACTCTTTCATTGGTGGCAAAGAGCGAGCCCTCGCCGCGCTTTGTTTCCGGTGGAGCTGGTGAAGATTCGTCTTGATCAGGCATTGGCACTCAATCCTAAACATCAAGAAAACGCACATTGAGCGCGTTGTCTTCGATGAATTGACGGCGCGGCTCAACCTCGTCGCCCATCAACTTGGTGAACATTTCCTCGGCCTCGACGGCGTCCGTGAGGTCCACACGGAGAAGCCGACGTTTGGCGGGGTTCATTGTGGTTTCGAACAACTCTTTCGGGTTCATTTCGCCCAGACCCTTGAACCTCTTGATCTGCAACCCGCGTTTGCCCACTTCCTTGACTGCGGCGAGGATTTCAGGAATCGAAAAGATGGGTTTGACCTGGGCGCGCTCGCCTTCGCCCTCGATCAACTCGAACAACGGGCGGTCTTGAGCAGCGTAATGGTCCACGCTGAATCCCTTTCGTGCAAGGCGCATCAAAAGGTCCTCTATCGCCTTGCTTTCGTGCACTTCGACGTGGCGCGCGCGGCGTGACGAGTGCGCCTGACCATTCTTTTTTTCGCTTTCGGGCTTTTCGCCGTTGCCTTCTGCATCTTCCTTCCCGAAGAGGCGCAGGTCGGGGTTTGCCTCGCCAAACGCGCGCAGTTCATCTTCCGAATTGAAGTAGATGACCTTTTCCTCGTTGCCCTCTCGGAGCCTGACGAGGTGGCGCGGCAACTCGTTCGAGCCCGGCTTGCGATGCTCGACATAGTCGGCAAAATCGACTCCGTGACGGCGCAGGGCGTTGGCGTACTTGTCGAGCGACACCAACAATTCGAGGATTTCGGCAAGTTGTTTTTGGGACAATTCCCTGCCGTCGGCAAGGTTTCTGAGGCGGACATCTTCGGTGCCCAGTTGGATGAGGATCCTGTTCAACTGGGCGTCGTCTTCGACGTATTCGACCCGTTTCTTGCGGGTGATCTGGTAGAGGGGCGGCTGGGCAATGTAGATGTAACCGCGCTTTATCAGCTCCGGCATTTGACGGTAGAAAAACGTCAACAGCAGGGTTCTGATGTGCGACCCGTCCACGTCTGCATCGGTCATGATGATTATCTTGTGGTATCTGAGGCGCGAGATGTCAAAAGAACCCTCGCTTTCGCCATCGCCTATGCCGGTTCCGATGGCGGTGATCATGGTGCGGATTTCGGCGTTTTGCAGAACCTTCTCGAGCCGCGCTTTCTCGACGTTGATGAGTTTGCCTCTAATGGGAAGGATGGCCTGAAACCGTCTGTCGCGGCCCTGTTTGGCAGAGCCGCCTGCAGAGTCGCCCTCGACAATGTACAACTCGGTGTTGGTCGGATCTCGGTCCGAGCAATCGGCCAGTTTGCCCGGCAGACCGCCACCGGTCATCGCGCTTTTCCGGACGGTCTCACGCGCTTTTCGCGCGGCTTCTCTGGCGCGTGCCGCCATCAGGCATTTTTCGACAATCTTGCGCCCAACGCTCGGGTTCGCGTCCCAGTATGTCATCAGACCATCGTACACGATCGATGACACGATGCCCTCGACCTCGGTGTTGACGAGTTTGACCTTTGTCTGGGACTCGAACCTTGGGTTGGGCAGCTTGACGCTGAGCACACACACCAAGCCCTCGCGCACGTCATCACCCGTGATCTGCGGATCCTTCTCTTTTAGCAGGTCATTTGCGCGGGCGTACTGGTTGATTGCCCGTGTAAGCGCCGATCGAAGGCCGGTCAAATGCGTGCCGCCATCCGGGTTTGGGATCGAGTTCGCATAGCACAGGAGCTGCTCGCTGTAGCCGTCATTGTACTGCAGCACGCAATCGACAAAAACGTCCTCGTCGCGGTTTTCAACCTTAACCGTGCGTTTGGCTGAAATGGCGATTGGTTTGGGATGAATGACCTGTTTGCTGCGCCCGAGCTGCCGCACGAATTCCTCGATCCCGTCCCGGTAGAAGAAACGCTCGGTCTTGTTTTCCGCCCGTTCGTCTGTGAGAATGATTTCCAGGCCCGGATTCAAAAACGCGAGCTCGCGCAACCGCGTTGCCAACAAATCAAACTTGAACTCGGTTGTGAGCTTGAAAATCTCGGGGTCGGGCTTGAAAGTGATCAACGTGCCAGTGTGCCTTGATTTTCCTATGACATCGAGCTTGCGAGTGGTTTTGCCGCGGGAGAACTCCATGTAATAAACCTTGCCATCCCGGTACACTTCAACCTTGAACCACTCCGAAAGCGCGTTCACACACTTTGCGCCCACGCCATGCAGCCCGCCGGAATACTTGTAAGCGCCCTGGCCAAATTTGCCGCCAGCGTGCAGATTGGTCAAAACCAACTCAACCGCCGGCATGTTCCACCGCGGGTGAATGTCAACAGGAATGCCACGCCCGTCGTCCCCGACAGAGCATGACCCATCGACGTGCAGTGTTACTTCGATGCGTTTGCAGAAACCTGCAAGATGCTCGTCTATTGAATTGTCCAGCACCTCGAAAACGCAGTGGTGCAAACCACGCTCGTCCGGGTCGCCAATGTACATGCCCGGCCGTTTCCGAACCGCTTCAAGCCCTTCCAGCTTGTCGATTTTCGATGCGTCGTATTTCTCGGTTACAGTATCACTCACAGATTATGCAGGACCGCCGCTCGAGATCATCTCGGCAGCTCATAACAGCGCCGGCCCGGACTCATTCAGCCTACCCGGACCAACATGCCTGATGATACACCTTTCGGCCCCATAATAGCAACCGAAAAATAGCAGCACAGAACGGCATCCCCACCACATATTGGGTCCATCCGCGCAGGCCGGTGGCATTAGTTGTGGTTCCCCCCAACCACGGTCACGTGTCTCGCCTTCAGCCCGCATATTTCCCAGGCCCGCGTAGCCGGAACCAAAGTTGCCCCACGGCCACTGCCCAGATTCCTGCGCCCGCCTTATGCGGACTCCCAGCCACGGCCCGCTCCGAAATATCTGCTGCGACTACGTCGCTGGGAAAAGCGCCCCGATCAAGCCCCCCCGGCGAACGCAGCGCTACCGGAGTAACTCCCGACCACATGAAACTCTATCGCCTAATGGCGGGACTCTAACGGCCGTGGGGGGACAACGCCACTCGGTTGGCAAACCCGCGGCCCAGTTGAACGTTGCGGGTTGAACGTTGTACGTTGGACGTTGAAAGTGTCGATAGCTTGATCAGTTTGGTCTTCTGTTTGAGAACGTTCGACGTACAACGCTCAACGTGGAACGTTCAGAGGCATTACTGCTCGATGAATGCTCGTTTCAAAGCCGCCTGAAGGCGGGACCCTAGCAGCCGTGGGCGCGGCATCGCCCAATGCGCAGAAAAACCCATCGCTGCCAGACTTCCGCGTTTACGCGGAAAACTGAAAGCTTTCTGGTCCTGATTATGGTACCCCAGCCCTTTTAGCCTTCCCCAAGGGGCGATCTGCGCCGCTCCGAACCAACTACGTGTCTGTCCCCATGCGGCCGCATTCGATCTCGCTGCTGATCCCGATGGTTTTTCACGCGCTGCCGCGGAAGCAGTGGGCGTTGGTCGGCGCGAAGCGTTTGGAGTGCGGCAGCTTGCTGCCGCTTTGTTTCTGTGCCCAAACAACGTGCCTGTCCCCATATCGGTGCCCGACAGCTTCCTCCGCAGACTTCGGCAACCGCGGATTGGAACAAGGAACAATCTGCGGGGCGTGCCGCAATCCGGGGGCAAAACCCAAACAACGAGCCTGTCCCTCTATTTCCGAAGTTTGCCGCACGAAACTGCTTGTCTTGAAGCCGGTTCAAGCCAAAAACTTGCGCATGCGTTCCATCTCCATCTTATTCTGTGTCTGGATGACTGGTGGTCTTCTCCCGCTGATGGCAGCCGAGTTTCACGTGTCCGCACGCATTGGCGACGATCGGCACGACGGGTCGGCGCGCCGCCCTTTCAAGACGATTTCTGCTGCGGCTCGGGTCGCACAGCCCGGTGACGTGATCACCGTGCACGAAGGGGTGTACCGCGAGCGAGTCAACCCACCGCGCGGCGGCGAATCAGACATGCGCCGAATCGTGTATCAGGCAGCTCCTGGGGCAAAGGTCGAGATCAAAGGCTCCGAAGTCATCGGCGGTTGGAAAAAGGTCGAAGGCGACGTTTGGCAGGTGGTCATCCCGAACACGTTCTTTGGGGATTTCAATCCCTACCAAGACCTGATTCGCGGTGATTGGTTTGATCCGCGAGGCCGCGAGCATCACACCGGCGCTGTGTATCTGAACGGCGAGTGGTTGACAGAAGCCGCCAGCTTGGACGAGTTGTTCGGCCGGGGCAAGACCGCCTCGGGCGGGGTCGGCCAATACCTGCTGAACGTGGCGTGGTTCCGGCCTGTCGCAAACACCGGTCGCGGCAGCAAAATTGCGGCGGCCGATTTTGCTGCGCAGCAGGGGGTTCAAACTGCGCAATGCTCCGAAGGCGGCCAATGCATCGGATGGATCGAGCACGGCGATTGGGTGCGATACGACCGGGTCGATTTTGGCAAAGGCACGAGGCAGATCGAATTCCGCGCTTCGTCGGCGGCGCAAGGGGGGTTGATTGAGGTGCATTTGGACAATCCCGAAGGCGAATTGCTCGGGACCTGCGTTGTCTCCGGCACCGGCGATTGGCAGTCGTGGTCTTCGTTCACGGCCAAGACCAAGCCTGTGCGCGGCGTCAGGACTGTTTGCCTGGTGTTCAAGAGCGGAAAGCCGGCGTCGGTGCCAAGTGCGCTCTGGTTCACAAAAGTGGACGGCTCGAACACGACAATTTGGGCCCAGTTCCCGGGCGTTGACCCGAACAAGCAATTGGTCGAGATCAATGTCCGGCGCACGGTTTTCTATCCTGACCGGCCCGGTCGGAATTACATCACCGTGCGGGGTTTCATCATGCGCCACGCAGCCACGCCGTGGGCGCCACCAACCGCTGAACAGATCGGCTTGATCGGGACCCATTGGAGCAAAGGCTGGATTATCGAGAACAACGTCATCAGCCACTCGGTTTGCTCCGGCATTTCTCTTGGCAAGTACGGCGATCAATACGACAACACCTCGGCGAACACCGCCGAAGGGTACGTGAAAACGATCGAGCGTGCCCTTGCCAACGGTTGGAACAGGGACACCATCGGCCACCACATAGTGCGCAACAACACGATTTCGCATTGCGAGCAGGCTGGGATCGTGGGAAGCCTTGGCGCGGCCTTCAGCACAGTTTCCGGCAACACCATCCATCACGTCCATGTGCGCAGGCTCTTCTCCGGGGCTGAAATGGCGGGCATCAAGTTTCACGCTGCGATCGACACCACGATCCGCGACAATCACATCTATCAAACCTGCCTCGGGCTATGGCTTGATTGGATGGCCCAGGGTACTCGCGTTACCCGGAACCTGTTCCATGATAACTCTGGCCAGGATTTGTTCGTCGAGGTCAACCACGGACCGTTTCTCGTGGACAACAACCTGTTTCTCTCACAGGTCAGCTTGCTTGATATGTCTGAAGGCGGCGCTTACGCGCACAACCTGTTCGCCGGCCGAATAATCAGCCGACCCGAACTCAGCCGCGAAACGCCGTGGCACCCGGCCCACAGCACGGCGGTGGCCGGACTGACCAACATCCACGGCGGCGACGATCGGTTTTTCAACAACATCTTCATTGGCAAGGGCCGCGCAACCGCAACTGCCGAACAATCCGTTTCCAAAGACCCACAATGGAGCGGCGGGTACGGCCTGTGGGTCTATGACTGGCGCGAATTCCCAATCATGACCGGCGGCAATGTCTATCTGAACGGAGCCCGCCCATGGAAAAACGAACCGGATGCGATCGTTTTGAACGAGTTCGATCCGAAGCCTGCGCTCGTGCAAAAACGGGGCCGCGTCGAACTCGAGATCGCCTTGGATAAAGCCGTATTGCGATCGCGGACTTCCCCGGTTACCAGCGCACTGTTGGGCAAACCCCGGGTATCCAAGGTGCCGTACGTTGCCCCGGACGATTCCCCGTTGGCAATCGACATCGACTATTTGGGGAAGGCGCGAAACGCGACAAACCCGCGCCCGGGTCCGTTCGAAACGCTCCGCCACGGCTGGACAAACATCAGGGTTTGGTAGAACCTCTCGGACCAGGAAACCTCACCGGTTTCCTGCCCAAGATACCCCGAGGTTCATTCCGGTGAGATTTCCGGGCTGGGGGTTTTCCGGGAGACAGGCCGCAATGGTGACGCACTCCTCCAATGAAGCTCCCCACTTCACCATGGCGCCTCGCTGACATCCCGGCGATGTCGGACTGCCGAACTGGGTTGTGGCATCCTGCGTCCCAACAGACCAAATAGAGTGACAGGCTCGTTGTTTGGGTCTTGTCCCCGGATTGCGGTGTGGTCCGCAAATTGCCTCTTGTTCCAATCGGCCGCCGCCCAAGTCTGCGGAGGAACCCCTCGGATGCCGATATGGGGACAGACACGTTGTTTGTGGTGTACGCGGAGCGCTTCCCCTGCCTCGGGCACGGTTTCATGAACGGCAGAGCGCGGCATCGTTGGCGCTCCGGAGCTGTTACGGACAGTGTTCTAGTTTCCGCGTAAATACGGAACCCGAACAGTGATCGGTTGCCCGGCGCATGGGGCGATGTCGCGCCCGCCGCTGTTCGGGTCCTGCCTTAGCCCGCATATTTGATACCCTGAGCAGTCTGCGAAACGGGTGTCTTCAAGCAACCAAGGAATATGCGGGCCCCGGAAATCTCACCGGAGTGAAGGCACGGGCGAATCCGAGGGGGTGAGCGGTGAGATTTCCGGGTTAGGGGGCTGTGCACTTTTCAAGCTACTCGGGCGGCGTCACAGTGGTTGATCGGCCTCGAGAATTCTCAATACCCTCAGAGTTTCAGTCACGCTCCATGCCTGAGCGTCGCATCCGCGGAGCGTGTGAGGCGCGTCGCCGTCCATGATTTCGGGGAGTTGTCCGACGCATCCCTCGAGCAAGAGGCGCTTTGCACTGCACAGGTATGCCATTGCCGCAGATACGGCGGCGGGCTCGAAGTCCCATGCCCGCGCAAGCGCTTCGCAAAACACCGGCAGCATCCAGACCCACGCCGTCCCGTTGTGGTACGCGGGTTTCCGGCGAGTATCCTCGTCGCCTTCGTATCTGCCAAAGTACGGGTTGTCCGGGTCATTCAACAATTGCCCACCGGGACCGTAAATTGGCAGAGGCGGGCTGACGGGTAGTGGAGCAAGCGACCTAAGTCCGCCCGGCACCAACAAATGGCGCTGTGCAGCGGCAACGCACATGCGAGCTTTGCCGCCTTTGAGCAGGCCGAGCGCAATGGGTATTAGGCAGTTGCTTCTTAACGCCTCGTCAGGGCGCGCCGCGGTGGCAGGTTGACCAGCCGGAGCAAGCAATACATCAGCGAACCACCCTTTCTTTTCGAGCCAGAACAACCGGTCCATCGATTCGAGTGCGCGGTCGGCAAGAATACCCCAGCGTTCGGCAACGGGCGGCACATTCAGGTTTTCCAATTGTCGGAGCAGCCGAATCCAAAGAGCCTGGATTTCGATTGGGAAACCCTCTCGCGGTGAGCATGGCGGGAAATTTGTGTCCATCCACGTGAAGTGGCTCGGGCTCCACACCAGCCCTGAACTCGGGTCCACCCTGATTCCGTTCGGCGTGCCGCGCAGGTACGAGCCGGCGATCGATCTGAGAACATCAACAATGCTCCGGCCGGTTGAATCGATTTTCTTCCTGTAGAACGACTCTGCACTCGAGGGCCGCGTGGTTCCGGCCGAACCGTCAGGCGCGGCCAAAGCAAGCGCGTATTCATCGCAAGCGAGGCCATACCAGAGGGGCGCATCCGAAGAATCCCTGTTGCCGCCGTGTTCCCCGATGAGCATGTTTGGCAATGTCCCGTCCTTCTCGAATCGTCCGAACAATGTGAGCAAACTCTCGGTTTCTTTCAGCCACCCGAGTGAAATCAGCCCGCGCGCAGCTATGAGCGAATCCCGCCCCCATTCGAGGAACCACGGATAACCGGCAATTACAGACCACGCAGAACCTCGGCGTACCAGGAAGCTCTTCGCCGCAGTTGTCAGCGTGGTTTGCAAGTCCAAAGTGGTCACGCGCGAATGCCGTTGCGGCTCGCCGGCACCGGCTCCGAAACCACGTTGAATTTCATCTGCGGCCGGGTCGGTCGAGTCAGCGCAGGCGACTACGTGAACACTCTCGTCTTCTCCCAGTGAGAGTTCGAACCATCCCGGGCTGTAAGCTGCGCCTTCGGCTGTTAACCCGCGAGTTGCTTCGACAGGATGCGGAATGCGTTCGCACCATTCCGGCTCGGGATGGTATGCCATGAGCGTTGACTGCCCGGGTGCTGCGAGGCAGTTGGTGGGGGTGTTTTCCTGGCTGCTGGTGCGCATTGCCCAAACGCGCAATTGGCGGTCTGCCGCAGGCGAAAACTCGAAGCCAATGTACGCGCATGGGCCCTCCCAATTCGCCGCGTGTTTGGATTCAATCGGGCGGCAGTGGCTTGCAAAATGATGTTCTGCGCCGGGAGTCCGAAAGGTTTCCTGATGAAAATTGCGGTCTTCAATGTCGATCCGCACCGTCAGTCGCACGTCGTGAACGGGTGTTGTCCGGCCGGGCCCGCTTTGGTTTGCGTGTTTTGTCTGGTGGCGCATGTTGCCGGGTGCGAGCCTTGAAAACCTCAGCACAGTTGTGTTCCGACCTTCCAACATGCACGCCTCAACGAGAACCCCAACCAGCCGCCCATCACCCGCTGGAACGTGAAACATCCAGCGTGCAGGCGGGCCGGGATCGAAATCCACCAGATGCCTTGCATCCAACGGCGACAGAAAACCGTCAGCACTTGCCCACACGCGTGCACGCTTCGCAAAAACGTGTCGGTCGGCAGGATGTTCTGCGCTCAGATTCGCGCCAAGGAGACAGTCGTACTTCGATCTGACCGCGCCAAAATCAAGGCAGAAACGCGCCATTGCACCCCGACCGTTTGTGAGCAGCACAATTCTGTCCTCCGGATATCGCACTTTGACGGGTCCCGCTTTCGTCGAGGTGTCCAGAAACTCAATTGCTGCTGTCGTCTCAGCAGGTTTGTCTGCATAACTCTCAAACCGCAACAGCGCCATGCCTGCGTTTCGACGTGGCGGATAACACGCCACATGCCTGTTCCCAATTCGTTCAGAGCGGGCCTGCCAATGAACTGTCGCATCCTGTGCTTTAATGTTCACATGAAAAGGACTCGAATGCTCAATCAACAGCCAGTGATCCGTCGGCACAAGCGTCACCCGCCTGCTGTCGGAAACCGTCCAACAAACCACACGCGGGAACAGTCCCCGCGCCTTTTCGAGTTTTTCGAGCAAAACCGGAGAGCCTGCCTTGTCGGTTGATTCCGCAGAACAGGAAGTTTGTTTTTGGTTTGCGGTGGCGAAGCTTTCCTCGAGGTACGTCGCAGCACTCAAAAAGCCGGCAAGATCGTGTCCCACCCGGTCGGCAAGCGCGTCAATTTCAGCAGGGTTGATGAGCTCCGGTGGAACATGCCTTTTCAAAATGCTCAGCGCGATTGCGCGTGCTGCACATCGTCTTCTGTATGCCTCACCACTGAGTCCGTGCGGCGACGTTGTCCCCGCAAGGCAGTAAGCCGAAGCAGGTGGGAGGTCGAACACGGCCTTGTCCCCTTTGACCACCGTGTTGGGCAGCGGCTGATTCAACAGGTCCACTTGAAACCCCGCTGGCGCAATTTGGTCCGTCCTCAACTCGATTTTCTGGCGTGCGCTGGTATCGGTGTTGACAAGCACCAGCACCGAATCGAGCCCTTCGCGCGATGTCCTCTTGAGTGCATAGACTGGCGAACCGTGCGGGCTGAGCCGCTCGAGATGCGCGCCATCGAAAAAGCACGGGTGCTCGGCCAAAAGCCGATTCAGCCGGGCCAATTCAGGGATTATGTTGTCTGCGTTTCCCCATGCCATGCCACTGCTCCCATGCACATCCACCTTTTCCTTTGCCAGCCATTCAACGCCGCAAGTGAAACCGAAACAACCACTCACACTTGTCAAACCACAGAGCCGATTTCGCAAGAGCGACCATTCCCGCCCACGGGCAGCCAGGCGCGGATTGTCGTGGGTTTCGGAATAATGAACCAGCAGCCCCACACTTCGGCTCTTTTTGATTGCATGGTCAAGGTACCCGGAAACCTGCAATCCATCGTAGTTTTGGAACAACTCCGAGTACGCCCATTGGAACCCGCCTTCGGTCAACAGGTCCTCCGTGATCTCCCACGCGCCGCCGAGGCCTTCGAGGAAAAACACCGTGTCCGGGAATTCCATGTGCACCTTGGCGATGATGTAGCGCCATACATCCCGCGGCACAAAATAACCCGCATCACATCTGAAACCGTCCACGCCACGCCTACACCATTCAATAAACACATCAGCCAGATGACGTCGCAGCTCCGGATTCGCATGTTCCAACTCGACAAGGTCCTCCCAGGTCACGCCCCATGCGCCCGGACTGACAAACGTGCCGTTGTGTTTTCGCATGAACCATTCCGGATGCCGCCATTGCAGCGTCGATTCCCAGCCGGTGTGGTTGATCGCCATGTCGAGAAACACCCAGCCGCCCCGCGCATGCACCGCACGCGTCAATTCTCGAAACTGGTCAACCCCTGTAGTTTTCCGATCGAATTCGATCAGTGCCGGATCAATCGCCAGCAAGTCCCCAGCAGCGTACGGGCTCCCAAAACGGCCAAACCGCGCGTACGTCGTCGGAACCGGATTCACCGGCAACAAATGAAGAATCCTGCAGCCCAGCGTGTCGAAGATGTGCGGAAGTTCGCGCACTAGGTCGCGCAGTTTCCCCGAGGGCGGGATGACAGTGTACCCCCGCGCATCCAATTCCCGAAGCCGGTGCTCGAGCGCTTCGTTGACCGTTGCCGATGCACTCTTTGTCGGACCAAACATTCGCGGGAATGCGCAATAAAGGATGTTCCATGTCCGACATGCATTGGGCTGAACGTTGATCCCAACATCCGGCCCGGTCGGCCAGTGTTGCCAGCCGCGAGTGTCAACCGCATACGCCTTGGCGCGAAAATAGCCAACCTCAACCAGCGGCAGCTCCACCTCCCACACGTTCCCCGCACATCGCATCGGAATGTCGTGCCATGATTTTGCGATGGGCGGACGCCCGTGCTCGACCTCCGACAGTATTTCTTCACGCAAAGCGTCGGCGCGTCCGAGGTTTGTTCTGAGAAAAGCGCGCCACCCGTCCGGCCACGGCTTGCCACTCGCAACTCGCAGCTTAAAACACACCGAGTCGCCTGCAAACTTGACCAGACGTTCGCCCGTGCGCGGTTCCTGCTCAAACTCGTGCATTGCCGCGGATTTTATCGCCGAATCAGTTCTTTCACGCAACTTCGGAAACATTCGTTCGTATGACTGCACAGCACAGCGCAACCGCATCTGGCCTGCCATCGCGAAACCAATGCAAACGTGTCGGCCGTGGATTCCCCATAGCCAGCCCAGACACTTTACAGCTCGATCAAGGATTAGATGAGGCGCAGGACCCAAACCTCGATTATTCGAACCTGAGAATCACCGTGGCGAGGCGGGCAAGGCACAAAGAGGTGCAAGAGCCCGTTTCGCGTTATGCCACTGCGCAAATGCTCGATCTGAGACGCAGCCGCGCAAAGCAGAGTTTGATTTTGACTGTGTACTGTCTAATGTTGTGCAGTGATTGCGTTGATTGATTACGGAGCTGGAAACCTCCAAAGCGTGTTCAAGAGCCTCCGGCACGTTGGCGCTTCCGTGGAGTTGATCGCGCGCCCGGAAGAACTCCGCGGCGCAAGCGCACTTGTTCTGCCCGGTGTCGGCGCATTCGACGATTGCCTGAACGCCATGGAACGACAAGGCCTTGTGACTGCTTGTCGCGAGTTCATTCAAAGCGGTCGGCCTTTTCTGGGAATTTGCGTCGGGTATCAGGCCTTGTTCGAGCGCAGCGAAGAATTCAACAGCCGCGCCCCTGGACTCGCAGTTTTCCAAGGGAGTGTCGTCCGATTCAGCGCCCAGCACGGGATAAAAACGCCGCAGATCGGGTGGAATCAGTTGGACATTGTTCGACCCGACTGCCCTCTGTTTCGCGGCGTACCCTCCGGCAGTTACGTGTATTTCGTCCACAGCTATTTCCCAAAGCCCGTTGACAAGTCGATCGTCGCCGCACTGACAATCTATGGCGAAACATTCGCCTCAGCCGTTTGGCATGAGAACGTTGTCGGCACTCAATTCCACCCGGAGAAAAGCCAGGAAATCGGCCTCCACATGCTCCGCAACTTCGTTCAATGGGCGGAACAAACGTGACAGGGCAGAAATATCAGCCAAGTGTAACATAAATGGCACAAGATCCCCGGCAGAACAACGAGGTCCGATCAGATGATCGCCGTTGATTGGGTTTTGCCCCATGATTGCGGCGTGGCCCGCAGATTGCCCCTTGTTCCTATCCACGGTTGCCGAAGTTTGCGGAGAAACCACTCGCACGCCGATATGGGGACAGACACATTGTTTGCCGCGTCACGCCGATATGGGGACAGGCACGTTGTTTGTGGAGTGCGCGGAGCGCCCACCTTGGCTTGCGCATGATTTCATGAACGGCAGGGCGCGTCATCCTTGGCGCGGCAGAGCTGTGACAGACAGTTTTCTCGTTTCCGCGTCCGCTCGGAACGCTAACCCGGAAATCCCACCGGAATGAGGGCACGGGCGCACCTGTCGGGGTGACCGGTGAGATTTCGGGGCCGAAGCATTATCAAGGTCGCGGCCTGAGGCTGGCTATGCGTTTCTCAAGGTCCGGGCCGATGTCCTCTTGGTAGAAGTAGGCATCGCGATCGCCACCTGTGCTCCAACTGTGCAGAAAAAGTGTTTTGTCAAACTTGATCCACCTCGCCGAGCCATCCATGTGCACATGGTTACCGCCGACTGGCGCGCCTGACCGTGCCCGGTGGGGCGGCATCCCTTTAAATGCTGTGTCACGTCCACCACCCCATTTGCCGTCGATCTTCATCATCGCGTCGGCTGCCAGAACCCAGCCCGGTTGCGACTGGCCAGCTTTTATTGGGCTGCGCGAATCGAATGTCCCCGCCGGGTTCATCCACTTCGGTATCCCCCCAAAATACTGATATCCAATCACCCACTGATCATAATCTCGTTCATACTGGGGAAAATCAGGGCGACTCGGACAGGTCCAAATCTGAGGCGATTTGTTCGAGCTGATTGTGAGGCCAACCGTGGCTGCTGCGGTGCGCTCGGGCGGGTTAAGGCAAATCTGGACCTGGCCAAACCGTGCTTCCACGACCTTGTCCGCATTGTCTTCGGCGTACACCATCATGCCCACCGCAATTTGCCGCAGGTTGTTTAGGCAGGCCGTCCTTTTTCCCGTTTCTTTGGCGCGCGCAAGCGCCGGCAGCAGCATCCCAGCAAGTATCGCAATAATCGCGATTACAACCAGCAACTCGATCAAAGTGAACGCGGCTTGTTTGAAAAACCCGGCTGCGGCAGGCATCAATCCGATTCGACGGCCGGTTTTCCGGCTGCGACCGACCCCGACCCCGGAGGGCCAATCTGCCGAATCGCCGTGAGGTACAGTGTTCATCGGATTCGCCGGAACATTCCTGCTGCTCTTCTGTGTTTCATTACTACCTTTGATGACAACTATTGTCAACGATTGGCTCTGCACGCTCCTGTGCCTCGAGCGCAAGCTCAATCGCAAGAAAAGTGTGGCTTTGCGGCATCGCGTTTTCTGTCCTCTCCAGACAATCGCGGATCAATCGACCGAAATATCGGAACCCGACTTTTCCGTGCACTGGCAAATGGTGTTCCCCCGTGCGGTCCACCAGATACACGTGGTCGCCTTCAGATTCGCGCCCAATATCGAGGTATTTCCTCAGTTCAATGTATCCGTCAGTGCCAAGAATAAACGTTCGCCCGTCGCCCCATGCACGAAGTCCGTCCGGCGTGAACCAATCCACACGGAAGTATTGTGTTGCGCCATTGTCGGCAATCAATGTCGCGTCCCCGTAATCCTCGAAGCATGGGTGATTTGTGTGACTGTAATTTGCGACCTTGCTGTGCAGAACTCGCGCGTGCCTGGCGCCGGCATAAAACAAGAACTGCTCGATCTGGTGGCAACCAAGATCAACCAAAATTCCGCCGTACTTGTCCTTTTCCCAGAACCATGCCGGGCGGCTGGGTGCGTTAACCCGGTGCGGCCCCAATCCCAGCACCTGCAGCACGCGACCTATTGCACCGGACTTGACCAGGTCACCGGCATGCTCTGCCGCCTCCGAGTGCAACCGTTCCGCGTAATAGACGGCAAACTTGCGTCCCGTCTTCTCAACCATCTTCCGGGCTTCTTCGAGCTGAGCACGGGTCGTGAACGGTGGCTTGTCAGTGAAATAGTCTTTGCCATGTGCCATGGCTTTCACCCCCAACGGCCCCCGAAAACACGGGATCGGCGCGCTTGCGATCAGGTTGATGCCGGGCGCTTCCAACACTTCTTCTTCGCATCTCGCTGCTCTTGCCCCCGGGTATGTTCGACAAAACTCCGCGACCCGCGCAGGATCAGGATCGTAAACAAGGGATATCTCCGCGCCAGCCTCGCGCAATCCATTGCACATCCCGTAAATGTGCCCGTGATCAAGGCCGATCGCGCCCACCCGGAACTCACCCGGCTTGCATACCGGCTGTGCCCGGCCCACTGGGGCGTATCTCATCCCATCCGCCTTTTGTGAATTCGAAGGACCATTCATAGCAGAGCTCCGCACCACATGCTAAACTTCGAGCCTGACACCATGTCAATCCGCATCAGATTCCCGAAGATTCTCAGGCTGCGAGTTCGATCAATCTCTCCGTATCTGCTTCTCTGGCTGCCCGTGAGGCGGTGAGATTTCCGGGCTGGGAGAGTTCATCGTACTGAGGCGCCAGCGCCCAGCTTTCAGCCGAAGCGTTACAGTCCCCACATCGCTGCAATACAACACCGGCACGCCAGTCCTCTCAAGCCGCTTTCGAACCGCGTCGCCCGCCCTTTCGTACGCCGGCCAGTCGGCGTCCGCAACAATCACCAGTTCAGGATTCACTGCCTCGATCAACGACTCGTTCAGCGGCTCTCCTTTCGAAGGCAATCCGGTTACGATGATTCCGCCATGACCAAGTTCGGCGCGCTCGACCAATGCTGCCTGCCCCTCCGGGCCAAGATCAGATAACAACAGCACTCGTACGCCCCCCAACTCCCCGGCCAGAACAATCGCGTTGTCGTCAGCCATGGCCAACGATTCGCCGCGCTCAGGATGAACCACTCGCAGTCCTGCCACCGTGTCGCCAGAGCAGAGCTGCCGCCACCGATTCGGTTCCTGTGCCAATTGCGCAAGCATCTGCCTGTAGCTTGGCGATCTCGACCGGTTTTGCCCGGTACAAACTGTTGCCACTTGAAATTCCTCGGCGATCAAGCTTGCACCCCCAACATGCCGGACATCGCCATGTGTCAGAACCATGCACGGCAGAATCGAAAAACCTCTGGATTCGAGGTAAGCTTTCACTACAAACGCCGCCGATTGTTCGTCTCCGCAATCAATCAAAAGATCATTTTCCCGGCTCGGGGCATCAATCACCACCGCATGTCCGCCGCGCATGGGAAGGATTGAAATCATGACCTCGCCTCGCCTGTTCCACGCGCCAATGCAGAACACAACAAACAGCGTGGACGCAGCCAAAACCAGCCCGGCGCGCCACCGCCTCGCACGCGGCCCTTGAACGCCCGCCGCCACCAACGCCAGGTAGTACGCGCACACCAACCCAACATGAGGCGTCGGAACCCGGAAATATGCCCCCGGCAGCTCAGACGCTCTCTCGCTTATCAGCATCATCAATCGCATCCAGAACCATGCGCTGTTGTTGAACAGCTCGGATACCCAGCCCGCCCATGCCCCGCACAGCAAACTCCCCAAACTGCATGTCAACGCCGCCCCACTCAACGGCACCATGACAAGGTTCGCCCCCAAACTCACCGGCGTAACCAGATGAAAATACATGGCAATCAACGGCAATGACCCCAGCCATGCCGACAGCGACACCGCAAAGGCGTTTGCCGTATTCCGCAGCCCCGAAATGGCCCACCGTTTCCATGCCGGCAACAGTTCCTTGGGCACCCATGGATCGGTCCGGATCGTTGCTCTAATCCACTCCATGAACGGGTCGCCCAACAGCGCCATGCTCAACACGACAAAAAACGACAGTTGAAACCCGGCCTGAAACAATTGCCTCGGATCCCACACAAGAATCAAAAACGCAGACGCTGCCAGCGAGTTCAGCAGATCGCCCGGCCTTCGTAACGCCCAGCCTACAACCACAACCGTCATCATGATGCTCGACCGGATCGCCGACGCCTGCCAGCCCGTCGCCGCCGTGTAGAACCAGATGGTTGGGATGATAATGACGCCGCAAACGCTCCGAGGCACACGGACAACCCGTAAGACCGCCACAAGAATTGTTGCAAGCAACGCCACGTGCAGACCGCTGATCGCAAAAATATGCATCGTCCCGGTCTTCATGAACGGTTCCGACACCTCGTCTGTCAAAGCCGTCCGCCAACCGAGCGTCATTGCCCACAACAACCGCAACGGTTCGTCTTCCGAGGGCAACCCGCGCGCCAATATCTTCTGTGCCCACTGCACAAAGCGATCGCTCAGTGGTGGGCGCGCTTTCTCCTGGCGGTTGCCAACCAATGCCCAGTTGTTGGTTGAACGGGTTTGCAGCCGGTAATAGATGCCTTGCCAGCGCAAGTAGCTGCGATAGTCAAATAATCCGGGCGCGGCAGGACCGGGCGGATGCTGCAAAACCCCAGACACCTCCACGGCCCGGCCCGAAAAGTATTCCCGCCCCAGAACACCCGGCACATCCGCAGCAATCCTCCCTGACACCCGCTGCCATGTGCCGGTGCAGTTGATCGAATCGGCCTCGATCACTGCCAACGTGCGCCATATTTCCTTCCCATTGCGCCACCGTATTCGGTGCGTTGGCGCTTGGATAATCGTACCTCGGACCCGCGCTGTCTCGATGTTCTCGCCAACGATCAGCCGAATGTCGATTGGCGACAAAACCGTCGTCTTGCACGTCACATTGGCCGCGCCTGCAAACAACAGCAACGGACCCAGCACAACCGGTCGGAGCCGCGCCGAAGAGAAAGCAATCCCAAGAGCAACAAATGACAGAATGAAAAGTCCGACAATTGGCAGTGCGACCCACGCGCCGATCACCACCCCCGCTGTGTACCAAAGCAGAACAGGCAATATTGGACGCTTCACCGCTGGCTGCCGCCCGCCGGATCAAAAACAATCCCGGAAATTGGTGCTCCGTCCGCTCCAATAATCCTCAGATTCAGCCCACACCCCAATGTGTGCTGCGTGATCTTCGCCAACAAATCATTCCAACCAGCCCTTAGTTTCCCCTTTACCCTGTCTTGTCCGGGAACAAGCCCGCGCACGGCATTGTTTGCGTGAACCAGCTCGCTGTTCACCCACAATTTGATGCCATCGTCTGATCCGATCGAAAAGATCACATCCTGATCCTTCGGCGAGTAAACGCGCGTCTTCAAATACATAACACAATGGTCGCCCCCAACCACACTCCCAAGATCAACCTCGCCTTCGCGCGAGAGATCGGGCGACCCCGGGGCGCGACGCCATTCAATCCGGTCCAGATTCATTTCTTCAGGCGGGAACACAACGTCAAACAGTTCCTGGGCCTGCTTTCCTGCAACTCGATATGGCCCGGTGCAAAGCCAGCCGGATTTCATGCGTTTCAGCACCGACTGCGCATTTGTTCGCACGGTCGCCTCTGCAGCTTCTGCAGCCAGCTTGTTCAACGCGCGCTCGGCCAGCTCAAAGTTCGATCCAGCCAAAGCCGTGGCTACCTGCAAACACGCAACTTCAGCCTCCCGTCTCACATCGGGCTCGCGTGCAGCTTGTTCAGCTATTCGAAGCGACCGCGGGTCCGCCACTTCGGCCAAAGCCGACAGAACCGCCTTTTTCTCCTGTGCACGTGAAGCAAGCGCAAAGACTTGTTCCAGCAATTCCGCGCGCTTTGCCACATCGAACCCGGTCCGCTCATCTGACACCAGCCGGACGTAACCCGTAATCGCCATCGACTTGATGTCGGCGTCTTTGGTTACTCGCGCAAGTTCAAGCAGATCAGGCAAAAGTTCGGGATCACGCGTTGAACATAGAGCGCGTGCCGCTGCAACCCGAATTCGTTCGTTCTGGTCTTTCAGTGCGGCGCGGAATGCTTCCCGGATTCTCTCGTGAGCGAACAAGGCGCTGACCTGCAACAATGCGCTGCGTGTGCCGGGGTCGGGCGTTCCCAGCGCTTTGACCAGCGGCGTCACGTCAAGGTTCCTGTCGGCACTAATCCTTTCTGCAACTGACTCGACGGCGCCCTGAACGTCCTGCATGGCCGACGCATCCTTCGTCATCACCAAAAGGTCCACAAGAGCAGCCAAATGGGTCGATTCCGCAAGATTCGCAATGGCTTGAAGAGCCGCCTTCCGCGTGCTTGCAGCATCACTCTGTGCAAGCACGATCAAATCTTTCACGGCCGATCTCTCATTCCGCGCCGTCAGCGTTCGGACAATCTCAACCTGTGCTGCCGGATCGGATTTTGGGATGTGTGTTACAAGGGCCGCCACCACATCGCCATGTCGCAAAGCAACCAGCGATTCACGTGCGGCTCTTTGAACGGCTTCGTCAGAAGATTTCGCTGCCTCCACTAAAACAGGCACCACGCTTGCATCACCCAACACACCCAGTGCTGTCAGAGATGCAACCCGCACGCTCGGCTCAGGACTTCCAAGCACGGCAACAACAGCGTCTCTTGCGGCAAGATCGCCACGCTGCCGTAGCGCCCCAATCACGCCCACCTGCAACACCGGCGACAGTCTTGGCAGCAAATCTGTCAAGACTCCCGTAATTGAAGAGCCATCGAGCTCGCCGGCCAAACGCAACGCTGCCATCTGGGCCGTTTCATCTCGACCGAGCAATGCTTCTCGGAGAACAGCCGGCACGCGGTCACCAGCAGCCAAAATCATCCCAACATGCGCCGCAACACGCACGTGGTCGGAATCAACCCGGCGTATGAGCGTGTCGTAGATTGCATTCGCCGCTTCTGGGTTTCCCTCGGCTCTGTGCCGATCTGCGCATTGCAAGAGCGCATCCGCAATCCTGTGTTTAACCGCTGGCGTTGCTCTGTCCAACGCCTCACTGAGCCCTTGTGCAGCTTCTTTGCCGCCAATCCGACCCAGTGCGCCGGCCGCCGCACTGGCAATCGTCGGATCGTTGTCATCCAGTAGCCGCACCAACAACGGCACGGACTCGCTGTCCCGGCGCCATCCCAGCGAGTCAATTACACCCGCCTTCAACACACCCGACAAACCGCTGACAGCACGGCGCAAAGCAACTGTCGCTTCCGGGGCTGGCATCCCTTCAAGCGCATAGCGCGCAGCTTGTGACACTCGATTGTCCCCCAACAGTTCCACAAGCGCAGGCACCGACCGCGCCGTGCCAACCGAACGAAGTTTCCTGCATGCTTCGCATTTTTCCACAGCGCTCTTGTCGGAACGAAGAGTTGTTATCAGGTCTTGCTCGGCGTCGGCTCGCAGACTCCACACGGGGGCGAACTGCAAAGCCCCAAACACAAGGCAGGCCGCTAATGTCTGTTTCATGAAATCAGTGCGCATCACGTAAGATTGCATGGTTCTCAATCAGGATTACAGGAGCCACGGCGGACGCGGCGTGTATGACAACAGCCGATTCGCTTCGTCATCGTTCTCGAATTCCCATCTTGCCGGATTCCACCGCAGGCGCCGCCGAAGAATCATCGAGATGCCGCCTATCAAAATCGCGTTCATCGTGTAAACCGCTGTGTCCGGATCGCAAATTGTCCGTTGGCGGCTCCGCACGCATTCAAGGAAATTACCCGAATGACTGTTCGCTCGGTAAACTCTCTCGTCATTGGGCCCGAGCGGTTCTTTGAGAATCCCGGCCGGATACGAAACAATGCTGCCGCGGTCCACGGCGATCCTGCCCTGCGTTCCAACAAAACACGCGCCGCCATCGCCTCCGACCGCTTCGCCCGGGTAAGCACTCGAATGAACCACCACTCCGTTCGAGTAATGGTAATGCACAATGCCTTCTTCAGCGCTTCTGCCTTTCGACTCGAACTCGACTTCAATCGGCGCTAACCGGTTGGGATTTATCGTCCATTGGATGATGTCGTAATGGTGCGGGCTCCAGTTCACATCACCAACGAACATCCCCGGCAAAGCGTGCCCGGCCTCGCCGCTGTAAGGTCGCCACGGCAACGGCCCCAGCCAAAGGTCCCAATCAAAACCAGCAGGCACCGGCTGGCTGGCGTCCGACGTCCACGGCACAGGATTAAACGCCCCGGGCAAACGGTACGCATAAACTTCTTTTAACTGGCCTATCCGGCCGTTCCGCACAAGTTCGCATGCGATCCTGAATTTGCCGCCGTACTCGGACCTCTGCTGGGTGCCTGCCTGGTAGATTCGGCCATAACGCTTGAAAACATCGACAAGATTACGCCCTTCCCGAACCGTGATCGCCACCGGCTTTTCGCAATAGACATCTTTGCCGGCCTTGGCAGCCATGGCAGCCATTGGCGCTGCCCAATGATACGGCAGCGCCACCAACACCGCATCCACATCCGTCCGCGCCAGCACATCCCGGAAGTCATTGTATGCCTCAACTCCTTTGTAATCCGGCTGACCGAACTTCTGCGCATACATCTGGTTGCATCGCTGCTGTGCGCTCTGCCGACGTTCCGCGCGCACATCGCAGACAGCCACGACTTGCACGTCTTTTCGCGCAATGTACCCGCCCGGAATGTACGTCCACGCCCCACCAAGCAAATGTCCCGTGCCCTGCCCTCCCAAACCGATGAACGCCATCGCAATCCTCTCGCCAGGCGCATGAAATCCTCCGCGCCCCAACACTGAGCATGGCACAACAGCCGGACCGGCCACTGCCAACCCAATCAACCTTGATCCTTGCTTGAGGAATTCCCTCCGACCAAATCTCGAATCAGCCGTTTTCATGCAGCGTTTCTTGTCTCCTTACACGGTCCAATCGCATTTGGCTAGTCTTTCCAACTGCACCCGCGGCTGTTAAAGAGTCCCGCCTTTAGCCCGCGCACCCCTTGGTTTCTTGAATAGAGCAGGTCGGCATACAAATCAGCGTGTCATTATACTGAAAAGTCCTCCATATTCGCTGAGATTATCAGGCTCTGAGTTTGGTCAATTCCTCTGTATTTGCTTCCTTGGCCGCCGGAAAGGCGATCACCACGGTGGAACCATCGGGGGTGAGGCGGTATCAACGGGTGCCCGTCACTTCGCGCAGGACGCCATGAACGCGGAGCAGAATAGAGTGACAGGCACGTTGTTTGCGTCGGATGCAGATATGGGGACAGACACTTTGTTTTGTAGGTTATGCCGATATGGTTCCAGGCACGTTGCTTGCGCATCCCCAGCCGGTGAATGTTCAGGCGCCGCATTTGTGTGAGTGTGATCGAAACGGGTCGTAGGGTCGGTCGTCACGTTGATGCGGCCGAGGACGGCCGCGCTCCCGACCGCCGGTGTTTCTTCTAACGCGCTGGCAGGAGCGCGGGCATTCTTGCCCGCCCCCAGCCGGTGAATGTTCGGGCGCCGTATTTTGCGTGATCCAAACGGGTCGTAGGGTCAGTCGTCGGGTTGATGCGGCCGAGGACGGCCGCGCTCCCGACCGCCGGTGTTTCTTCTAACGCGCAGGCAGGAGCGCGGCGATTCTTCGCCGCACCCAACCGGTGTATGTTCGGTGGTCCGATTTGCGGGATCGAAACGGGTGGCATGACCGGT
>JAAYVR010000122.1 GCA_012517065.1 Verrucomicrobiota bacterium | reverse complement strand
GAGGCATCGGCCGCTGTTTGGTCCGAAGCGGAAGAGTGGAGCGAGGAAGATACCTGGGATGTTGTTGGGAGAGGTCTATGTGTTGCGTGATCTGAAGGTGAGAGCGATCGAGTAAGGGCTGGGAGGAGTAAGTCGAGGAAAAGGGGGCAGGGACGTTTTCAGAGATCGGAGTTGAGTGATGCCGAAGGCCTGGTGAAGGTGATCGGCGATGGGGGATTGTTTTCACGTGATGTCATTGCCGGCTTGTTCAGCTTGGTGATAAGGGTGAGATCGGCAGTGGGAGGGGCGTTGAACCGGGCTGGACAGTCATTGTCGCGTCAGAGGTGAAGTTTCCGAGGACTGTTGTGAGGGGTTAGCGGGGGTTTTGTGCGGGCCGAACAAATAGAGTGACAGACACGATATTTTGGTGGCCGGGTTGGACCGGGCTGGGCGGGCCTTGTGGCGTCATGAGCGAAGTCTCCGGGGATCGTCGCGAGGGGTTGGTGGGGTTTGGCGCATGCGGCGCGAATAGAGTGACAGACACGATATTCCCAGCTTCAGCTTGGTGAGGTTTCTGGGTTAGGGTATCAAATATGCGGGCTACGGCCGAAGACCGGGAAAGGTCACCAACGCTTTTGCGAGTTGATCAATCTGCTCTACGGAATGCTCGCTTGAAATGACAAATCGGAATCGATTCGACGCTGCGGTGCCGGGATAGCGCGCTGAGGTCGGATAAATCCCGTGCGCCAACAGATGTCTCCGGAAGCGGTCAACAGCGGACGGGGCGGAGTCAATTTGCACTGACACGATGGGCGCTGGTGTGTCAGGCAAAGCAATTCCTGCTGAACGAATGGCGTTCTTGATTCGGGCGGCATTGTGAACAAGCCTTTTACGCCGCGCGCTATCGGCGTTGAGCACTTTCAGCGCAGCCAATGCGCCGCCGACCAGCGGCAGTGGCATCGGAGTGGAACCGGCAAAAAGTCTGCTTCCACTGAGTATTCGCTCGGCATGCGCGTGTGAGGTTAGGATGGCACCTCCGAAAACACCGACTGCCTTGCTCAGGCTGACGGTCTGGATTACCTGTTTTGATTGGGCACCAGACCATTCGGGCGTGCCGCGTCCGTGTTTTCCGAGCACGCCGAAACCATGTGCGTCATCGAGCAGCAGCCAGCCGGTGGGCGGCAAAACTGCAATTTGTTCTTTCAAGGGCGCGATCGATCCATCTCCGGCGAACAATCCATCGGTCATGACGAGCGGCCGAGCTGAGGCTGGCAAGTGATTCAATTGGCGTTTGAGGTCGTCCACATGGCGATGTTTGAAAGTGGCGATTGGGCATTCGAGAAGCCTTGCCGCGTCCAGCAGGCTTGCGTGGGCTCGTTCGTCAACGAGAACATGTGTTACTTTGCCGGCGACGGCCTGAGTGGCGATTAGATTTGCGGTGTAGCCGTTGGGCGCCAAGACAGCGGTTTCAGCGTTGGCAAAACGCGCGAGCTCTTGTTCGAGGCGCGAGTAAAGCTGGTGGTTGCCGGTTGTGATCCTTGATGCGGCCACAGTGAGGCCGTGGCGGGCAAGGGTGTCGTTGATGGCGGAACGGACGGCTGGGTGTGCTGACAACCGGAGATAGTCGCAGCCTGCAAAACACAACAATTCTCGCCCACGATAGAGCACGTGGAATTCATCGGTCCACGACAACGTTTCTGCGTACTTGTACCTTGTTTGCGGCACTGGACCTTCTACAACTCTCTTGGAGAACCTGTGTAGCTGTCGCAGGTTGTTTGGTGGTTCACGGTTTTAGTGAGCAGAGTGCCTATTCGCCGATTCCGAGTTTGCCCGCGAGCTCGAGCAGGTGTTTTCGTGCGGCGTCGTATTCCTCGGCATTGGGGAGGTGTTCGAGCATGAGGGGCGGGCGCTTGGGCAATTGCGACAGGCGCGTCAGCAATGTTCTGTAATCCAGAGAGCCTGCGCCGGGTCTGACCTCTTTGAAATGAACGTTCATTTCGATTTCCCATACGAGGTCTTTGGCATGGCAACTCACGATCCATGGCCCCAATTTGTCGAAGCACTCGTTCAAGAGGCCGGTGTTGTCATAGAACCGCGACGGGCAGTTGATGAGATTGCAGGGGTCCAAATGAACTCCGAATGCATCGCGGTCAACAGCCTGCACCAGCTTGAGCGCGCTATCTGGGCTGTCGGGTAGTGCCCAGCCCATCATTTCGTAACAGAACTTGGCGCGCTTGGGTTTGACAGCGTCGATTATTTTTCGCGCGTTTTCCACCGCAGCATCAAAGAAGCGGGGGGATATGTTGTCGGGGTGCGGCCCGAACCATGAAGTGGGGTTAAACGACCCTGCGATGTCAACACAGCACAGCGCGCCAATTTCCTCTGCGAGTGCGAGCCCGTCGGTCACAAACTTGAAGTTAGCCTTTCGCTTTTCTGCGTCGGCGTCCATGAGGTTAACCCAACGTCCGACCTCAGCGATGACGACGCCGTGTTTCTCGAACGCCTTCGAGATGGCCTGAATCCGGTCGCGTTGACCGAGGTCAACGTTGGGACAATAAGCCGCGCGGTAGTTCAGGCGCCGGTGTGCGAGCGCTAGTTCCTCAGGGTCCTCAGGCGCGTGAAAGATAGGCCCGCCAAGACGGATTGAATAGCGCTTGCTTGCGTTTGCTTCGGTGGATTGCGATCGAACGAGCAGCGCAGGGGAACCGAGTGCGGCAGCCGCAAGGGTTGATCCAAACGCGGACTTGCAAAACGAACGGCGATTGAACTTTTTCATGGCACCAAAATGCGCGGCCAACGTTTATGGTTGGCGCATAAATTATGCGTGCGATTCTGAACCATCGAAGTTTGCAATGCCAGCCCGCATTTTGCTGGCGCCGTTAGCCGGGCTGCGAAGGCGGCGAAGAATCGCCGCGCTCCTGACGACGCCTTGGAGAGAGCTACGGCGTAGGGAGCGCGGCCGTCCCCGGCCGCATCGACCCGACGACCGATTTGACACCCGTTTGAATCAAGCAAATCCGGCGCCTGAACGCTGACTGGTTGGGTGCGGCGAAGAATCGCCGCGCTCCTGGACGTGCTGGAGAAAGCAACGGTGTCGGGAGCGCGGCCGTCCCCGGCCGCATCGACCCGGCGACCGATCGTACGACCTGTTTCAATCACGCAAATCAAGCGTCCCGCAAGTTGACCGGCTGTGGGCGGGCAAGAATGGCCGCGCTCCTCCAGCGCATTGGGGAAAGCAACGGCGCCGGGGGCGGGCGGTCTCGGCTGTTGAGCTTTGCGGGGTTGCAACCAATCCGGGTTGCGTCATGCGTCAAACTGTACAAGACTTGAGACCTGACGATGTTGTCAAATCAGTGGCGTATCTGTCGTTGTTAATGAACCGAATGCTTTGTTTTGGGCTTGCGTGGTTAGTGGGCGTGCACGCTGTTCTGGCCACGGCTCAGTTGAGAGATATTGTCATCAACGAACTGATGACATCCAACGGCGAGTCCACCGTTGATGAAAATGGCGATTCGCCGGACTGGTTCGAGTTGCTCAACGCTGGGAATGCTCCGGTCAATCTCAGCGGGTGGGGGGTGTCGGACGACAGAAACCGTCCTTTCAAGTGGGTGTTCAAGGAAGCAACGCTGCAGCCGGGCGAGTATATGGTTGTGTTTGCATCTGGCAAGGATCGACAACCAGGGGCGGTGTCTTCATTGGGGCCGACAAATCTCGCGGGTCTTCGTCTGTGGCTACGTGCTGATGCAGTCAACACGAACGATACTGCACAAGTTCGGCGTGTTGGGTCAGATGTGTTTGTTCGACAGTGGATTGATCAAAGCGGATGTGGCAATCACGCGGTTCAACCGCACGTCACACGGCAGCCGACCATTTCCGAGGGCTGGTTCAAAGGAAATCAAGCGCTGCGGTTTGATGGGGTCAACGACATGCTCGCACTGCCGCGCGTTTTGGCGACCAACAGTTTCTGTTTATTTGTTGTGTTTCGCACGTCGCAGTCGCATGAGATTGACTCGGAGAGTTCCGGCGATGTTGGGGGAGTATCCGGGCAGCGTTACCTGTTTGGGGCGCAACACGGCGGTGATTACAATGCTGGGATGGGGTTGTCGGTTGGGACAAATGGCATTTCGGTTTATGAGCATGGGAGCAGTTACATGCCGGCTATTGCCGTTTATCGGGGGCCAGTTGGCAATGGCCGTGCTGTTGCTGCCGTGAATTATGATGTGAAGCAGGTCTCGATCGATTTTCAAGGACTTCCGGTACGCAAGGGGCTGACATCTGTCCGTGCGCAGGTGATGGCGCCGGTGGAGATCGGCGCTGGGTCGTACGGAGCTTTCGGGGGCGAACTTGCCGAGGTGCTGCTTTACGACCGGCCGCTGAGTGAAAACGAGCGGCGCGGAGTCGGAGCGTATCTGGTGGAGAAGTACGGGATTGTTGTATCGGCGCCGCGCCACACCAATTTTCAACTCGACGCTGATGGGGAAGAACTGCAACTGACCCGGCCGGACATGACCGTGGCAGATTACGTCAAGTTTGGTCCTGTGCCGCGAGACGTGTCGTTCGGACGAAAGCCCGACGCTGGAGACCAGCTAATGTTTTTCCTGCAGCCGACGCCGGGTGCGGCAAATCTCACCGAGAGCTCGACAGAATTTCTTGGGTCGCCGGAGTTTTCTGTCCCTGGCGGGTTTTATTCAAATGTGATCAACCTTGTATTGAGCGTTCCGAATGCAGGGGCGGAAATCCGGTACACCCTTGACGGGTCGGATCCGAACGAGTCGTCTCCGCTTTACACGACGCCCCTGCAATTAACGAACCGGGCGGGGACAAAGAATGATCTCGCGCAGATACCAACGGTTCCCGGCGGGCCGACGCCGGCGGGCGAAGTGTTCAAGGGCTGGGTTGTCCGCGCGCGCGCTTTCAAGACAGGCGCACTGCCGAGCTCGATCGTCACGCGCACTTTCTGGATAGACACCAAGGGGCGCGCTCGTTACACGCTGCCGGTGGTTTCGATTGCGACCGACAGGGCGAACTTTTTTGATCCTGACATTGGGATTTACGTGCCCGGAAACGCGCCAGGGGGCAACTATTCGCAGCGCGGGCCGGAATGGGAACGGCCGATCCACATTGAACTTTACGAAACGAACAATGTTTTGGCGTTTGCTCAGGAAGCCGATGCCAAGATTCATGGCAACACGTCTCAGGGTTTTCCAATAAAGGGTCTTGATATTGACGGCACTGGTGGCCGCGGCCGCAAGCCGTTCAAGTACAAACTGTTCCCGGGCAAGAATCGGACTGAGTTTGAACATTTTTTGCTTCGTCCCACAGGGCACGATCAACCGTACGCTTTTATGCGTGACGAACTACAGCAATCGTTGGCTGCTGAAATCGGGGCTGAAACCCAGGCGGCGCGCCCGTGCATCGTGTTTATCAACGGTGAGTATTGGGGTTTGCATTACCTGAAGGAAAAGGAAGACGTAGAGTTTGTTTCATGGTATGCCGATCATCCTGCTGATGACATTGATTATCTGGAAGGTTACGCGTCGGCCAAAGCCGGCGATGCGCTTCACTACAACGCGATGATTGCATATGTTGGGGAACACGATCTCTCACAGCCTGATGCCTATGCTCACGTCCAGAGTCTCATGGACGTGCCGAACTATATCGATTACAAGGTCTGCGAAATCTTCAATTATCGGTGGGACATCGGCAATCACAGGCTGTGGCGTCCGCGGACGCCCGAGGGCCGGTGGCGTTGGCTGCAGTTCGACAACGATGTTGGCTGGGGCGGTTTTTGGGCGGAGCAACCAGCGTGGGAATTCAACATGCTTGAAGCCGACCTCACGCCGAACGAGTCTCTTCACGGGCACAACAACGAAACGACCACGTTTCTGTTTAGGCGCCTGATGGCAAACGCCGATTTCAAGCGGGATTTTGTCAACAGGTTCGCCGATTTGCTGAACACCACGTTTCACCCGTCGAACACAGTGGCCAGAATCAATGAAATGGCTGCGGCGCTTGCACCTGAAATGGCCGAGCATATCCGCAGATGGCGTAGTCCTTCGTCGGCCGCGGAGTGGAACAGTAACGTGCAGTACCTCCGGATGTTTGCGATGAACAGGCCCAAGTTTTGCCGGCAACACCTTGTTCAAAGGTTTGGTTTGGGTGAAACCGTTGTATTGAGCGCGGGCGTTTCTGACACCAACGCGGGCTCGCTTAAGGTCAATTCACTAGTCATCAGCGCGTCGGCGTCTGCGCCATGGTCTGGCATTTACTTCAAGAACCATCCGATCACGCTTGTCGCTCGGCCGCGGTTGGGTTGGAAACTCGCAGGTTGGGAAAACCTGCCCGGTTTGAAGTCAACGAATATAACCCTGTTGCTCCAGGGCGACTTTGCGGTGAACGCCCTGTTTGAGCCCGACCCAATGGCCCGGCCAAAGTTCACCAACGTACAGCGTTTGTCTGACAATTCCCTGGGCTTCGACATTCAAGGTTTGCCAGACGCTGTTTACCGGATTCAAACCATGACGACACATGGTGCTTGGGAATTGCTTGGGACGATTGCGACAGACGAGCTGGGACGCGCGCAGTGGAAAACGCAAGTGGAGCTGGGCACCCAACTTAGGATTTACCGACTGGAACTCGCAGGCAGGTAAGAGGCTGCGTTTTGTCAGGTAACACGCTCGCTCTTCCGAAGCAAGAGCGGGCGCAAAATGTGATCATGAATTCGGACCCTACTTGGACGCTTTCTTGATGTACGCCTGCAGGGTTTGCTCGAGCTCGGCTTTCATTTCTTTATCTGAAGCGGCTTCAACAGCCTTTTTCTGTTGAGCAATTGCCTCATCAATCTTGCCGCTGTCGGCCAACGCTCTGGCGTAAGTGTCAAGGAACGCAGGGTTTTTGCCATCAGACAAATCAAGGGCGGCTTTCGCCAGTTTGACGGCGAGGGGGAAGTTACGTTTCTTGACGCGTGAATCTGTCAGAAGCACCCATGCCAGTTCGTTAAGGAGCATTCCCTGTTTGCAGCCGGCAGGGTCTATTTTGGCGGCCAACTCGGTGAGCTTGGTGTCTTCGGCCTTGCCTGTGGCCTCTGACATGTACTGGCTGAATGCGTATTGGAGCCGAACGCTGTTTTTGAAGTCGTCGAGGTCGATGTCGGGAAGTGCCAGTTCTTTTGCGGGCTTGAGAATTGTGTCGGCTTCCTCTTCTGTTTTACCCGTGAAGACAGCCTGTCGATACTCGCCCATTATTCGGTCGAGCTTGACCAGTTTCACGGCTTTTTCAGCGTCGAATTTCTCTCCTGGCACGATGCCATCGAGTTCCTTGTCCAACTGCTCGATTTGCTTTGCGAGCTTGTCGGCTTCGGCTTTTTTGGAATCGTCGCCTGCGATTTCGTAGAACTGCTCGATCAATTGCTGTCCTTCGGCGCGTTTGCGTGCGGCGTTGATGTCATGTTTGCCATCGAGAATTGCCTGTATTGTCTGTTCGAGTTCAGCCATTGGATGCCCTTGCCATGCGATGCGGCCCTGCTTGTCAACGACGAACGCGTGTGGAATCCCATTTATCCCGAAAGCGCGCATGTAAGCTGTGAAAGTCTTGCGGTCTTTGTCGGCTGCGACGACGTAGTCCATTTTGTCCCCCATCTTTTGGACAAAGTTCCGGATTACCTCGGGTTTTTCGTCACTGATGCCGATGAATACGACGCCTTTGTCCTTGAACTTCTTTTGCAGCTCGGTCAGATGCGGGATACTTGTACGGCAGGGCGGACACCATGTGGCCCAAAACTCGACTACATAGACAGTCTTGTCCTTTCCGTCAGCGAGGTTGACAGGGCCACCTTTTATCCATTCGGCAATCTGGAGCGGTGCCGCGGGATCGCCGAGAGTGGCACCAATGAGAGGGATTGCCCCCAAGAGCAGAGCGAGCGAAACAGCAACTTTTTTCATGAGCATATGGACTTGTTTGCGGGCCGCTTTTTTGCCCGCGGGCGTAAGGTAATCGCGATGAAAACTTTCGTCAAATATTGCCAGTCCTGGGAATCTCACGGGAAAGGGAACCTTGGGTGTCTTGGTACGGTCGGACGGTGAGATTTCCGGGCTGGGTCTTTTCTGTTGAGTTGCGATCTGATCCTGCAGTATAAGAGGCAGAGTCGTTCAGGACCACAATCGCACTCTGAAAACAAGGGTTTCATATGAATGGGAAAGACATCCAGCAAGCCCAGGGCCAAAGCCCGGAGGATCGAGGATCATCCAAGCCTGCGTCCCCGAATCCGAAGTATGTTCTCAGAATCCGGCGGATCATGGTTCCGATCGATTTCTCCGAGTACTCAGTGAGTGCGCTGCGTTATGCAAGGGCGTTCGCGCAACATTTTGGGGCCAGCCTGATTCTGCTCCACGTCAACGAACCGACAGTGTTTCCATCTGAACTTGGCTATGCGCCGATAGCCGCTGAGACCCTGGATCAGCAGCTTCGAGACGACGCGCACAACCGGTTGAAGGCGCTCGCCGCCGAATGCGCATTGGAGGGACTCAAAGCCGACGCCGAAATTCGCGTGGGGCGCCCATTCAACGAGATTGTGACCGCGGCTCAAGAACTGGACGCGGACATGATCATAATCGCCACTCACGGTTTCACTGGTCTGACGCATGTGTTGATGGGTAGCACTGCGGAAAGAGTGGTTCGACATGCCCGTTGCCCAGTGCTGGTAGTGCGTGAAAACGAACGCGAATTCGTCGCGCCAGCCGCCGAATCGGGTGAGAAACAACGCCAAGATTAGCGAAGCTCCCGCGCAGACCACTGAATCGCCGCGCTCCCACAGCGCGTTCGAAAAAGCAACGGCGTCGGGAGCGCGGCCGTCCTCGGCAGCATCGACCCGACGACCAATTGTACGACCTGTTTCAATCACGCAAATCAGGCGTCCGCAAGTTGACCGGCTGGGGGCGGCGAAGAATCGCCGCGCTCCCACAGTGCGTTCGAAAAAGCAACGGCGTCGGGAGCGCGGCCGTCCTCGGCAGCATCGACCCGACGACCAATCTGTACGACCTGTTTCAATCACGCAAATCAGGCGTCCGCAAGTTGACCGGTTGGGTGCGGCGAAGAATCGCCGCGCTCCCACAGTGCGTTCGAAAAAGCAACGGCGTCGGGAGCGCGGCCGTCCCCGGCCGCATCAAGCTGGTTGCTTTGACACTGAGGGGCCGAATCCGAGAAGTGCCGGTCGGAGGCAGAGCCTTGGTATCTGAGTGTAGCCCGCAGGTTTTATACCTTGAGCAGTAGGCCAAACAGGTGTCTTTAAGAGATCAAGGAATATGCGGGCTGGGAAACCTCACTGATTTTCCTCGTCTGGGGTGGGGGTCATGAAGGTCCATTCGTCCGGGTTGGCAGGGGATCGGCCGTAAGACACGTCGGTCTGCTGCGCGCCAAAGACGACGTGATCCAACACGGCGTTGTAATTCGCATCGGTGTCGGTCAGGAACAACTCTTCGCCGGATTTCGCGAGTTTGAAACTGGCGTGCAGGCCGGGCGTGTCAGAACCGTTTTCGTCGGCCCATACGATCAGATAACCGTCTGGCGGGATTTTTGTGCCGGCGGGGAATTGCCACTTTCGGGGGTTGTTTGGCTCGTCGCTCAGGTAACGTCCACTCATATCTACTTCTTGGTCGGTGAGATTGTGGAGTTCAATCCAATCATCGAACTCGCCTTGTGGATCGGCAAAAGCGGTTTGGTTGTCAGCCATGATTTCGTTTATGACGACCGGCGTGGACGGGGCGGTTATGAGGGCGACGCGATACGACCATGTTTTTTGCTCGGCTCGTGGGGGCGAGAAAGAAGCGGTCTTTGAACTGTTACCGGACCTTGCTTCGACGTAAAAGCGCACTTTTGTGCCCGGCGGGTAGTCGGTGGTTTGAGCGCCGAAAATGCCGTCTCCGGCCGCGCCGTCCCCGTGAGCGCCGTCATCGAACATCTGCGCGGAACTGAACTTTCCGTAGGGTTTCCCTCGGTGATACAACCAAACCGAGTCTATCCCATCATTGCCACTGGGAAGGATGTGTGCTGTTACAAATGGGACCTGCCCCGCCGTGACACTCGGTGATGGGGCATGGACGGCAACTATACTTGGGGGCGCAAGCTTCAGTTCGGCATAGTTGGTAAGGTACTTGTATCTGTTGGTAATGAAACTCCGCAGAGAATTGAGGTCATTTGTGTAAGTGACCATTGATGTGTAGCCCTTTTTGGGGTCTGCAGCGATTGCTGCAACGCTTACCGCCACGAACCTGTCGATAAGCGCATTCATGGTCGGCGGATTGAAATACTCCTCAATCACAGTTCGCATATGAGCGATGTAACGCTGGCGCAGTTCAGGAATTGACAGCAAGCGGTTTATGAGCGGCCGATTCGAATCCCCCAAGCCGCGGACCGGTGACAACGACGCGTCGCCCTGGACAAAAGATTCGTTGCCATCGTGCTCGACAGGATGAATCCGGCCGCTTTCCGGTTCATAGTAGAACATGTAATCCGCGCCTTTGTTCCAGTAACTGTCGTCGTCGGCAAAGATGTTTTCGAGAGCGAAAAACCAGAGCCACCGGTCAACGGCGAGGACTTGTTCAGCTTTTTCACGGAGCTGGTTTGTGGGTGTGGTGTTTAAGACATAAATTGCGTTGATGAGCCTTGGCCATGCATTGGTGTTGTAATCTGATTTGAGCTCGTATTTGTTCGTATATGTCGCGATGTTTGTGTTGCCGAGGTATGATAACGCCGAGGCTCCGCTGCTAAATCCGCCCGGGCCGCCTCCGCCGGCCATGTTCGGCGCGCGCCATCTGTCACCGGAGCTGCCCTGGCAGTATTCGCGGATCAGACGTCCGTCCTGCTGTTGAACACAAGAGTACACGCCCCAGTTGGCACCGTTTATGTAAAGCTGGGCAAGGCAGGCTGCGGGACAGATTGTGTAGTTTCGCATGACGTTGAAGTAGAGTGATTCGCGCATGATGGTCTCGTCGCCATACGCATTGTTGAGATTGATTGTGTCATAGCCCATGAGGTCCTGGCCGGGAACGGTGAAATCGGTTTCGATATTGATGGATTTCTTGACTGGCGCGCTGCCGCCCATCCCCGTGTAGGAGGTGTTGCCACGGTAACGTGCGCCGACGCCGACGTTTTCCGCACCATTGTCGAGGGTTAGCAACGAGCAGTAAGCATTGGTTTCCTTTGTGCGGCCGTTGGCCAACTGCGTCTGCCAGTTGGCCTGGGTAAACGTCAGGCTGAATGTGCGCAGGAGCGTCGGATCAAAGAGCCCGCCCGTTTTCAGCGCACGGTAGAAGGCCATGCGCTGAGATGTTGGGCTGATGTGCCGGATCGGCGCTTTTGCGCTGCCCGACAACAACGTGCGGACATTTGTCAGGGTGATCCAGTTCACGAGGTCTGTTGAAGACTGAATGTGCCAGTCAACATCAGGATCACCACGGACCTGTGCCATTAGATTCGTTTGGGCGAGAAAGACACGAATTGCTCCGCTCTCGGCAAGAGTGTCGGTCGAGAGCACCATGCATACGACGGCTGTGATGGCCGCGATTGTTGTTCTGTGGATTGCACCCATAGACCGTTTAAGCCCTTCATTCATGCCTGTTCGGCTGATGGAGTCGGATTGTATTCATTCTTGAGAATCAGCATGTGCGGCTGCCATGGAGCGCGTGCTTGGCGGTTTTTCTGTGCCCTTCTTGTTTATCGCGGAAGATTCTTGATTGCATCGTGATTCAGCAGGAACGCTCTGCGCTGCTCGACAAAGCTTTTCAAACTTGTTGTGGCACCTGTGCCGACGCCCGGTCCTTCGTTTTCCGACAGGCTGCTTTCGAAATCCTCGTAAGTGTCGAGTTTCTTCGTATCGAGTTTCACGTCGTCTGCGATCAGGTCATGATATTTTTTTGCCAAAGGCCCGAGCCGGTTCCAGTCCAGCCATTTTTCGGCCATATCCCTCACATAAGCGAGGTAACGCGCACGCAGTGCTGGTACCGCGAGCAATCTTGAACACAAGGGTTTGTTCGGATCGTTGACAGCCACCAACGGATCGAGATTTGCGCCGCCTCCTCCCGGCCCGAACCCGGGTCCGCCGGGGCCAAAACCGCGCCCGCCGGGTCCGCCTTGTCCTCTGAATCCGCGTTGACTGTCGCCTCGTGGTCCGCCTCCAAGACCCGGCTGTGGCATGACTGAAGACAAGCCGTTTCGGAGGTTATCTTCGTTGAGTTTTCCTGTTTTTGCGGTGTCCCACTCGTCAAACCATTTTGCAAAGACCTCCGTTAGCTCGGACCTTGACAATGCATCGTCCTTGTTGGCATCCAAAGCGGCAAACAGTCCCGGTGCCACAAATCGGGCTGGGCCGAACTGGCCCCGCGCGCTGCTTCTGCCATCTTGAGTGCCAGGCGGACCGAATCTTCCCTGTGGCTGTGGTGCTGGCAAGACCTCTGCAAGATTGTCAGCGAACTGCTGCTGTGTGAGGCTGCCCTTCTTTTCCTTGTCCAGCTTGTCGAACCATGCGCCTGCGAGAGCAATGAATTCCTCTTTGGACAAATGCCCGTCGTTGTTCGAGTCGGCCTGGCTTAGGATCTGTTGGGCAAGGAGCATTCCCGGGCCAAAACCTCGCGGTCCACCGGGTCCAAAAGGTCCGCCCGGTCCGCCGGGTCCGCCGGGTCCTTTGCGAGTGGGAAACGATTCATTGGCGTCGTAAGGGATTATGTGGAAACGGCCTCGATCGTCCTTGTACAGGTGGTAATCGCTGGCACGAGCGTAGTAAGCGTCCCCGCTGGCGATTACGTTTTCCCATGCGAGGAATCGCAGCGTCGCGTCGATATCAAGCAAGGGGTTTAGAGCATCTTCGAGCTGTTCGAGCGGTGTCTGGCTGAGGACCTTGCACAGATTAACGAGTTCGGCCCATGCCTTGGGATCATCGTTTGATTTGATTTCGTAGATTCTTCTGTATGCGGACGGGTCTTCCATGTAATTCAGTCCGCCGCGGCCATTTGGGCTTCCGGGGACTTTCCAACGGGCGCCTTTTGTGGTGCCGAACCAATCTCTGAGAAAATCTTTGTTGAAGAACTGCTGGTTCACATAGACGCCCCACGACTCGCCGTTAATAACGAGCCTGACATGATTTGCTTTTGGGGCGGGCATGTAATCGCGGGCGATCTCGAACGCCAGCACTGTCCTCAGAAACGATGGGTCTTCGTGCGAATTCAGCAGAAGCAGTTTCCTGTAACCGCCAATGTTTTGGTCGCGGTGAATGAAATCGAGCGTCAGCACAATCGAGCGTTTGCTCCCATCAGGCACTCCCATGAACGACGATGTGCCATGATAATGAACGCCCACGTCGCGATAGGTTTTCCCGTCCACGACAAGGCGTGCGGGCACCTGCACATCTGTGTTCTTGAAATCGGCCAATTCCTGTTCCCAATCGGCGTTCTCGAATTCGAGGAACAGGGTTCGCAACACATCCGATGAGTAGAGCGGTGCGTCGGGATACCATTTCAACTCGCGCGGAGAAAGCGAAATTCCCTTCTTGGGCTGAGCCTGTTCTTGTCGCGGACCGAACGGTCCGAACCCGCGTGGACCTCTGCCAGGTCCACCGAATCGGCGGCCGGCGCCTTGGTTTGCCAAGTACTCCCGGGCGGTCTTTCGTTCTTCGGCATTGAGCCAGCCGTTCCCATCCTTGTCGAACATTTCCACCAGCTTCATTTCCTGATTCATGCCGGGCCCGCCGAAACCGCCTGGCCCCGGCGGTCCCATTGGCTCTCTTGGTCTGCCACCGCCAAAACCGCCCGGTCCAAACGGCGGCGGACCGCCGAATCCGCTGTCATCGGCGGGTGGGGTACTGCTGGGGGGCCGGGCGGTGTTGTCGGGTGGGTTTAAGTTGACGGTTGTTTGTGCAAATATGACTGTCGCTCCTGCGAATGCACTGAGCAGAAAACCGAGCGTGCAACAACGCAGGAATAATCTCGCGTACGAGGAAATTCCTGGAGTTGAAATCGAAACGCTATGTACGGCGCGACCGGTCCAACTTGGGCCAAGATGTGTCAGCGCGTTATCGTGCGGGCGACCCTCCGGGCGGGTTTGTGGCCCAAGCTTGCGTCGGCTGCGTGGTCTGCAAACGAGATTCATCAACTATGATGACACGCCGGGATGGATTGCGTTACGCCGTGTGGGGAGCAGTTCTGAGAAAGTCTGTATGCGACAGAGTTGCTCCCGCGAGCGCGTGGTGACAGAGCAGGAAAATCAAAGGGCAAGAAAATGGGTGGCAGAAAAATGGGTGGCAGAAAAATCATTGGCAGAAACATCGGGGGGGCAGAAATACTGGTGGCAGGAGGATTGTTGGCAGAAAAATGTTATGGCAGAAAAATGTTATGGCAGAAAAATGTTATGGCAGAAAAATGCAATGGCAGGAAAATGTGGTCGGGGCGGATGTTAGCCGCATGTTTCCCGGCCCGACGTAGCTGACAGTCCGAGGTTGGCGTAGGAGCCGGCGCTGCACGTCGGGCAGCTCTGGTTCCGGCCAGGCCGGTCTGCGTTGTTATATTGAAGAATCATCCATAATCGCGAAGATTTTCACGCTGCGAGTGTGGTCTGTTTCTGTGTATCTGGTTTTCTGGCAGCAAGTAGGGCGGTCACAGCAGCACGGTCTTTTGGGGGATGCCGATATGGGGACAGGCACGCAGTTGGCTTGGAGCGCCGCGGATCGCTCTGACGGCGACGGGTTGTTCCGTGCATTAGGCGATGCTGCGCCCACGGCCGGTCAGAGTGTCGCCTTTAGGCGGAACAGTTTTATGAAACTGAGCATGAATACTGTTCGATGGACTGCCTGTGTTCCGCGTAAACGCGGAACTCTGGCGGCGATGGGTTGCTCTGCACCTTGGGCGATGCCACGCCCGCGGCCGTTAGAGTGCCGCCTTTAGGCGGCTTTGAAACCAGCATTCGTCGAGCAGTAATATCTGAACGTTGCACGTTGAGCGTTGTACGTTGAACGTTCTCAAACAGAAGACCAAAGTGATCACGCTATCGACACTCTCAACGTC
>JAAYVR010000121.1 GCA_012517065.1 Verrucomicrobiota bacterium | reverse complement strand
TTTGGATCACGTAAACCGGGCGTCCGAACGTTCACCGGCTGGGGGCGGGCAAGAATGCCCGCGCTCCCGCAGCGATTCGGAAAAACCCAACGGCGTCGGGAGCGCGGCCGTCTCGGCCGCATCAACCGGATGACCGATCGTAAGACCTGGTTCAATCACGCGAATCCGGTGCCCGAACATTCACCGGTTGGGTGCGGCGAAGAATCGCCGCGCTCCTGCACGCGTTGGAAACCGCAACGGCGGTCGGGAGCGCGGCCGTCTCGGCCGCATCAACCTGATGACCGATCTTACAACCCGTTTCAATCACACAAACCCGACACCCGAATGTTCACCGGGACGCCAAATCCGTGCCAATTCCCAACCTATCTTGCATCCACCGAAACTTCGGTCTCCGAAACTCCGTAACTCCGGCATAGCACGGGCTTTCAGCCCTCGCTGTGACTGATTTGGCCGGCCTACCTGGGCCGTTGGCCCAGGCTGGTATAGATCGGGCCTTGGGCCCTTGTCAATTCGTGCGGACCAGCAGTAGTGACTACATCGACACGCTTGTTAGTGTTCCTTGTCGCCGGTCTTTGGTCTTTGGTCTTCGGTCTATGGTCTTTCCCATCTTCTTAGCAAAGGTTGGCGCTGAGGGTTGAAGAGTCGAGCTGCTGAGGACCGGAGCTATCGGAAGTGCAGGTATTCGGTTCGGGTGTTTCAAAACCACTCCAGCTGTGCCTATAGAATTACGGGAGTGCCAGATCACTGGCCGTTGGGTGCTTGAAATAGCGAAAGTTCAATCCTTGGATTTAAGGATTCAAGATTGCCAACTGGGTTGCATGTTTTGCCCCATTCCGAGCCATTTTCATGATGGCCCTTTCTGCCTAAAGACCGAAAGTGGCTTCCCGCACTTGCGAAAAGCCACCTTCGGATGCCAGAATAAGAATGGGTTTTAGGCTATGCTACCCGTTTTCGCGCAGCTATCAAGGCGCCGGTGACAATGCCAAGGAGAGGAAGCGTCGAAACTACATCAGGGACCCCCTCGCGCACGCTTGTAATGTTGTACTCGTTTCCGTCCAACTTCACCTTGAAGATCCACTTTTCATCTACTGAGCCCCACTTGCAGAGGTCGGATGCAAGCGCCTCATAGGCCTCTTGGGAGGGAGAAGTGTACCCGTACGCTCCCCACCAAGCCATGCCCGCGGTACCAATTACGCCGACAACCTGGCCATTTACTTCGTAATTCATTATCTTATTGGAATTGTTCCAATCAGACGGCTCAAGCCACGTCTTGCCGTAGCAGTCGTAGTAAAAGTCGTATTCCGGTTTGTTGCCCCACTGATTCCACAAAGAAAACTGGAGTCGGTCATTGCCAGTGCGGGCCTGCAGATCAGAAATGGTAACACCTGGGATGTAGTAAATCCAAGTCAATCGCCGTCCCAAATCACCAAAACTATAGACGACCTCATCTTGGATTTCAAAGTCGGTCGTGCCAACGTTTGCGGGGTTGACTCCATTCGCCATGTTTTGGAAGGTGCCGTTGTAGATTGCTGCGTAGGTATTCGCCTTCCAATTTGGATACTCCGACGACCCATAAACGTTTGGTGCGGCGTCGACGAAAAGCTTCACCTCCGTCGCCGACGACGAACAGACGACACTGAAACCAAGGACGGCCGTGAGGACCGCCACCAACTCATTGCCCTTAACTTTCTTCATAGTCTTCATGGTTAACATGTTTGTTTCTTTACCTTCGATTCCCATGACGTCTCAGTAGCACGATGGTCAAATCACGTGTTTCCACCGTACTCCTTCTGCAAGAAGTAGATCGCCATGATTGAGTTTGCCGGGCAGCATTGCTTATGCCAAATCCGCCATGGCGCTTTGGACATTCATATCGTCTGTGTTCTAAACCCCACATTACAAATGGCATAGATATTGATTCTTCAGTGTGTTCTGACAATTGGACCTCCGACCAATTCTTTCGACAGTGGCAATCTGGCCGACAAACGTACAGTATTCGAGTCGGACGCATTAGCCGATTATTGGCGTAAGCGCCTAATAACTAAGATGTTATGTACGTTCTATAGTGCTAGGCGTAATGTAAACTATTCCGACGCGGACCTGCGCTTCTAGGTGCGTTCGAATCCCGCATGGAACACTGCCGAGCTCTATCCGGCACTGTTGGACAGTGAATGGCAGGGGCTGGATAGGCGACTCCGATTTCACGACGGCCAAGACTTGCCGGGGGGCGGCGTGGCGAGCGCAAGGCGCGACAGCCGAGTGTCTCCAGCCGCAGCGGCTTGCAAGCAGAGGATCAAACTCTGTCACTTCAAACGGATCGACGCTGGTGTATAGGGCTTCATTTATTTTGACTCTTGGGTCTGCCAAATCACAAAGACCCAAGAGGCCGTGGCACGAATCGCTATTCTGACTCGATATGGAGATTGCCGATAGCGCGTGCCACGGTTTCAGCAACCTTTCTGTGACCTTCGGGTGTCAGATGGCCGTCGTGAGGATAAAACAAGCCTTTCTTTGTTGGTCGTGCGGTCGGCGAGCCAATAGCATATATGATCCGGATACGCCTATTTGCAGCCAGTTTCTCCACTTCGTCCAGCAGGAAACCTTGATAGAGACCCGAATCCGAGGTCGGTTCTTCGTAGAATGACCTGCCCGCCAGAAGAAGTATTACCAGTTGAACGCCCTGCCGGTCGCACGCACGTTGGATCCGGTCCAAAATGACAGAAAACAGTTCGATCGCCGACGCAAACCTGTTCCGTAATTCGGTTGTGTTGACTTCGAGTGGCCAGAATCGAGCAGCAAGAAGATTGAACAGTGCGGATCGGCGTTCGATTCTTGCGCGCCAGGTCGTGTTGATTTCAGGGCCGAAGACCATTGTTCTGAGGTCAAGACGATGCATTTCGACCGGCTTTGGCTGGACTTGGACGGGCACGTTGGTGAGCACAAGCTGGCCTGCGCACAGCTCGAACCTGGGTTTGGCATGGTTCACCTGCAGGGGATACTCGAGAAGGTTATCAAACAGATCGTTGGCCACATAGACACCCAGGAGGAGAACGTCGGGACTCCATTTGAGGACATCGCGTTCGATCAACAGCGTTTCTTGATCGGTGCTGTATCCCGGCACGGAAAAGTTCACAAACGTGACCTCACTTCGGAACCGCCGGTTCAGCAAATGCACAAATGTTTCGTCGTCGTTCACCCCGAGCCCGAAAGTGAAACTGTCGCCGACCACGGCGAAGAGTCTGCCGCGGCGATCCGAAGGCAACGGACTGTCAGCTCGTAAGCCCGCTTCGTTGATTGTATATCGCACGGTGAAGTCGAACGTGCGATGTGATCCTGTCCAGTTCGGCGTGAGTTTCCAGCCCAACTCAGGATCGTGATGGACAAGGCCCGGGTCAAGGCGATCGCTCTTCTGAATGCGCGATTGTTGCCAGCGGACAACGAACTCTGATCCGGCCAGCAGGATCAGCAGGTGACCGCAAATAAGCGCAGGCACGATCAAGCGCGAACGCGGACGGCTTGATGACTGAAGTTCGTCGGGATGCACAGCTCTCACCACTGATTGTGTGCTTATACCGCGAACCGTGCCTCGGCATCAAACAAAAACATGTCAAGACCGCAAAGAACGCGGTGGGTGGCAGAAATATGAGTAGCAGAAACATCAGAGGCAGAAAAATGGGTGGCAGAAAAATAGGAGGCAGAAATATCGGAGGCATAAAGATGGGGTGGGAGCGGATGTGCGGCGTTGTTGGGAATGGGCGGTTGTTTCAGGAACGAGTTTTCTGCCTGACGGTTTTTCTGTTG
>JAAYVR010000120.1 GCA_012517065.1 Verrucomicrobiota bacterium | reverse complement strand
TTTGCACAGTTGATCCAGCAGATGCTCCTTGCCGACGATTCTGGACATGCAGTGATAGACGACGGTTTTACCCTGAAGTTTGATTCTGGGCAGTCTCATTACAACCTCCTTGATTTGTATTGTTGTTCTCCTTGCAACAGAGCGACAGGCTCGCAGCCGTGCCTCCCATTGGCCGACTGGTTGGGCGGGTCCGGGTCGGAACCCCGGGCGCCCAAATATCGTGTCTGTCCCTCTATTTGGGGATAAAATCGCACAACACACTCCGGGAGTCAAACGGGGCAGGGGTGTCAGCGAGGCTCCCCGGTGAAGTGGGGGGGCTTTGTCGCGGTATCAGATTAGCCTGTCACCATTGCGCCCCAGCTCACGGAACGACCAGAGAACAACAGCCCTCCAAGCCACGAATCTTCGTGCGGCGCTACGCAGCGTTCAATGGGATGAATGAAAGGAAGGATGGCGGAGCAGCCGCATCTTTGCGAGGCGGGCCACCCACCGATAGCGAGGAGCCAGCATTAGGCGTCATGGCACCGCGTGCGTGGTCGGCCTGAAGCGGAGCTTCACTAATCGCTCACCTGGCGGGCGCGATAGAAGCTTTTCTGGTAACTCGGCGATGTCGTGTCCACAAACCACCACGTCCCGTCAGTCACCGTGTTTGTCGCCAGGCTGTCCCATGTGACAAAGTCCTCGGTCACATCGATGGCATACTTGAGCCCGCGCTCGCCATGCAACAGCAGTTCGAACTGGCCCTGTGAATCAATGCCGACAATCTCGAGCACCGGTGGTATTGTCGGCAAAGACAGCGCCGTCACGCGATATTCGTCAAATAACAGGTAATTGTCTCCCGCGGCTCCTTTCCGGCGAATCGCCCAAACGGCGTCCATGTCGCTCAAATCAAGACGTGCGCCTGTAGTTGTTATGGGCTGAGAATCGACGACGACCTGACCATTCAGCAGCACCATCCAGTTGTTCCGTTCGAAGTTCATCATTATCTGCAACTGGTACAAAGCGTCGTTGCTGAAGCCAAATCCGCTGAATGCAAACCCGGCATTGTCGTCAAGCGCGTAGAAAATCTCCGCCCGGGAATTGTCGAAATCGAGCGTGAAAAGTCGCTGCCCGTCGGTGTTATATGCACTCCATCTAAAATCGTCATACTCGTGGTTGGTCGAGTCCACCACTTGCATCAGCACTTCGAACATCACAACCGGCCGTCCAGGGAGCGGGGGTGCAACGTCGAACGGCCTCCAAACGGTCAGGAACTCGTCCTTATACGCCGGTGGTGAATAGCCAAGATAAGCTTGCTGACCGTACCCCGGGAAGAAATCTTCGACAAGACCGCAACCGCCTGAACCTTCGGCCAACCAACCGTCTTCCTCCCAAAGGGGTACGCCCTCGTCAGCGTGTGAATACCCTTCAGCCACTTCAAATCCGGTCGCATAAACAACCAGATCACCTGTCCCTGCACCATGTGACAGCGGTGGTGCAAAGATCTGCTGGCCAATCACTACAAAACATAGACCGAACAACCGCAGCAAACGTTGCATATCATTCCGAAAACTCTTCGTCTCAATGGCGCAATTCATAGACTTTCACAGGACAAAGCGAAGCTTCTTCTTCCGATCCAAACAACCGTTCGTCCAAACAGTGAAACGCCGAGTGCGTGTCGAGTTCTGTCACGACTGACTGTCTGCGGTTGACGACCACCAGCCTGGCCCCGGACTTTTCATACTCAACGGCACTGGGCTCGGCAGTGTCGCCATACCACGGCTGGTCGAGTAAGAAGGCCACATACAACCCGGCTCTTCCGCCGGCCACCATGCCAGACCCAACAACAGGCCCAACAATTCCTTTCCCTCTCAATCGCACTGCAAGGTCGCTTGCTGATTGGCTAGCCGGATCAGGCAATCCAGTCAACGCTACCATCAAACCCAACACAGCAGGAGCAACAAAGGATATGAATGCGAACCCTCCCAAAACCCAAGCAATAACCCGCCTCAGCTCAATCCTCGTTGCGGCCAACCACGTCACAACCCCGCAAACAGCAGCCCATATGACCGGATAACAAAAGTAAAAGTAGCGCTGATCCACAATCTGCACATAAACCGGCAGGTACACCAACGCCGGACATGCTGCCATGCAAGGCAACAAAAGCCAACTCCGCGCCGCAGCGTGCTTGTGCAAAAAAGCCAGCAACAAGCATCCCGCCAACCCAATAACGCCCGTGTGCAACACGTCAAAGCCCCCAAGCAACACAAGAACAGTCACTGCATTCTGTCTCATCACCTTAAGTTGGTGCTTGAAATACTCGCCACTTTCAAACGGAGACCAGTAATTGTACGACATGGTCGAAGGGTCTTCCCACACTGTGATTCGACCGGACTCCGGCTTGTGAATTGTCCGCGCATAGGGATGATATCTCTCGACATCGGGAGGTCCAACAACCGCGTGCGCTATTGCCGCCGATGTTGAAAACGTTGGCTTGCCATAATGAACCGACAACACTGCCATCCATGGCAATCCCACTGCCAAACATGCAATCCATGTCACCCCCAATCCCATCCAAACTTGCTTGCCATTCCGCTTTTCGCGCCAGTGCCAAAGCCATGCGATGACCGCTCCCACTGCAAAAGCCATGGGCAACGCAACCGCTTTGGCAAGATACGCCAGTCCCCAAATAGCCCCCGACACGACGTTCTGTTTCCGGTCTGCCAACCAATCACCGCGCAACATCCGCGCCGCTCCAAAACACATCAGACCGCACACCAACATGTCCGGTGATATATACTCGATCGACCAAAACACACTCCACAACGCCGCAAGCCCGAATCCAACCTGCTGCGCCCATGCAGGCAGAGGAAACGCACGCAACAGACTGCGAGCGCCCCATGCAAAAACAATCGCACTCAATGCCATGCTCACCCGCCCGGCAATCAATACGGGCACACCGAGCTTGATCCATACCGCGGCGATCCAGCTCAACATCGGCCCCCAGTAACCACTGATCATCAAAGGGCTCTTTAGTTCCGCGTAGTAGGTCGCCAGACGCAGATATGATATCCCGTCCGGGTTCAGGTTGTTCCTGTTCGGCCAAATCGCCCATGCCAAAAACAGCACATGCACAACCCCCACAACAATGGCAACCAAAAGCCCCGTCAGTCGGCTGCGTTGGCGGTCGCACGGCTTTTGCGAGTCTCGTGCCGCGCTCCGCGGGCGAATTTCGTTTGGGCAATCTGCAGGTTGAATATGCATCGGGTGCAACCAGAACAGCTTAGGCCCCCGCCCGCCAGCCGGTGATCAGCCGCTGCAAGCGTTCGTAGCTTTCTTTCGGCGTCAGGTCAGGTCTCAAGAAACCACCGTGCGGCCAAAAATGCCCGGGTGCATCTGTGAAATCCCACCATGTGATGGCCGCGACGCTCGGGTGCGCGTAATGCTGTTCATCCCCAAAAGGTGCGAGTTGCTCCATCACTTTGCAAGACTCCGATTAACCAGTTGAATTGCGCCCGAACCTGCGCCATCTTTCGGCTCATGGACCAACTGGAACAACCCGATGACCTGATCGTCTGCAAGCTCGACGACGACCGCGTCCCGCCTTCGCCGTGCACTGTTGTCATAGTAGGTGCAACCGGCGAACTGACCGCCAGAAAACTCATCCCCGCGCTCTACCAACTGCATCGCGCCAATGCCCTTCCACAGCCAACCCGTATCATTGGATTCGCACGCAAAGATCACACGCTCGATTCATGGCGCAATGAGTTGTTCGATGCACTCCTCCAGCATTCCCGCACCAAACCCGTGGACCGAACCGCATGGGACAGCTTCGCCTCTTCACTCTACTACTGCCGAGGCGAGCTTTCAGACCCAAACGCTTACGCAAAGCTCGAACAAACCATCTCCACAACAAGTGATCAGCAGCTCGCCGAAAACAGGCTCTTTTACCTCGCCATCCCGCCAAGCCAGTTCGGCCCTGTCGTCGAAATGCTGCATCAAACCGGCGTTTTCAGACGCGATCCCTCACCGCCGTTCTGGAATCGGATTGTCATTGAAAAGCCGTTCGGACACGACCTCGCTTCTGCCAGACAATTGAACGCGATCCTGACCAGACATACACACGAGAACCAGTTGTTCCGGATCGACCACTACCTCGGCAAAGAAACCGTCCAGAACATCCTCATGTTCAGATTCGCCAACTCGATCTTCGAGCCCATCTGGTCCAGACAAACCGTCGATTATGTCCAAATCACTCTGAGTGAACAAGCAGGCGTCGGAAACCGCGGCGGTTATTACGAAGAAGCTGGCGCACTCCGCGACGTGGTTCAAAATCATCTTCTTCAGGTGCTCGCTCTCGTCGCAATGGAACCGCCAGTGTCACTCGAAGCCGAGTCGGTCCGCGACGAAAAGGTTAAATTGCTAAAATCAATTCGTACTCCCGGACCTCGAGACATCGTGCGCGGCCAATACACCGAAGGCGCGATCGATGGCCGCCCCTGCCCAGCCTACCGAACCGAACCAAAGGTTAACCCAAACTCGAATGTCGAGACTTACGTGGCTCTCAGATTACAGATCGACAACTGGCGTTGGGCTGGCGTCCCATTCTACCTCCGCACCGGCAAGCGCCTGCCAATCAACGTCAGCGAGGTCCGCGTCCAATTCCGTCAAACCCCAAACGTTCTCTTCGCAGCCCGGTGCGGCGAAAATCTCGATACAAACGCAATCATCTTACGCCTCCAGCCACAGGAGGGAATTTCTCTCCGATTCAACGGCAAAGTCCCGGGCACATCCATGCAGGTCCGCCCCGTCCGAATGCACTTCAGCTACGACGCCGAATTCGGAGCTTATACGCCCGAAGCATATGAACGTCTGTTGCTCGATGCCATCGACGGCGATGCAACCCTGTTCCTCCGCCGCGACGAGGTCGAAGTCTGTTGGGCAATCGTGGACCGAATCAGGACCTTATGGGGCGATTCTCCATTGCAACAAAACGAGTTCTACGCCGCTGGAACATGGGGTCCACCCTGCGCCAACGAACTGCTCAAACGACACAATCATTCGTGGAGAGACCCACGCCCGGTTTGCAGCGATACCCCGGCAAACCCGTGAGCCTCTGTCGAATCTCAGCTTCGCCCCTTATAAGTCGGACACCGCGCCTCGCCGATCCTACACGCAGTCCATCCTTTTGAAAGGAACGTCCAACGCGCGACGCACAACTCTCAATGTTCAACGAATGCACGTGCCAGCAAATCATACCGACAACAGAAACCCCAAAATCCCAGCCTCCCAAACAATCCCCGCCTCCGAAACTCCGGTCGAACCCGCACCGCGGCGCCTAATTGCCTGCCCTCAACCATGCTCGACAAACAATCCTACGCTGCTCAACCATATGATCACGAACGAATCGCATGCACGCACAACAGATAGATCGAATCGCCATTGACACTTACCCAAGTTCAACCGCCCTTGCCAATGCAGCAGCATGTCACATGATCAACCGCCTGACTGCATCTCCCCCAACGCGCGAACGATGGTGTGTCGCTCTTTCCGGCGGCCGAATTGCCCCGTTGTTGTTCGAATCCGTCGTAACTGAATCAAGAGCACGAGCCGTCTCGTGGGAGAAGACAGAGTTTTTCTTCGCCGACGAACGATGGGTCCCGTTGGACGATACCGAGAGCAATTACGGTGTCGCACGACGTCACTTGTTCGATCCTCTGCAAATCAATCCCAGGTCTGTTCACCCGGTTTACCTTGGGCGATCACCCGAATTCGATGCTGCCCAAGCACAGGCAGATTTGCTTCGTCGAACGCCGGTCAATGTCAAAGGCGACCCGATCCTCGACCTTGTCATCCTTGGCATGGGCGAGGACGGTCATATTGCGTCGCTTTTCCCGAACGCTTCTGAAGACATTGTACGAAGCCGGGCTGTTTACCTGCCTGTCAAAGCACCAAAACCACCCCCAGAACGCATCACTCTCACCTATTCAGTCCTCGCAGCCGCGTCGCACGTCCTTGTCGTTGTTTCGGGTCCAGGCAAAGAACCAGCGCTGCGCGATTCGCTTTCGATGCATCATTCCACCCCGCTTGGCAGATTGATTGCTATGCGCCAGCACACCGTTCTTCTCACCGATTTCCGGTTCGATGCAAAAACATGAGATCGAACAGAAAGATTCTTCGGGGCAGAAACATTGAGAGACAGAAACATGGATGGCAGAAAGATGGGGGGCAGAAACATTTTCGCATAACAGCTTGCCGCCCGCTTGGGCACTGCACATCCACGCCACTCACATTTTTCTGTCCCAGATCTTTTTGTGATTAGTGTTGCTGCTATCACAAACCAGTTCTTCTGCGTCATCATTCTCGAATGGTGGTGAATACAACGCGCTTAATACTCAGGTCTGCCCAGACAATCGCATTCAGGTCCGTGTGATTCAGTAGCCGACGGGCGTGTTTCAAGAAAGAAGCCCTGGAACCAGCAAGCGCGGTCACCATGAACGCAGTCCCGGGTGCGATTGAGTTGAGCACAAATATTTACTGGCATAGGCCGGACAAGCAAGGAAGCAATGTTGACCACAAGCCATCAGGCTTGCGGAAGCTATAGTGGAAAAACAGCGGTCTTCGGAAAACCCTCAGTTCTGACCGATCCCTTGCGAGATTCTGAATTCCTCCCATACAACGCTTGAGAATAGCACAGTTTCAGAACTATCTCAAGCTACTGCGTCACGTTGTTGCAGTTCAGACACTGGGGGGAGGGCGCACGGGGCCGGTTGTTGGTCGGCGTCTCGGAATGGGCAAAGCATGGTGAAGCCCTCGATACACCAGCACAAACGCCACGATTTGGCAATGGCCTCCGAGGTAGCTTCTGAAT
>JAAYVR010000119.1 GCA_012517065.1 Verrucomicrobiota bacterium | reverse complement strand
TCGGGTTTGCTTGATCGAAACGGGTCGTATGATCGGTCGTCACGTTGATGCGGCCGAGGACGGCCGCGCTCCCGACCGCCGTTGGTTTCTCCAGCGCGTGCAGGAGCGCGGGCATTCTTGCCTGCACCCAACCGGTGTATGTTCGGTGGCCCGATTTGGGGGATCGAAACGCGTCGCATGATCGGTCATCGGGCTGATGGGGAATATGGGATATGGGGACAGACACGTTGTGTGTGCATGAAAACAAAGCGGCAGCAAGCTGCCGCACTCCAAGCGCTTCGCGCCTGCCAACGCCCACTGCATCTCCGGCAGCGCGTGAAAAACCATTGGGATCAGCGGCCAGATCGAATGGGGCCAAATGGGGACAGACACGGAGTTGGCTTGGAGCGCCGCGTGTCGCCCCTTGGCGCATGCGAAAAGCGCCGGAGTACCACAAGCAGGACCAGAGAGCTTTCAGTTTTCCGCGTAAACGGGGAACTCTAGCGGCGATGGGTTGTTCGGCGCATCGGGCGATGCCGCGCCCGCAGCTGTTAGAGTCCCGCCTTTAGGCGGAACAGTTTCATGAAACTGAGCATGAGCACTGCTCGGTGAACTGCTTGTGTTCCGCGTAAACGCGGAACTCTAGCGGCGATGGGTTGTTCCGCGCATTGAGCGATGCCACGCTCGCGACTGTTAGCGTCCCGCCTTTAGGCGGCTTTGAAAGCAGGATTCGTCAAGCAGTAATACCGTTGAACGTTGCGCGTTGTGCGTTGTACGTTGAACGTTCTCAAGAAGACGACCAAGCTGATGACCCCATGAAAACTTCCAACGCACAACGTTCAACTTACAACGTTCAACCGGACCGCGGGTTTGCCATCCGAATGGCTTTATGAGCCCCGGGTGCGCAGGAGCGCGGTTATTGCCCGCAGGCAATTTTTGTTCCGGCCATGCCGGGCTGCGAAATATGAGGGTTGACCGACTTCCATCGAGACCCCTGTTGGTTTGTCGTCCTTGGTTTGTTGTCTTCGGTTGGCAGTCTTGTCAGAATCTGGAAGTCTGCGACAGCCGCACAGGTTTGTGCGGGCTAAGTGCACAATGAAAACGATCAGGTTTGGAATTATCGGTGCAGGGATGATGGGTCATGAATTCGCCAGCGCGGTCGCCAGATGGTGCCACATGCTGGACGTGGATTTTCGTCCCGAGATCGTCGCTGTGGCAACAAGAAGCGCTTCCCGGTTCGACTGGTTCCGCGCGCACTTTTCGTCGATAAAACAATACACGCACGATTACCACGAACTCATCGCAAATGATGAGGTAGATGCAGTCTATGCTGCGGTGCCTCATCATCTCCACAAAGAAGTCTGTTGTGCGGCACTCACCGCCCGCAAACATTTGCTGGCAGAAAAACCGTTGGGCATTGATATGATCGCAAACGCCGCCATCCTCAACGCGTGGAAAGAATGCCCTGACGTCCTCCTGCGTGTCGCATCGCAATGGGCATTTTTCCCGGGCGCGCAACGTGTCTGTGATGCCATCGAGCGCGGAGCATTCGGGCGCATTATCGAGGTCAACACCGGCTTTTTACACTCCGGCGATCTCGACCCGAACCGGCCCATGAACTGGAAACGGCAGATCGAGTTCAACGGTGAATACGGTGTGCTGGGCGACCTTGGCATCCACGCGTGTTTCATCCCGTTCCGTGCCGGTTGGCTGCCGCGCAACGTTCGCGCCATCCTCTCAAAAATCGTGTCCGAACGCCCCAATGCCAGCGGCGGACGCAGTCCGTGTCTAACCTGGGACAACGCCACATTGCTCTGCGAAGCAAAAGACAATGCCGACGGAACCCGCTTTCCCCTTACCCTGAAAGCGCACCGCATTGCCCCCGGCGAAAGGAATTCATGGTACATCGAAGTGTACGGAACACGCGCGTCCGCCAGATTCTCGACCCGAGACCCGAAAGGGCTCGAATGGCTCGACTACACCGGCGGCGAACAAACCTGGGGACGTATCCAGACAGGGTACGAAACCGTATTTAGGACAATCACAGGACCAAATTTCGAATTCGGGGCAACGGATGCCCTGCTCCAAATGGTTGTAGCATTCTTGTTCGAGCTTGTACGCGGCGCGCCTCCGTGCAAGTTCGCAGGATGCATGCGTCCCGAAGAAACCGCCGTTGCACATCGACTCTTCACCGCGGCACTGAAATCTCACGCCAACTCAACTGTCGAGCCCGTCGAAGCGTGAGGCGTTCTCATCCGACGAATTGCGCCGCAGGTTAGTTGGCGGATTCGGAACGGAGCGCACATTCAGATATGATTAAAAAGCGGCAGCAAGCTGCCGCACTCCAAACGCTTCGCGCCTACCAACGCCCACTGCATCCGCGGCCGTTAGAGTCCCGCCTTTAGGCGGAACAGTTTCATGAAACTGAGCATGAGCACTGCTCGGTGAACTGCTTGTGTTCCGCGTAAACGCGGAACTCTAGCGGCGATAGATTGTCCCGCGCATTGGACGATGCCGCGCCTGCGGCCGCTAGAGTCCCGCCTTTAGGCGGGTTTGAAACTAGCATTCATCGAGCAGGAATACCGTTGAACGTTGCGCGTTGCGCGTTGGACGTTCAACGTTCTCAAACAGAAGACTAAACTGATCAAGCTATCGACGCTATCAACGTTCAACGCACAACGTTCAACTGGGCCGCGGGTTTCTCAACCGCATGGCTTTATGCGCCCGAGGGTGCGCAAGCGCCAGAGCAGTGCCCGTACGACAACATTGGTGCCAGGCTGGTGTAAATCGGGCCTTTGGTCCTTCTCGATTCGTGCAGACTGGCAGCGGTGATTACATCGAAACTCATGTTGCTGTTCCCTGATCATAGTCTCGTGTCCCCTGACCCCGGCCTTTGTCGGAGGTCCTTGGTCTATGGTCAATGGTCCACGGTCTATGGTCCATGGTCTCTTTGCCCGCGGTTCTGCCCCGGGTTGGACAAAGCAACTGCCTCGGGAGCGATGCCCTCTCCGGCCCGTCAACTCTGTCCGGCCAACGCTGGCGCACAAGAACAACTTCGTCACGCACCGGGGAGACGAGATCTGGACCAGGGGCCGACCAATTTAACTGCAAGAGTCTCGAAGAGTCCGCTAATTTGCGATTGCTGCACAGGTTCCCCAACATAGAGTATTACGAAAAAGAATATGAACACACGGCCGGATCTAGTTCGACATCAGGGAATGAAAGGAGTCCACACACATTGTTGCAGTCGCCGCGCTTTTCTTGGCACGGCAGCTTTTGCAGCCGCCGGAAGCACCATCGCGACGCCAAGGCTCGTGGCTGCTGAAACAGCACCGCGCAAGGTCAGAATCGGGGTCGTCGGCGGCGGGTTCGGATCGGACTTTCAGTGGCATGAACACCCGGATTGCATCGTGGCCGCAGTAAGCGATTTGCGCGAAGAGCGTCGGCAGAGATTGATGAAGGTCTATAACTGCGCAAAAGCTTATCCGTCGCTCGAGGAACTGGTCAAAGACCCGGGCATAGACGCAGTCGCCATATTCACCGACGGCCCGCTGCATGTGCAGCATGTGGTCGAAGCAATGAAACACGGCAAGCACGCAATATCCGCTGTTCCTGCTGCGTGGGGAAGCATCGAACAGGCTGAATTGCTTCTGGATACAGTGAAAAAGTATGGCCTCATCTATATGATGGCCGAAACTGGATATTACCAGCAGTCCACCATATCGGTCCGCAAGTTTTACAAAGAAGGCAAGTTCGGCCACCTCTATTACAGCGAAGCGGAATACCAGCATCCGGGACTCGAGGTCCTGTATCTGGAAGGCAGCAAGCGGACGTGGCGGTACGGCCTTGCGCCGATGCATTACCCAACCCACAGCTCTTCCCAGCTAATCAGCGTCACAGGCGAACGTCTGGTCGAGGTGGTATGCCATGGCTGGGGCGACAACAGCCAGTTCCTGAAGGATAATCCGTATGGCAACCCGTTCTGGTGTGAATCCGCCATGTTCCGGACGAACCGCGGAAACGCGTTCCGGATGAACGTCTGGTGGAAAGGCGCACATCGCGGCTGTGAACGCGCCCAATGGATCGGCGATAAAATGAGCTTCTACTCCGCGCACCCAAACGGCCTCGGACCCGTCATCATCCGCGCCACTGAGGAAATCGAAAAGGACGACGCCGGATTCGAACGAAAAGCGCCACAATTCGAACATTACAAGCAGGTGGAATGGTGGAAAACTGATCTTCTCCCAGAACCGTTGCGGCATCCCAGCGGACACGAAGGTTCGCACACGTTCCTGACACACGAATTCGTGGATTCGGTTTCTCACGGCAGGCGGCCGGCCATCGATGTGTACGAAGCCCTCGCCTACACTGTGCCCGGGATTGTAGCGCACCAGTCAGCCCTGCAAAACGGCGCGCTTCTTAAAATCCCTCAATTCGACCCGTCTTGAGCGCCCGCCGAAAAACGCAGGGCGATGATTTTGATGGCCGAAGTATTCGGGGCAGAGAGAGTGGTATTACCGAAACGAAAGCCGTTGTTTCGGGCGGAGCGTATGGTTCTAGCTCCGCCGGCTTGTATGTCGGGCGGCTAAAGCGCGTCTGTTGACATTGTTGGATGAAATAAATGCTGACAACCCAGCGCACGGTCATCAGGATTTGTCCCGCAGCAGGAATTGCGGACTGATACTCTGGAAGCCGTCGATTGTTGAGCGATTGCCACAGCACGGTCTTCGAGCGTTTCAGAGCAAGAACTTAACAACATCAAACTACTCCGAGTTCACCGTATGAAAAGTCACAGGTTCAGACTCGTGGTTCAGATAGTCACAGGCGCGCTTGTCTTCTCGAGCGTCGCCGTTGCACAGGAACTGACCACCATCAAGTTGAATCAACCCAACAAGACGCGCGGACGTCCCCTGATGGAAACGCTCGCCATCAGAGCAAGCGCCACAGAATGGTCGGAAAAAGAACTCAGTTTGCAGGACTTGTCCGACCTCCTGTGGGCCGCCAACGGAATTAACCGCCCCGACATCGGAAAACGGACTGCGGCTTCGGCACAAAACGCCCAAGACATCGATATCTACGTCTTCAACAAAGACGGCGCTTATCTCTACGACGCACGCGCCCATGTACTTGTTCCTGTTGCGGCGGGCGACCTCAGAGCGCAGATTGTCCCGCCACGCCGGCCACCGCCGCGACCAGATGCCCAAACGCAACCGCCGAGTACGCCCGCAGCACCCGCGCCGCCTTCGCCGCCATCACCAGGGACAGGTCAAGCTCGCGGCCCAGCCGCTGCGACACAACCCCAAGCACCTGTTCTCCTTTTGCTTGTTTCTGATGTCTCACGATTCCGTTCCGGCACACAAGAACTGAGGCGCGAGTGGGGAGCGATCGACGCAGGCATTGTCTCACAAAACATTGCGCTGTTCTGCGCGTCCACAGGACTCGCCACCCGGCCGCGCGCTTCCATGGATAGAGAGAAAAGCAAAGCCATCCTGAAGCTAACCGAAAATCAGTATCCACTTCTGAATCACCCCGTGGGATATCCAAAACAATCCCTGGATTGAACATACCTACCCCGGAAATCTCACCGCCTGACCTGCTCAAGACACTCAAGGCTTTATTTCGGTGAGATTTCCGGGGCCCGCATATTCCTTGGTTGCTTGAAGACACCCGTTTCGCAGACTGCTCAGGGTACGAAATGTGCGGGCTCGATGCCCAATCCGGTGAGATTCGCAGGCTGGCATTGACAACAGAACGCATTCACTGCATTAAGTGGCAAGCCGAATCGACAAAATCGATAGGACTATTAGCAATAAAGCAAGAATCCCTTAACACAGGAATCAAATGAACGATTACATCCGATTAACTGGCATAATGGTCGGCTTCGGAGCATTGGCATCTTTGGCAGCTCAGGAAGCCGCCCCAAACCCAACTGCATGGAAAACCACTGCGACGATCGGCGCCGCGCTAACAAGAGGTAATAGCGAAACCTTGTCTGTGAGCGGTGGGATCAATACCGCAAAGAAATGGTCACAGAACGAGCTCTCTTTCGGCACAGGCTTCGCATACGCAGAGGACAAAGACAGTGTCACGGCATCGACCATCACTGGCTTCGGGCAGTACAACCGGTTGTTTAACGAGCGGTTGTTCGGTTTTGGCCGAGTAGATGCGCTGCATGACGATGTCTCCGACATTGCCTACCGCGCCTCGCTGAGCGCAGGCTTGGGCTACTACCTGATCAAGAACGACAAGGTCACTTTGACGGCTGAAGTTGGTCCTGGCTACGTTTTCGAGCGGATCGGAGCCGAGAAGGTCTATCCCGATGGCACCGTCGAACGCTATTGGGACGACCGTGACTATGCCACAATTCGGTTCGGCGAAAAATTCACGTGGCAGATAACAAAGACCGCCCGATTCTGGCAGAGCCTCGAGTACACGCCCATGATTGAGGACTGGTCCGATTACGTCATCAACGCAGAAGCCGGCATTGCCACAAAAATCTCCGAGCACTTTGACCTGAGAATCGTCGCCCAGGATACTTACCGCAGTGTTCCCGCTGCAGGGCGCGAAGAAAACGATTTCAAGCTCCTGGGCCAAATCGGTTATACGTTCTGACGATCATGCAGGTAGCGAAAACCGCACCCCCACAGAAGCCGTTACACGCCCGATTGGCACTGTGTGCCGATTCCGGATGATAACGCCTTGCGCGACGGTTTCTGGAATGCAGAATCGCGAATGTCGAGGGGCTGCGAAATGCGGCCCCTTGTTGTTGTTGATCCCGATAAGCCTCAAAACCGATACAAACAAGACATGGCACTTGTCCCCGACAAACTGCTGTCGGATTTAGTCGCAATACCAAGCGTTAATCCGGCCTTTGCCGCCGCCGGGGATCGAAACGCCGGCGAACAGAAGCTCTGCAATTTCATCGCCGCGACTCTTTCCAAGTACGGAATCGAGGTCGAACTGCGCAACATAGCCAAAGGACGACCCAATCTCATCGCATGCATCAAACCCGCGCAAAAAACCCGTTGCCGGGTAATTCTTGCCCCGCACACAGACACGGTGGCAGGATCACCCGATCAGTTCATACCCCGCAAGACAGGGGACCGCATTTACGGCCGCGGCGCGTGTGATACCAAGGGCAGTCTGGCAGCAGTTTGCACAGTGCTCGCTCAGCTCGCCCTGACGCCAACCCGCCCCACCCACACGGAAATTCTCCTCGCAGCATTTGCCGACGAAGAATACGCCCAGCTTGGCTCCCGCACCTTCGCAAAATCAGGCGTACGGGCAGACCTCGCCATTGTAGGCGAACCCACCAACCTCAAGGTGGTCACAGCACACAAGGGAAGTTTGTGGATCGAGTTCAAGACCCGCGGCAAAGCCGCCCACGGCTCGACTCCGCATCATGGCAAGAACGCCATCTATGAAATGGCGCGTCTCATTGGCTGCATCGAAACGGATTACGCCAGCATCCTAAGCAGCCGACAGCATCCGCTGCTGGGCTCTCCGACCATCAGCGTCGGCACCATTCATGGAGGAATTCAGCCAAATACAGTGCCTGACGAGTGCGAGATAATCGCCGACCGGCGTACGTTGCCGGGTGAAACCGACACCACAGTCTGCCGCGAACTCAAAGCTTTCCTGAAAGCCAACAGATTGCATGCATCTGTCAGAAGCCTAAAACCCGCTCCATGCCCGCCGCTCAATACGAACCCGGAGATTCCACTGGTTCGCATGTTGCTCGATTGTGCGCAACAGCCGATGCCAGGTGGCGTGGATTTCTTTTGTGATGCCGCAGTGCTCGCCTCGGCGGGCATCCCGAGCGTCGTTTTCGGGCCGGGTAACATCGCCCATGCACACGGCCCCAATGAGTGGGTATCAATTCGCGCGCTCGACGCGGCAGTTGGCGTATTGAAGAACTTCTTGATGCGGCTGCCCTGATGCGACTCGCCTTTGTAACGCATGAACCGCTATACCCTCCGACAGGCGGGGGATCAGCAGAACTTGGATATCTAGTTACCGAGGCAACCCGCCGCGCCCACGAAACTCACGTGATTGGCCCCAAGGTCGAACACCATGCCACCGTCGAAAAAGAGTTCGGCGTCAGACTGCATCCGTTCCTCGCCTGGGAAATGGGACGCTACACAAAATGGCGCAACTTCAAGTATCTTCTCTACCCGTTTTGGATCGAGCGGATTCTCTGCAAATTGCACAAGGAACTGCAATTCGACGCTTTGATATCCCAACATGCGATTTCCGCCGTCGCAGTGGGCAGGGCCAAGCGCTTCACGGGAATTCCGATCGTCATGAATTTTCTGGACCACCTCACGGGCTTCATGGAGACATGGCCGTTCTGGCGGATGCCGCCGCCTCTGCTGGTGCTGCTCAAGGGATACGAATTGTCCATGCCAAGACGTTTTTCCGCCGACGGCGTGCTGACCGTGTCGGACGTCCTCGCAGAGTTGTTGGCTGCAAACGGGTACCCGGCGGATCGCATGTGCACGATTTGCTATGGGTACGATTCGCGGTTTTTCCCGCTTGACGCCGGAGCGGTCGCAAGGCGCGCATCTTTGCCTCCCACTGTCGTCATGCATGGTTCACTGGATCACCATCACCTCGGCCGCATCGCAATCGACGCCATGGCTGTGGTTGCTGCTGCGCGCCCCGATGTGGTTTTCAAGTTCATCGGACACAAAACGCCGCCATTACAGAGATTCCAGAACCTGGCTCGAAAACGCGGACTTGATCATCTCATTCGCGTCACGGGTTTTGTCCCTTATCAAGACCTTGCACGCGAGCTATCGGAAGCAACCATCGGCTGGATACCTTACGAAGAATCGTCCGGTGTGCATTGTGCATTTGTCGCGAAGGTGGTCGAATACTTGGGCGTTGGGCTGCCAGTTGCATCAACACCGTTGCAAAGCATCAAACGCTACTTCGCCAACGAACCGCTGGTGCGGTTTTCCCAGTTCGACGGACGCGATCTTGGCAAATGCATACTGAGCTGGCTCGCCGAGCCGACAGAGAACAGGAACAAGCTTGCGCGCCCAGCAAGCGAGCGCGTCCGGCACGAACTCGACTGGTCTGTTATCAGCCGTCGCGCGCTTGATTTCATCGAGCACACAGTGCAACAAGCCGCCGCAACCAGAATTACCGCCAATTCCAAATGAGCAGCACAGAACACAGATTCGCGTTCTTCAGACAAAGCGGCTGGATGGGACTGGCCACAGGTCTGGGCGGTCTGTTTATGTCGCTTGTGCACATGCCGGCAGCGCGCATGCCGCCGGCCGAGTACGGCGTTCTCCTCATGTTTCTTCAGGTTCTCAACCTGATGCTCATCCCAGCCATGGGTCTGCAGACGGTTGTCGCGCAACAGACAGCAGCCGCAATCACGCGTGAGCAACAGGCCGAGTTGTCCCACACCGTGCGTGTCCTTTTCATGGCCATGCTGCTGCTCTGGGCTTGCGCGGCGGTTGCGACCTTTATTGGACGAGGCTGGCTGCTAACGACGCTCAAAGTTGGCAATCCAGCGGCCCTCTGGATCACGCTCGTTATCGGATTGGCCTCGCTGTGGTATCCGATCCTCCTTGGGATTCTGCAGGGACAACAGAATTTTTTGTGGCTGGGTTGGCTGCAGATCATAAATGGATTCGTCCGATTCTCCGGTGTGATCGTGATCGTGTGGTGGCTCGGCGGGTACGCTGCAGGTGCCCTTGCGGCTGCGCTGTTCGCGTACGGAGTTGTATTGACAACCGCGGCCTGGCTCGGGAAGAACGCCTGGATGGGCGCCGGCCGGCCGGTCGAATGGCACAAGTGGCTGCGCCGCGTTGTACCACTCACCCTCGGACTGGCAGCCAGCCAATTCATGATGGCCGCAGACCAAATTGTGGTTCAAAGGCTCTTCGATCGCGAGGTGACCGCAAGATACGGCGCGGCGGGAATGATCGGCCGAGCACTGGTCTTCTTTACAGGTGCACTGGTGGCCGTGATGTTCCCCAAGATCGTCCGAAGCGTGGCAAAATCAGAAAAAACCGACGTCGCCGCAATCGCGCTTGCGACCACGGCGATAGTTGGCACGCTCGCAGGTGTTGTCTGCACAATCGCGCCAGCGTTGCCATTGAAAATCCTGTACTACTTTCAGCCCGAATACTGGTCGAGCAGCCAGCTCGTGCCATGGTTTGTCTGGTGCATGTTGCCTCTCACACTGGCAAACGTGCTTATCAACAATCTCCTTGCCCGGGGCCGATTCGTCTGCGTGCCATGGCTGCTTCTTGTAGCGGCAGGCTATGGAGCGGCGCTTGTGTTGCGCGCCGATAAGTTCACTCAAGCCGAAATTTTCACGGCTTTCAAAATGGTTATACAGACCATTGGCATGTTCAGTTGCCTCCTCCTTGCCGTTGCGGCGTTCTTCACGTGGTACCGGAGGACGCCGATTGTCCAGCCAACCGTTCCAGGCGCTGGCTCTCCCCCCACCCCGCCAATTTAACCCGCATATTTCCCAGCTTGGCGCAGCCGGAACCAAAGTCGCCTCACGGCCGCTGAACCGGCTCCTGCGCCCGCGGGGCCCATAAAGCCATTCACTTGGCAAACCCGCGGCCCGGTTGAACGTTGTAAGTTGAACGTTGTGCGTTGAACGTTGAGAGTGTCAATAGCTTGATCAGTTCGGTCTTCTGTTTGAGAACGTTGAACGTACAACGCTCAACCTGCAGCGTTCAGAGGTATTATTGCTCGATGAATGCTGGTTTCAAAGCCGCCTAAAGGTGGGACTCTAGCGGCCGTGGCCGCGGCATCGCCCGATGCGCCGAACAACCCATCGCCGCTAGAGTTCCGCGTTTACGCGGAAAACTGAAAGCTTTCCGGTCCTGACTGTGGTACTTCAGCCCTTTACCCCAGCTCCAACGGACGACCAGCGCCGATCCGACCCAACAGCGTGTCTGTCCCCATATGGCGTCATTCGATCGCGCCGCCGATCCCAATGGTTTCTCACGCGGTGCCGCGGACGCACTCGGCGTTAGCAGGCGCGAAGCGTTTGGATGCAGTGGGCGTTGGTAGGCGCGAAGCGCTTGGAGTGCGGCAGCTTGCTGCCGCTTTCTTTTCATGCCCAAACAACGTGTCTGTCCCCATATCGGCATTGGAGGGGTACCTGCACAGCCTTTGGCAACCGCGGATTGGAACAAGGGACAATTTGCCGGCCACCCTGCAATCCGGGGGCAACGCCCAAACAACGAGCCTGTCACTCTATTCCGACTCACTCGCAAAGGCTGCCTTGTTGTGACCTCCTAACTAAATGCCGTGGAATGAGATACGTAGGAATCTACCAAACTCGCAGTCTGAGAATACTCGCGAATATGAAGGACTTTTCAATATGATGATACACCTTGAGTGGTCTGCGAAGCAGGTGTCTCGAAAAGCTTGCAATATGCGATCCTTTGGAAATCTCGCCGGAATGGGGCTTTGGGTATGTATTGCCGGTGGGCAGGTGAGATTTCAGGCTTCGTTGAAACAGAAGAATTTGGGACGGGAGAACGGGCTATGTAACAAGGCAGTGTCGCGCGCCACTCCAAACATCCGCCACAACCTCATTTTTCTGCCACCGATCTTTCTGCCAATGATCCTTCTGCTGCTTGATTTTTTCTACCCGCATGACTGGCTGGGCTGTTGAAAAACTGCCTATCGCGCTGCTTTCGGGCGCACGCCCACTCGGGTCAGGTCGATCTGCTGAAAACCGAGCTTGAGCGCCGGCGAATCCGCGCTCAGCCGGAAATTGTATCGCTGTGCATTCACAAACAGGGGGTCAGCTATCAGTGATTTCCGGTCATGACCGCGTTTCCGCCACTCATCGAGAGTTGCGCCGGCGAAACGCATGGTTTCCGGGTACGCCTCGGGTCGCGCGTCAAAGTATATATTCTCATCCATCACAAACTTGTCGTTTGACCAAGTACTCCCCAGCAAGTCTCCGGAGTCAAAATAGACGATGTTCTTCTTAAAAACGAACGAGATGTGATCTTCATCCCGGGAGCGCATCAACTGATGTTCACGATTGAATGCGAAAATGTTGTTTTGGACGAAGTTTTCCCGGCCGTAATGCTGGTGGAATCCGGCGCTCTTGCACCGGTACACGACGTTGCTCTCGAGACGGATGTAACTGCTGCCCTCGTCGGTGTACAATCCCCACCCGCCATAAGTGAACGCGTTCACATCATGAATGAGGTTGTTTCGGATGACCGTGCCCTTTTGGGGCCCGAGGGTGTAAATAGCGCCCATGTCACTCAACACACTCTTGCCGATGTCATGGAGATGATTGAACTCGATCAGGTTATCATGACATGGATTCTCCTGGTAACCCCAATTCCATCCCACGGAAATCGCAGTGTAGAACAGATCGTGAATATGATTGTGCGCAATCCTGTTGTGCCCGCTGTGAAAAACCAGGACCCCAACTGCAGCCGGATAAACAACCCCGAGCTGGTACATGTGATTATCGGTCACGACATTGTCTTCATTCTGATCAAATTCAGATTCGCGCCGTGTGGGTTCCCCCAACCTGACGCCGCCGGCGCCCAAATCATAAATCTCGTTGCCGACAATCCTGATCTGTTTGCATCCCCTGCCAAAGTCCAATGCGTAACCGCCAAGGCGCGTGAACACGCAATCCTCAATCAGACAATCCACAACTCCTTCGCCCCAAATGTCGCCTCGTATGCCAACCGCAGCTTGAGTATCCGCGTAACCGTCCTGCGCCAACTCCCAATCAGCGTCTGCGAATGTGATACCCCGAATGACGACGTGTTGAACGGCCTTGCCGGCCTCGAAATCGCCCTTGAACCGGACCAGTTCGGTCAACTTCGGCGCAGTTATCACCGCCTCGTCCGGTTTCTCACCCGGCTCGGCCCAGTAAGTCACAATTCCCGTCTTACGATTCAGGTACCACTCGCCCGGTTTGTCCAATGCGTCTGGTGCGTTCTCGATGTAATACTTTGCGTTGTTCTCCTTGTTCGACGGCCTGGGGTTGCCTGACAATGTTGCAACATGATTGCTCTCGTCCACGGACCGGATTTGCATGCGCAGCTCCGCCCAAGCCAGCAAAGCCACCACCTCAACGTCGCCGTCGTCAGCCCATTCTTTCTTGATTTCCCCGGGTTTGAACTTGATTTTGACCGGCTTGTCCTGTGGGCTCTCGCCCTCGATTCGATAATAACCTTCGTTTGGTGTTCGAGCGCGTTGCTTGCGTTTTCCATTCACAAACAGTTGCCGAAAATACCATTTCCCTTCTCGAACCTCGGGCACTTCCGCCTGCCACAAGCCGGACTTGCCCACGACTGGCTTCCAACCGGTGATGCGGCGGCCTCCGCTGATGATCGGTTTTTCATCCGGATAGGCCGCGATTAGCAATGGCCGTCGCGCGTTGGGTCCCGAATGCCCAGGCAACAGTTCAATTGGTTCCTCCAGTTCGTAATTCCCACCGCGAATGAGAATCGTCGCACCTTCGAAGGCGTCAGGCAAAAGCCGCTGCGCAGTCAGAACCGTCTTCAGTGCCGCGTGCACGGTCGCCAGCGGACCGTCGTCCCTGTTGGCTGTGGGCTCCGGAAGGTTTCCCGACCACTCGTCATTTCCATTGGTCGCCACATTCAACACAAGTGTTTCTGATTTTGCACCGAACGTCAGAAACACACACGCCAGCAAGGCAAGAATCGAACCGGATCGCATAACACAGAAAGCATAACGCCAGTTCCACCTTGAGCTTCAATCCAAAAATTCAGAGATCAGCTCAATTGTTCTGCGGTGACGCCGTCTTGCATTCGGATTTGACCAAACAACCCTCTTCCAACAAAGTTGATACATGCGTCACGCCATCAGTCATCGCATCAAAACCCGTATTCACCCGGCCCCTGCACTCATCCTCTTCTGCACCTTGATCGCGCCCGTGTTTCTTCGGACATCAGCAGCTGATCTGCCAGCTCGCGCCCGACAATGGAAGGATGAGGTGACGTCCAAGATCATGCCCTACTGGTACGATAAAACGGTGGACTGGCAGCGCGGCGGCTATGTTCTTTCAGATGACGCCCTCCGCAAACCCCAGCCAGCCTCGGAAAAGCAAATTGTTACTCAATCGAGAATGGTGTGGGGGTTCTCACACGCCCACGTCAAAGGCTGGCGCGATCCAAAACGCGATTATCTAAAAGCCGCGCAGCAAGGTTATACATTCCTTGTCGATCATTTCCGTGACCCTGTCCATGGCGGCTACTACTGGAAAACAACTCTCTCAGGCGAACCGACAAATGACAGGAAATACCTCTACGGTGAGTCTTTCGTAATCTATGCGTTTGTCGAGTACTACCGGGCCAGCGGCGACAAAGCCGCGCTCGAACACGCTTTGGAGTTGTTCAACGTCATCCAGAAGAACTGCCACGACACTACCAACGGCGGCTGGGGTGAACATTATGAACGAAACTGGCAACTGATAACCCAGCAGGACAACCGCATCGAGGTCGAACTCGCCGGTCTTAAAAGCGCAAACGCCCACCTCCATTGGATGGAAGCACTCGCTGAGCTGGCCGATGTCACAAACAACAACGATGTCAAAACCGCCCTCGAAGAAGCACTCAAAATCAACGCGACATGGTTCTATCCGCCCGAACCCGGCAAATCCGCGTTTCACCGGCACCCCGATTGGGAGCTCGCAACCGGCCCGAGAAGCGACGGCTTGTCATATGGTCACAACGTCGAGTTCGCATGGCTCATGATCAGAGCCGAGCAGGTCCTAAAACGCACACCGTCATGGAACCACTTCGATGCCATCATCAACCACGCACTCAAGTATGGTTACGACCATCAACGCGGCGGACTTTACAACCGCGGTTTCGATGACCAACCGGCTGCTGATACCGACAAAGTCTGGTGGAGCCAGGCAGAGTTGATCGCAGCACTCGTGGACGGCCTCGCACACAAGCCAAACAAAGAATGGTCCGCCGCACTCGAAAAACTCATTCAGTTCCTCGACGCACACCAAATCGACAAAACCGACGGTATCTGGCTCGACACGGTCGCCATTGACGGCACGCCGAAAAGCAGCGCAAGAGCTCACAATTGGAAAGCCAACTACCACGATCTCCGCGCCATCGTGAAATTCGTCGAGCGCTTCGATTCCCTCCCAAACCCGACCAAATAGAATGCATACCGCCAACAGCTATTCACCAAACCTCATATCTGGGTTTTCACGGGACACCTGTTTCGCGGACCACTCGGGGTATGAGACTATGCAGGCGAACAGTGGTGCTTGATAGCATGAAAGGAGAATAACGGAATGACAAGCGTGACTCTTGAAATGATGAAGGAGTATCTCAACAGATTCGGGTGGCGAAATTACAAGGCTGCACAGGAACCACTCGAAAAGGAGGGGATAATATTCACCGGATGGCACTCGCCGGGACACGAGCAATGTTACATTCTAACCATAGATCCAATGGTCGAGATGGGTTGCCTGTCATTCCGCGTGCCAGAAATACTCAAAGTGCCAGCGGAGGACGTTCCGGCCGAACGCATAGCTGACCTTTGCTTTGTGATCGGGTACTTGAACTACCGGCTGCTCATAGGCAAGTTCGCATATGACCCGAGCGACGGGGAGATCAGATTCTCTGTGGACGTCCCAATCGAGGAAAATACATTCACGTACGAACAGTTCGTGCACTGCCTCGGCGCAGCAATTCACTCGGTCGAAAAGTATGCCCCCGCCTTGCGCAGGCTCGCCGAAGGAGAACAAACACCCGACGAGTTCATCGCGTGGGACAAGGAACACAGCGCGCGCGAACTCAAACGGTCGTTTGCCGAGTTCCTCCGCGAACTTCTCCGCCATTTGGATGACGACTCCGATTCCTTTCCAGGCCGCCGTGGAACCAACAGACCCCGAGGCGGAAACGGTGGCGAGTTGTTCGATTAGTTGCAGCCAGCAGACAGCGTTCCTTGGGCGATGATCCCCTTGCCATGGGGAAGGAATGCTTCCGGAACGACCACTTGGTCCCCTTGCAAATGAGTGCAGCGGCAAATGAATTGAGTCACCACATGCCGCCAGGAGCGCGGGCATTCTTGCCCGCCCCCAGCCGGTGAACGTTCGGGCGCAGGATTTGCATGATCGAAACGGGCCGTAGGGTCGGTCGTCGGATTGATGCGGCCGAGGACGGCCGCGCTCCCGACCGTCGGTGTTTCCTCCAACGCGCCGGCAGGAGCGCGGGCATTCTTGCCCGCCCCCAGCCGGTGAACGTTCGGGCGCAGGATTTGCATGATCGAAACAGGTCGTAGGGTCGGTCG
>JAAYVR010000118.1 GCA_012517065.1 Verrucomicrobiota bacterium | reverse complement strand
GACACGATATTGTGGTGGCCGGGTTGGACCGGGCTGGGCGGGCATTGTGGCGTCGTGAGTGACGTTACCTGGAACCGTTGTGAGGAGTTGGCCGGGGGGGTTGGCGCTGGCGGATCAAATAGAGTGACAGACACGATATTTGGGCCGGCTCGATGTCATCGGCCTGATCAAGTCAGAGGGATGGGTGGGGCTGGTCAGGGATTCGTCCGGGCAATAAACCGGACATAGAAGTTGCGAATGTATCCTGGCAGAGAGCCCGGTTTTAGTGAGGTCTGAAATCAGATCTCAGCCTCAGAGCGAGCAGGCATGCGGTGGCATAACGGTGAACGAGTGCTCGCCGCTCTCGGTGTCAGGCCCGCCTGCCCGGAAAACTCACCGGAATGACTACTGTTTGTGTGTGTCTTGGTCGATCCGCCGACGGGATCTTCGAGCAGAAAAACTGAAGCGACTCCGAGGGATTGCGCGGGTGCACTTATGGAGCCAACTGGTGGCTGGAGGCGGAATCGAACCGCCGACACAAGGATTTTCAGTCCTCTGCTCTACCATCTGAGCTATCCAGCCAACCGTCGCGAACTGGAATGAAAGCGCGTAACGGGCTGTTTTGCAAGCGCAATTAGATGAACTCGTTTATCAGGTTCTCGAGGAACTCTTGGCGGCCACTTTCGAGCCCTTTGACTTCGCCGAGTTTCAGTGCGTACTCCTCGAGCTCGGCGAAACCGACCTTGCCGGACTCGATTTGCTTGCCGATGCCGACATCCCATGATCGGTAGCGGTTCTTGACAAATTCCGCCAGCCGCCCGTCGTGCCGAATGGCAGCCGCTATCTTCAGACCACGCGCGAAGGCGTCCATGCCAGCGATGTGGGCGTAAAACAAATCCACTGGTTCAAAGCTTTCTCGTCGGCACTTGGCGTCGAAATTGACCCCACCGGTCGTGAACCCTCCGTACTTCAAGATGGTGAGCATGATCTGCGTGGTCAGGTAAATGTCGGTTGGGAATTGGTCGGTGTCCCATCCAAGCATCAGATCGCCCATGTTGGCGTCGATGCTTCCGAGGGCGCCGGCGGCGCCGGCCACTTCGAGTTCATGCTGCATTGTGTGGTTGGCGAGCGTGGCGTGGTTGGTTTCGAGGTTCAACTTGAAGTGTTCGAGCAGCCCGTACTGGCGCAAGAAATTAAGACATGCAGCAGCGTCTGAGTCGTACTGATGCTTGGTCGGTTCCTTGGGTTTAGGTTCGATGTAGAACTGGCCTTTGAAACCGATGCGTTTCTTGTGTTCCACTGCCATGTGAAGAAATGCGGCAAGATGATCCAGCTCGCGTTTCATGTCCGTGTTGAGCAAGGTCGTGTAGCCTTCCCGGCCGCCCCAGAAAACGTAACCGGCGCCACCCAGCTCGTGAGTGATTTCGATGGCTTTTTTGACCTGCGCTGCGGCGTAGGCGAAGACGTCTGCATTGCAGCTTGTGGCCGCGCCGTGCATGTAACGCGGATGAGCAAACAAGCAAGCTGTCCCCCAGAGAAGCTGAACCCCGGTTTCGCGCTGATAATCTTTCAGCACCTTCACCATGCGGTCAAGATTGCGGTTGGTTTCACGGAGATTTCGGCTTTCCGGTGCGACATCTCGGTCGTGGAAAGCATAAAATGGCGCGCCCAATTTGGTGCAGAATTCAAACAGCACTCCGGCCCGCGTCGCAGCCATTTCCATCGAATTAGTTCCGTCTTCCCATGGACGCAGCCATGCGCCGGACCCGAACATGTCGGATCCGGTTCCTCGGATCGTATGCCAATAAACCACGGAGAAGCGGAAATGCTCCTTCATGGTTTTTCCTTCGACGATTTCGTCGGGGTTGTAATGCTTGAAAGCCAGTGGGTTTTTTGAATCTGGGCCTTCGTAAGGAATCTTCGGTATGCCGGGAAAGTATTCTTTCGACAATATGCGCCTTTTCATGGTTGTATTCGCTTGATCGTCTGGCGCGCAATCTATTCCCTGGCATCACCTCTGGCAAGCAGTAGATGCCGGAAATTACACCCTACAAGGCCCTCTTCGGCCAACAATAGACGGGCCGAACAAATCAAGCATTTCCACAACCTGCTTCCAGATGACGCGTTTTCCGTTTACATTCGGCGTGTGGCCGGACGCGATCAGATGAATGATGTGCTGAGGCGCGTGTCGAGAAGTTTCTATCTCACAATGCGGGCGCTTCCGCGTCCTGTCAGACATCCGATCGGACTGGCTTACCTTCTGGCGCGGACCAGTGACACGATTGCCGACACCGAGCTTGTGCCGGCGAGCGAGCGGCTTGCTGCTCTTCAAGCGTTTCGAGAGCATATTCTCCAGGGAACCACGGGGCTGACTCTTGAGAGGTTCCTGCCGGCGAGTGGCGCCGGGGGCGGCGCCTTGTCAATTCAAGACAAATCTTGCAATCCGGAGCTGATATTGTTGTGGCGTTGCTCGGAGTTACTCGGGGCGTTGAACGCGCTTCCAGAGCCTGACCGGCGCATGGTGCGAGAGGTTCTCGACACAATCATCAGCGGGCAGACGCTTGATTTGCGAAGGTTCGCCGGAGCAGCAGCAGGGAACCTGATCGCACTGGACTCGGACGACCAGTTGGACGATTACACCTACCGGGTCGCGGGCTGTGTCGGGGTTTTCTGGACAAGGCTTTGCGTGCATCGTCTTCTTGGCCGGAGCCGGATTGACGCGAGTCGGTTGGAGGAACTCGGGGTCAGATTCGGGAAAGGACTTCAATTGGTGAACATCCTGCGGGACATTGCTGTGGACCTTCGGAACGGGCGGTGTTACATCCCGTCGGATCGGTTGGCGCGCGCCGGTTTGAAGCCGCTGCAACTGCTGAATCCGGACGTCATGCCCATGTTCAGCCCTCTTTATGCCGAATACCTCGATCGGGCTGGCGGGTTCCTCGCCGACGGCTGGCTGTACACCAACATGCTTCCGAGGAACCATGTCAGATTGCGGCTGGCATGCGCATGGCCGATCCTGATCGGCGTGCGAACAATAGCCATGCTGCGCGGTGCGAACGTTCTCGACCCGGATCGGCGGGTCAAGGTAAGCCGGGCTGAAGTGCGCCGGTTGATTGCCGCCACTGTCTGGTGTTATCCTTTCGGTGGCGCTTGGGAGAGACTGTTTCGCCGAGCACAGGATTGAGCCATGTCAAAGCAAACTTCAATGACACGCGAACAGGCCACGGCAAGGCACGCCGAGTTGGCCGAGCAAATCCGCGCGCACGATTACGCGTACTACGTTTTAGCGCGGCCGATGATAAGCGACCAGGAATACGACCGCCTTTACCGCGAGCTGGTGGATTTGGAGCGCGCGTTTCCGGAGCTCGTGACGCCGGATTCACCGACGCAGCGCGTGGGCGGCGCGCCATTGCCCGAGTTCGCCCAGGTCCGCCACGCGGTTCCCATGATGAGCCTCGATAACACCTACTCAACCGCTGAGGTGCGCGAGTTCATCGGCCGCGTTCAGAAACTACTCCCAAACGCAAGACTTGAATGGGTGGTCGAACCAAAAGTGGACGGCGTCGCAGTCAGCCTGCAGTACGAGAACGGCGTGTTCACGGTCGGTGCCACGCGCGGCGACGGCACTGTGGGGGACGATATTACTGCCAATCTGAAAACAATTCGCAGCGTTCCATTGCGGATTCCCTCGGCACACGGAGGGGCTCGTACAATAGGCGGCGCTCCTGACGCCTCCGGGTCGAAACTCCGGCCACCGCGGGTTCTCGAGGTCCGCGGCGAGGTGTATCTGACAAGGCGCGGTTTTGAAAAGCTCAACGCCGAGCGTATCGAAGCCGGCGAAGAACCATTCGCAAACCCGCGCAATGCTGCCGCCGGCTCGCTCAAGCAACTTGACCCGCGGGTCGTTGCCAAGCGCCCCTTGGAAATCGTGTTGTACGGCATCGGGGAAGCCGATGGCGAAGGCATCCCGGCCACGCAGGCCGAGTTGCTATCATGGTTGAAAACGCTCGGGTTCAAGACCCCCGAGAAACACTGGGTTTGCAGGACGACCGACGAATTGTTCGAGGCGATTGCAGCTCTGGACAAGCTGCGTCCTGAATTGCCCTATGAAACCGACGGCGCGGTTATCAAGCTCAACAGCTTTGCGCTCCGCGAGCGGTGCGGTGCCACAGCAAAAGCGCCGCGCTGGGCAATCGCGTACAAGTACCCTGCCGAACGGGCACAGACCCGGCTGCGCGCAATCACGGTCCAGGTCGGGCGAACCGGCGCACTGACCCCGGTGGCCGAGCTTGAACCTGTGTTTTTGGCCGGGAGCACCATCAGCCGCGCCACCCTCCACAACGAAGAGGAACTGCGCCGAAAAGACATCCGAGTCGGCGACATCGTGATTATCGAGAAAGCCGGCGAAGTCATCCCTGCAGTTGTCGGCGTGGTGAAAGAAAAGCGGACCGGCGCGGAAAAGCCGTTTGATTTTCCGCGGCATTGTCCCGAGTGCGGCACATCGGTGTCCCGTGAGTCGATCGTGGGCGAGCCTGGCGTTATTTGGCGTTGCACGAACCGGGATTGCCCGGCGCGCATTCGGGGGCGGATCGAACACTGGTGTTCGCGGGGCGCCATGGACATCGAAGGTGCCGGGGAGGTGCTGGTCGCTCAACTTGTCAAGTCAGGGCTTGTCCGCGACGTGGCGGACCTTTATCGACTCGAGCTGGACCAAGTGGCGGCGCTCGAACGAATGGGCGAAAAATCGGCGCGCAATTTCCTTGATAACGTTGAAGCGAGCAAACAGCGCGACCTGTGGCGGCTGATATTCGGTTTGGGCATTCTCCACGTTGGCGCAGGCGTGGCAAAATCGCTGGCCAGATATTACGCCACACTCGATGAACTGGCGGCCGCAAGCCGCGACGAACTCACGCAGATCGAGGACATCGGGCCCGTAATAGCAGAAAGCGTTTACGCTTGGTTCAATGACCCGGTCAATCAGCGGCTTATTGAGCGCCTTCGCAGCGCCGGTCTCAATTTCAAGTCATCGTTGCATCGTCCTGCCGATGCGAAGGGGCCGTTTGCCGGAAAGACATTTGTTCTTACAGGCACGTTGCCAAGTATGACCCGGGAACAGGCCACGGCCAAGATCGAGAGCCTCGGCGGGCGCGTGAGCAGCAGCGTAAGCAGCAAAACAGACTACGTCCTTGCCGGGTCTGACCCGGGCTCGAAGCTCGAGAAAGCCAAGCGCCTTGGTGTCCGGGTCATTGACGAAGCTGAGTTCCTCCGGCTGGCCGGAGAAGCCAAACCGTGACTCTCAATCGTCCTGCCCTGAAATGGCGGAACTCAGGACAGGAGACGGGGATTGGGAGTCATGGGCCGGTGGTCAGTGGTCGGACGCTGCTCCGCCGTGCGCTGCTTCATTCATTCCGTTGAAAGTTGTACGTTTTATGTTGCAGGTTGAACGTTCCCAATCGGTGCGCGGGTAAGGCAGTCCGGTTGACAACGCTTAAAGTGCAATCGGCAAGTTGCAGCGTTCAACCGGAGTTCGGCCTGCGGGACCGTGCGCTCTACCTTGCACGGACCCTCTCACTGGCGGTCTGCCGCGGACATCTGTTTCAACACAAAAGGCTCGAACAAACCATAGCTGACTGTGTGGTACTGCAAACCCGGGGGCGGACCTTGTTCAGGTCCGACTCTGAACATGCCCGGCCACGCACTACCAAGGGGCGGGTTGCCGTGATGCGGGCCAAGTGTGTTCTTGAGGGTCCCGATAACGGTCACCTCGATCTCGTTTCGGCCGGGCTTGAGCAACCGCGTCACTTCACATTCCCACGGGGCGCAAAAGATGTGGCCCGCCGATTTGCCGTTGACCCTGACCTCTGCAACGCTTCCATACCAATCACGAAGCGAGACCACGTATTTGCCCACTGGTTTTTCAAGGACAAAACTCTGGCTGTAACTCACGCCTTCTGCGTAGAACGGATGCCCCTGTTTGTCCCACCCAGTTCGTGGAACCCCCAGCCCGCTCCCATCCACCAGATATGCGGCAACGCGCTGATGCGAACCCAACTCGCCCGAGACACGAGCAACTTTCACTCCCTTGACCGGTTCACCCTGAGACGTCACGAACTGGACCTCGGCCAGTCCGACGAATCCGTTGTCTTGAGGTTGGCCATTGGCGGGGTAAGTAACGCCGTTCTGGTTCGAGAGGATATCGAATCTGATGAAACGAAGCCGCGTGGCTGGCAGATCAAGCACTGTTGGCGGCGAACTCTGGTTCGCCCGCGGGAGTGTGAACCTGCCGAGGTCGAGCGCGAACGAATCCAGGCTCTCAACGGAGCCGAGAATCCGAAGGTCTTTCGTGCCGCGGCCGGTGAGGTCGCGTACATGCCCTTCGTTGTAGTTCCATATGCGCACCTGGCGAATGTCGGTCGCTCGGCCGAGGTCAAACACCACGTAAGGTTGCCTGTCTTCCACTGCCGACCCGTCCGGGTTTTTCTGAAACCCGATGCCGCCACTGAGCCATGCGGTTCCGTCAGGGTTGTTGGTGTGGGCCGGGAGGCCGATTGTATTCAGGATTTCCGGAGCTGCATCAGCGACTATTACGAATCCGCGCTCAACCGGTTTGAGCCTGAAATCTCCAACGATAAACGCCGCCTCGATTTCATGCCACATGCTGAACGGTCTGGCCTCGAGCGTGACGATGTTTTCGCCACGCTTTGCCGCGTGTGCGATTGGAATTCGACCGAAGGATTTATCGAGCCACCAGTTCTTGAAAGTGGCGGTGTAACCGCCAATTGTTTGATTCTGGCTGCCAGTGCGGCGCTGCTGTCTCGATGCGTACGCCCTGGCCGCAGTTTTCGATGGGCCGTCCAACTCAGCCGACACCTCGACGCCATTGCACTTGATCTTGTACAAATCCGGGCGCTCGACCACCAGGGCGAGATTCCCCGGAACGTCACATTCGATGTTGAACCTGTAAGTTGCCGTGAAACCGCTCTCAGGCGGGAAAGTCTTCGAGATCAGTTCGTCCTTGAACTGCACGGCGCTGTCCCATGGGTTGCCCGGCATGCCGTTCTTTTTGAACGCAAATTGAGCGGCGGCGTAGTAATACGCGTTCGACAGCGTCTCACCGCCAGCAGTGACGTCCACGTAATCCAGTTTCAACACGTTCGGGCCGATACGCCGCGCTCGAGTTTCGCCTGAACCGGCGATTTGGATCGCCGCACCACTTTCAGGTGGTGCTGACTTGACCGGTTTGTTCGAGAAAAACAGCACCAAGCTTCCGCAAGGCGGCAGACTGTATCGGGCTGAAACGCCCGACCCGGTTGTTTCAAATGCGAAGGGCGAGATGCGCCCCGTCGCCGGGTCCCACACTTCCACGCCTTTGCGATTCGATTCGACAATGCCATCGGACGGATTCGCAATGCTCGTGTTGACCAGAAACACGAGGTCGCCATCGGCCAACTTACGGCGCATGTGGAAAAGCACCCCACCGTCTTTCTCGGCCCGGCGAATGCGGAACTCATCTTCGCTGTTCCATCGTCGCAGGACTGCTACGGCGTCTTCGGGCTTGGCGGTTATCCAGCCGGGTTCACCAGCACCTTGCTGCGCACGATCTGATTCACGGCCGTCAATGCGCGACGGCGGCTGGCCGAGACAGACTATCGAGCCGCCTGCCGTCAGAAATTCCTCGCCAAGGTCTGCGACTTCGGATCTGACATTCTCCATCCCGGGCGGCAAAACCACGACGTCGTACCCGCGTTTTCCCACCCATAAACGGCCTTCACGCACCGCCCCGTGCCGGGCCATGATATCCTCGCAACCAAGATCGTACTCGATCTGCGCCGCTTCGAGTGACATGAGCAGATTGAAGAATTCACTGCCAAGCCGGTTCAGCGCCGCGCCATCGCCCTGGTACATCCATGCCGTGGTTGTGGGTTCCACGACCAGAATCCGGTTGATCTGCTCGCCCTGAGTCAATGCCGCCGTGAGGCGCGAAAAATACTTTGCCAGCGCGTTATAGGCCGGCCACCAGGGCTCATGATATGAGAAACTCTGAGGATGATCGTTCTTCCGCGCCCCGCGGATCGTGACATACGAGAGATGTTCATCCAGCGTGTTAACTCCGAGAACCTGCAGCCAGTCGCCAATGCGTTTCATGTCTTCGAAGCGCAGGTCCCACCCGCCCGCACCGTACAGCTCGACCAGCGTTCGGCCACGTCCCAACTGATTTGCGACGCTGGCGATTTCGCGGCACGACCGCACGTTGCCGAACTGGGCGTGGGTATTCTCAGCGTACTGGTTCATGAGAATGTCAATGCCGGGCCGCTGCTGCCATGCTGCCATGGCCATGTTGTCGGGGACCATGGTGCAATTCGGCCACTCGTGTTCCCAATAATGCCCGGTGAACTCAAGGCCGCGACGCTCGCAATAATCGTAGTATGGCTTGCCCCAGCGCTCGATGAACAGGCGCAGCAATGTGGAGTAATAATCATGCCGGACTTTCCGCCAATCTCCCACGGGCTGAGTCAGGCTCGCGAGATTGGCAATCAGACTGTATCCCCAGCGCTTCTCGAACTGCTCCGGGAGATCGTCCGTCCATGGCAAACCGCCAGCCGGCTGGAGTTCAGGCTCGTCAGTGAATACTCCGGGAACACGCTTGCCAAACTGGCGGCCGATCTCGCGCTCGTAAGCGCCCATTGTGACTTCGAGGAACTTTTCTGTTACGCCGGGAAACAGCAGATCGACGTAGCATCGCCCGCCGTGCCACGGCGAGTTCTGGGCGCGTTCGATAGTGGCTGCGATGTAACCCTGGCCGGTTAGCTTTTCGCCCGCTTTGACTTGTTTGGTCACATCTTCGAGCCGGTTGCCATTTCGCATGAAAACTGCGAGGACGTTGTCTGCCCACGTGGGTTGTTCGCTCGATTGACGGAATCGCAATCCGCGCCCGCGCGATTCGGGCATCAGTTCGGGCACCCAACCCCCGGCAAAACCGCTCGGATACGAGTTCTCGTCGTAAATCCAGACGTTCATGTCAAGGCGCTCTGCTTCGTCAAGTGCGGCTTTCCAAAGCCTGAACCAGTCCTCGCTCAAATAAGGCGTCATAAGACCCGGGCGCGGGTGCACAAACACCTGCTTCACGTTTTGCTCCGCCAAATCCCGCATTGTGCCGCGGACTTGTTCTTCTGTGAGAAGATCGTTCCACACCCACAACGGAGCGGAGGTGTATTGGCGCGGCGGGTCTGAAAAGAGCTTTCGCACCTGGGTTGACTCGGTCGGGGCACCGGTCAGGGAAAGCGCAAAGCCGAAGAAAAACATGGCTGTGACTGCACTGACCGTTTGTCCGTGAAGGCGAATATGGTTCTTCATAGCATGCACAAAGAGAGACTAGGCAGACTGCGCTCCGTGTTGTCAATGTGCCAATGTGTTCAGCCCGGAAATCTCACCGGCAGACCTGCAAAGCAAACTTAACGCGTTATCCAGGTAAAATTCCCGGGCTAACCGTTGCGGCCAATTGGGGAACTGAATCCGGTTGCCGCTGCGCTGTGCTGCTCGATACCGATGTTGCCCCGTGTGAATGCTCCAAGTCTTCGTGGCCATAAAAAGCAATCCCCGCAGCGACCGCTATCCCCGCCAGGAGCGCAACCGTGAGCTTTACGCGGTCGTGAGCGTGAAACTGCAGCTCGGGCAACAACCCCATGCACGCGATGCACAAAAACGTGCCCGCACACATCGCAAGCGCCGCACCCAGCCAGCCCGGATGTGCTTGCGCGAAAGACCCCGCCCCAACGAAAAAGAGCAGTGCGCCAAGCGGTGTGACAAGCGCAAAGGCAAAGTTCACCAGCCACTTCGTCCGCCGGGATGCGGGGCTGACAGCCATCAATGTGCTGATCGCCATGGCGCCAAACGGCTTGTGGAGGATAACGGCCAGCGCCGCTCCAAGCCCCAACGCAGTGCGCTGATAGTGCGCGTCGGAAACCACCGCTGCCGCCATCGCAAGACCATCAAAAACGGAGTGAAACGACAAGCCCAGTGCCACGCCTATCCAGTTCAAGTTGCGCGCCGAACGCTCGGCAAGTGAATGCGTATGACCACACGGCTCTGCAGGCGCACCGTCAGGCACATCGTGATGATGAAACGGCAGAAACCGCTGCAGCACAAACATCACAACGAAACCGGCCAGAAACCACCCGGCCGCCTTTGTTGTCGAGCTCAGATGATGTTCCGCATGAGGAAACATACCCAAGAGCGCCAAACCAATCATCAGGCCGCCCACAAAGCTGATCGCCAGTTGAAGCCGCGTGTGTGTCAGCCGAAACAACATCGGCAACAACCCGCCGACCAAGGCCGCCAGCAACGCCAGCAGACAGTAAACCGCCAGTAAGATTGTCGGATAAGCCAATGGCATGTTCATGCTGCAGGTTGTCCCTGCCATCAGAAAACCAAGACCGTTCTACTCGTTCCCGCCCGTCTTTGCCGCCAATGGTAAAGCGGTCACGGGCGACCGCAACCTATCCAACATGTAACACCGGAAGCAAAGAGATTTTTTCGTGTCTTGGATTGGCTTGGGCATCTTGGTGATCCAGGCGAGATCTGCGGCGGGTTGGGCGTTGAATCGGGCGAGACAGGTGTTGTGAGGTCATGGCCGAACCTCCCGAGGACCGTAAAGGCAGGACTCGAACAGCCGCGGGCGCGACATCGCCCCATGCGCCACGCAACCGATCGCTATTCGAGTTCCGCGTTTACGCGGGAACACGAAAACTGTCTGTCGTAGCTCCCGCTCGCCAACGACGGCGCCCCCTACCGTTCATGAAACCTTGCATGAGGTAGGGCGGGCGCTCCGCGCACACCACAAACTCCGTGCCTGTCCCCATATCGGCATGACGCCGGAAATAATGTGTCTGTCCCCATATCGGCATGACGCCGAAAACAACGTGCCTGTCCCCATATCGGCCTCCGAGGGGGGGGTGGCACACAACAACGTGCCTGTCCCCATATCGACGCCCGAGCGGGTTGGGGGGGTGGCGCACGGAGCGAATAGAGTGACAGACACGGTATTGCTCTCTCACCTTGTGAGAGTATGAGGTTTGTGACTGGAGCGCTCTGTGAAACACTCAGGTCTTTGTTGCAGAACGGGCGGAAAATCGGGCACCGTAAGGGCCTGCTGGTTGGCTTACCAGCAGGCGGGCTGCGGGTGATGCTCCAGGACGTCG
>JAAYVR010000117.1 GCA_012517065.1 Verrucomicrobiota bacterium | reverse complement strand
GCCGTGCCTCCTCAAAGCTCAGGCCCTCCTGCTCCAACTCCCGCACCACCGCCACTTTGAACGCTTCACTGTACCGCACCACAGCCTTGTCAACATCAAATTTTCGTTTCATGCCTGTCAACTTATTTCAGGACGGGACCGAGCGTTGTACGTTGAACGTTGTACGTTGAACGTTCTCAAACAGTTAACCGTCGGGAAACATGCATGACCCGGGCTTTCAGCCCTTGTTGATACTGATCTTGTGCCTGTCCCCTGGGCCGCTGGCCCAGGCTGGTATTGGGCCGGGCCTTCGGCCCTCGAGTTACTGGTCTGCGAACTCCTGATCCAGGACCACCAACGGTCTGGAACACAGTCAGGGGCGTTCATGGCTGAAACAATCAACAGCGCCGCCATTTACAATGCGGTCGTTTTGGTCGGTCATCGAAGCGCCAACGGCGCGGTTCATACCAGCGTGGGGCGAAGCCCCACGACAAGGGCCATCTCGACATCACCTTCCACAATCCAAGGGCTGAAAGCCCGTACTATCAGAGCAACGTTTTCGTGTGTTTGGTGTATTTCGTGGTTGGCACAATGCCCATCCAAGCCCACTCGCCCTGGATTCTCATCGGAATGAATCTTTGGGTGCCGTGGTCTGGTGAGGCGGTGAGATTTGCGGGCTAAGACAGCGTGTTTGTTGGGAATGCAACCGATTCCGGGGTTTATGAATCGTATCAATTGGCGAGGCTCTGGCTCAAACCGGCAGAGCTGACCGCCACACCAAAACCCCAATCAGAAGCTTGGCGGCGGTCGGTTTTCAAAATAGACTGGAACCATGAGTCTGACTTCTGCCTCTTTCTTCGCACGGACAGTGGTTCTTGCGGGAACCCTGACGCTCTTCAACGGGTTTATGGTGGCTTGTGCGGGCGTGCCTCGGGCGCTTCCCGAGGGTCAAGTGCCCAATGACGTCCGGCTGCAGCCATTGAAAGACCTTGACGGCTATTTTCCTTTTTCGCCGTGCAATTCGGTCGAGGAATGGAACCGCCGCGCCGAACGCGTGCGCCGGCAAATGCTGGTCGCGCTGGGCCTTTGGCCTTTGCCGACGCGAACTCCTCTGAACGCGGTCGTTCACGGGAAGATCGATCGGGACAATTATACCGTTGAAAAGGTGTATTTTGAAAGTCTGCCGGGGTTCTACGTCACCGGCAATCTATACCGGCCAAAGGATTCCTCGGGGGGCAGTCGCCGACCCGGCATACTGTCGCCTCACGGCCATTGGAGTGACGGGCGTTTTCATGACGCCGGTGCTGAAGCGGTCAAACGCGAGATGGTCGAAGGCGCTGAGAGATTCGAGGAGGGAGGACGAAGCCCGCTACAGGCCAGGTGCGTGCAATTGGCGCGAATGGGTTGCGTTGTTTTTCACTATGACATGATTGGCTACGCTGACAGCGTGCAGATTTCACAAGCACTGGCACACGGATTCTCGAAACAACGCCCGGAAATGAACACTGAGGAGAATTGGGGCTTGTTTAGCCCCGCAGCCGAAGCGCATTTCCAAAGCGTCATGGGACTCCAGACATGGAATTCAATCCGCGCTCTGGATTTTCTCCTGAGCCTGCCGGACGTGGACCCTGACAGAATTGGTGTTACCGGTGCAAGCGGCGGCGGAACACAAACTTTCATTTTGTGCGCAGTCGATCCACGGCCCACGCTCGCCTTTCCGGCGGTGATGGTCTCGACGGCAATGCAAGGCGGCTGCACCTGCGAGAACGCATGCGGGTTGCGCATAGGAACTGGCAACGTCGAGTTTGCAGCGCTTTTTGCCCCCAAACCGCTCGGTCTGACCAGCGCAAACGACTGGACCAAGGAAATGTCCGCAAAAGGTTTTCCAGAGCTAAAACGGCACTACGCAATGCTAGGGCACCCTGACAATGTCATGCTCAAGCGCGCCGAACACTTCGGCCACAACTACAACTACGTCAGCAGAGCCGCGATGTATTCATGGGTAAACCGCCATTTCAAACTGGGCATCCCCGAACCCGTCATCGAGTCCGATTACAAGCGACTGTCGCGAGCCGAAATGTCGGTGTGGGATGAACAACATCCAAAGCCCAAAGGCGGGCCAGACTTCGAACGCCGTCTTCTCAAATACCTGAATGAAGATTCGACGAAACTCTTGCGCGAAGCAGAAAAGGATAGGGAAAACTTCCGTCGGGTTTGGGGTGGAGGAGTAGATATTGTGATAGGCAGGAATTTGGCTGAAACGGGCGAAATCTCAGCAACGCAGAAATCCTCGATCGACATGGGCAACACCACTGTTGAGACTCTGATCCTTAAAAACCAAACGCATGGTGAGGAATTGCCCGTTGTTCTCTTGAGACCCAAGCAGCCCGCACGCGGCGCGGTTGTCTGGGCGGACACAAACGGGAAAGCCGGGTTGTTTGTGTCTGCGGCCAACGGTGAAATCAAGCCACGCCCTGAAGTGCAAGAGCTTATCGAGGCCGGGGTGACCGTGGTAGGTGTTGACCTGTTGTTCCAGGGCGAGTTTCTTGCAGACGGCAAACCGATCACGCGAACGCGCAGGGTCAACAATCCCCGCGAAGCCGCGGCTTACACGTTCGGGTACAACCATTCATTGTTTGCACAACGCGTTCATGATTTGCTGACCGTAACACGCCACTTGCAGAATCAGGGCGTCGCGGGGCTTGGAATGGTCGGTTTCGATGGCGCGGCGCCGTGGGTCGCAGCCGCCGTTGCCCAATCCCATGGCGCAATTCAATGTGCTGCAGTTGACACAGGCGGCTTCCGATTTGGTAAAGTCCTCGATCTGCAGCATGTGGATTTTCTCCCCGGAGGAGCGAAGTACGGCGATTTGCCCGGCATGCTCGCACTCGCGCTCCCAACAAAGCTCTGGGTCGCCGGGGAGACAGAAGAGTCCCTTTCATTGGCACGGCGGCAGTTTGCCGCCGCCGGGCAGCCGGACGGCTTGGTGCGTTGGGAGGGAACAAAGACCGAAGTTCGAGGTGCCGCTGCACGTTGGTTACAGAGATACCTCACTGCCGCGCCGCACTGACCGGACGGAAGTGCGCAATTTCGGCGTTGGCGATTGGCGTTTGACGAAGAACGTGCGACAAAGACCTGCAATGAAAACTGCGACTGTTGCACTGTTGGGCATGGCTCTGTTGTGGGTTGGACCAGCCGATGTTTCGGGTGGCCAACCGCCTCACCCTGCAAGAATCATTCTTGATCTCGATTTGGCCGAAGACGTTGACGACGCCGGCGCGTTGGCGGTCCTCCATGCGTTGGCGAACCGGGGCGAAGCCGAGATTCTTGGCATAATGATTTCTTCCAAGAACGAATGGGTGGGACCCTGTGCGGACGCAATCAACACATGGTACGGGCGCCCGGACATCCCCATTGGTTACCAGCGGGGCCACCAATTCGGCTATCGAAATCCTAAGGACCCCAACAGGAACACGCCCTCAAGCTATGCCGAACATGTGGCACGCGCTTTCCCGCATGACCTGCAGCGGAGCAGCGATGCGCCTGATGCAGCCGAGCTCTACCGTCGATTGCTCGCTGCGCAGCCCGACCAAAGCGTCACCATTGTTACTGTCGGATTCCTCAGCAACCTGCGTGACCTCCTGGACTCGCGGCCCGAGGCGCACAGTCCTCTCGATGGCGAGGCGCTGGTCAAACAGAAAGTCAAACAGTGGGTGTGCATGGGCGGCATTTTCCCCGAAGGACAATTCCCCGAAGGAAACGCCGAGTACAACCTCATGTACGACACCGTCGCCTCGGTTCGTGCCGTCAATGACTGGCCAACTCCCATAGTGTTCAGTGACTTCAAAATAGGAGTCCGAATCAAGGTGGGCGGATGCCTGAAGAACACGCCCGAAGCCAATCCTGTCCGCGCCTGCTACCAACACTATAACGGCCTGAAAGACCGCGAAGCATGGGACCTCACCGCCGTGCTCTATGCCGTGCGCGGCGCAAGTAATTACTGGAAACTGTCCGAACCGGGTTTGTGCCTGATGCACGCTCGCGTCACCCACGGTTACAATGAGTGGATTCCTACGCCGCTGAAATCACATCGGTACCTCATCGAGGACATGCCACCCGAACAAATTGCCGCTGTGCTCGAAGAACTGATGCTCGACCCGCCCCGGTCCGGCAACCCCATCCTCAAAGGGTGGTACGCCGACCCCGAAGCAACAGTGTTCCGCAACCGCTATTGGATTTATCCGACCTTTTCTGCCCCATACGATCAACAACTGCACTTCGACGCGTTTTCTTCGCCAGACTTGATTCACTGGACCAAACACGAGCGCATCCTTGACAACAAGGAAGTGCGTTGGGCACGACGCGCGATGTGGGCGCCCGCCGCGGTCGAGCGAAACGGGCGATATTACCTGTTCTTTTCTGCAAACGACGTGCATGAAGGTGAGATTGGTGGCATCGGCGTCGCAGTGGCTGATCGCCCGGAAGGCCCGTTCAAAGACCTCTTGGGCAAACCGCTGATCGGCGAGATAGTCAACGGAGCACAGCCCATCGATCAGTTCGTGTTCAAGGACAAAGACGGTCAAGACTACATGGTTTATGGCGGCTGGTCGCATTGCAACATCGTGCGGCTCAGGCCGGATTTCACCGGCCTTGTGCCGTTCCCTGACGGCACAATCTACAAGGAGATCACGCCGGACCGCTACGTCGAGGGCCCGTGCATGTTCATCCGAAATGGCAGGTACTACTTCATGTGGTCCGAGGGTGGTTGGACGGGCCCCAACTACTCGGTTGCCTACGCCATTGGCGACTCGCCACTGGGCCCGTTCAAGCGGATAGGCAAAATCCTGCAACAGGACCCCGCCGTCGCCACCGGCGCCGGACATCACTCGGTCCTGAACATTCCTGGCACCGACGAATGGTACATTGTCTATCACCGCCGCCCATTGACGGAGACGGACCCGAATCATCGCGTGACCTGTATTGACCGGATGGAATTTGACGAGCAGGGCCTCATCAAACCGGTCAAGATCACGCACGTCGGTGTTGCCCGACGCTCCTTGGGCAACGACGCGCAGTGATTCCGCTCTACTTCGGCTCCGGGAGCGCGGCCGTCCCCGGCCGCATCAACCCGACGACCAATCTTACCACCCGTTCCGATCACACAAATCCTGCGACCGAACGTTCACCGGCTGGGGGCGGCCAAGAATTCTTTGCAACGTTTTCTGGTCCTTTCCTTATCCGCGTGACAAATCAACGGAATTGTATCATGCAATTCCGGAGTCCGGTACGCCCTGCGGTTGGTGTTCAACTGCCGGATCTGGTCGGCACCGAAACAGGCAAAAAAACTTCAGATTCAGGCTATGGGAAGAACAGCACCAATGGCTGGAGCAGGCACTAGCCCGGAAATCTCACCGGAATGAAGTTTTGGGTGCCTTGGTCTGGTCAGGCGGTGAGATTTCCGGGGCCCGCATACTCCTTGGTTGCTTGAAGACACCCGTTTCGCAGAGTGCTCAGGGTATGAAATATGCGGGCTAGAAGGACAAAACAAGGACGAAGTGGAAACAACAACAGACTATAAACCAACCGTGAACTGAAAGGATCGGCCCGAAAGGCCGGGTGCGAGTTATGAAAACCTCAAGAGTGAGAAGTATAGTTCAGGTTCTGGTGGGGTTAAGCGGCCTCATGTGGAGGTTGTTGGGAGCGACGTTGTACGTCTGGTCTGAGAGTCCGGACCCGAAACCTCCGTACACCAACTGGACAACTGCGGCGCGTGTAATTCAGGACGCTGTCGATGCGGCATCGGCCGGTGACGAGGTCGTGGTGACCAACGGGGTTTATGCGACCGGGGGACGGGCTGTGGATGCGGCCGGGACCAACCGTGTGGCGGTTACAAAGCCGCTGACGCTGAGGAGCGTCAACGGTCCGGAGTTTACGGTGATCGAGGGCTATCAAGTGCCTGGAACGACGAACGGAACTGGTGCAGTCCGATGCGTATATCTTGCCGATGGGGCGAGCCTGTCAGGGTTCACATTGACCAAGGGCGCTACGCGTACATCGGGCGAGTGGCCGACAGAGCGATCAGGCGGCGGTGTGTGTTGTGCATCCACGAACGCTGTTGTTACGAATTGCGTTTTAGTGGGCAACTCGGCTTGGTATGGCGGCGGCGCCTACCGAGGGACGCTTTACAACTGCAGTTTGACCGACAACTACTCGGCTGGTGGTGGGGGCGGCGGCGCCTACGAGAGCACGCTTTACAACTGCACTTTGACCGGCAACGTGGCTGCGCGGAATGGCGGCGGTGCCTACCGCAGCACACTTTATAACTGCACCTTAACTTGCAATTCGGCTGAGTCGGGCGGGGGTGCCCTCTACAGTACGCTTTACAATTGTACTTTGACCGGCAACTCTGCTGAGTACGGCGGCGGCGCCCGCGACAGCACGCTTCACAACTCCACTGTCACCGGCAACTCAGCTCGCCGCGGTGGTGGTGTTTATGGGAGCACTGCCTGCAACTCGATTGTTTGTTACAACATGGCGGACTTTTGGGAGAACTATTCTGACAGTACACTCAACTATTGTTGTACAACGCCGCTGCCTTTGGAAGGTGTGGGCAACATCCATGGAGATCCAAAATTGGTCAGCTCGGGACACATCGCATTGAATTCTCCGTGTTGTGGCGCAGGCAATGCTGCATACGCAACCGGTGTTGACATCGACGGCGAACCATGGGCCAGCCCGCCATCGATTGGTTGCGACGAAGTGCACCCTGAGGCGCTCACAGGCCCTCTGGCACTCACGATCCAGGCGAGCTTCG
>JAAYVR010000116.1 GCA_012517065.1 Verrucomicrobiota bacterium | reverse complement strand
GCGGCGCAAAACCATTACCGTTTCCCTCAGTCCGGCCCAGTACGCGGCTTTCGGCCAGGCGACGAGCAACTACCGCACACTTTGGAAGATCGTTGCCGAAATGGAGAGAGTATCCCGGCAAATACTCTTTCGAACCTTGCCCGACGCCCCTCGTCGCAAACGGCTGGCCAAGAGAGTTTTAGGTCTTATCTAAGCGCCATTCGGGTCAGACATTGACTATTGACATTTCGGACGCAGCGAACCGCATGACAAACGAGGTCCAGGTTGGCGTGTTCACAAACAGCTTCACATGGACATCTGGTGACGATCTGGCCAGTTTGTCTGACGGGAAGGGCAATACCACCAGTTGGAAATACGACGCCGAAGGCCGCGTGACCGAGAAATGGTATCAGGGTCAAACCAAAGCCGATCTGCTTTACTGGTACAACGCCAACGGCTGGTTGACCAGCAGGTTCACTCGCACAGGGACCGGTTCGAACACAAATGGATACACCACCACATACAGCTACGATGCGGTCGGCAACCTCACACAGATCAACTATCCTGCCGGTACAGCATCAGTCACAAACCAGTATGATGCACTCGGGGCGCATCCCAGCTTTGTTGAGGTTTCTCATATGATTCCTGAGTTTTGAGAATCACTTGGCGGTACTCTCTGAGACGGTGTCGCTGGCCCGAATCGAGTGAGGGAACAACAAATGCCACCTCTGGTTCCGATACAAAGTCACAAGCGCCAGTAGGGCCTCGTCTCCCTCAAATGTCCAAAACTGCCCAGTCCGCTTGAAGCGAGTCTGGTACTGACTGGCAGTTGATTCCACCGCCCCTGAGCCAAGAGGTTCTCCACAGGCCTTGGCCTGTTTGTAGTCCATGCGATGCTGGTGGGTGCGAAAATAGCCAATCTCTCTGTCCAGAGCCTCCTGTTGGAACGGGCTCATCGTCTTGAGCTTCTGACGCAATCCTTCCAGTGCACTGAGCACCTCCAAGCTCCCATCTCGGTGCTGCTCCAAATGCTTCAGCAATGGTTTGAGCCACTGTTTGGCCTCCTCGGTCCCTTCCCCGTAGATGCTATATGCCAGTTGGTAAAGGTGCTGTTTGACATGAAACAGATCAATCCTCTGTTTGGCATCCTTGAACCGGTCGGTTGCCAGATTCCAAATCCAAACAGCCCCATCGGCAATCACCAGCACCTGTTGAGCTTGGAACAACCCCCGTCGAATGGCTTCAACATAAAGCTGCTGTGTGAATGATTCCAGACCCTGGCGGGTGGCCACATAGCCCCTCTGCGAAACAACACTGCGAGCCCCATCGGTTTGGCCCCTTTGGTCGAGTCGGAAAACCGTGCCGGTGTAAACCCAGTGCCAGCGTTGTGGCTCCTGGCCCTTGCGCCGCAACTTGCGGCTTTGCCCCCACTGATCCCGCTCCCGGATATTCCAAGCATCAATCTCGATTACCAGCGTAAAAGGCTGCAACTGAGCGGCGCCGGATTCGGCTGACAATTGCGCAAGACCTTCAGGGCTGTTCAACAACCCGATGTCACGTTCCCGCAGTTGGAGTGCTCGCTGGCCCTGGCGCTGCGCTTCCCGGTGCAGAGCCGAGGCGCTGAGGCAAACCCCAGTCAACCTTTCGATGTCCTTGGCCCCTTGGCCGTAGGGATCCCGAATGCTAATCAGCGCCGCTATTTCCTGGACCCGCGGCGAGGCCGGAGCTTGGGTTTCAATTCCCAGGGCGTTATCGGCCGGATGCCAATAACGAGCGCAATTCTCGCACCAGCCATAATCACGCTTCAAGACCATGGCGCCGAGACGGTATTCAATGTGCGCTGGCGGTTTTGATCCTGGGCCAGCAACGGTTTGTGGCACAGCGGGCATTGAAAAGGTTGCAGGGCTGCTGCTGCATTGGCAACGGCAGCCAGAACAGGCAGCAGCAGTTCACGCCCGCACTCCTCCAGAGCCATCTCCAAGTGACCGAGGCTGATGTTGGGGGTTTGAAGTAGGATGGCTAGTTTGGATTGGGTCTTTTGGACCCAGGTTTCCAAGAGCCGTTTTGGGATGAAGTTTGTGTTGACCATGTAAGGTATCTATTCTATGATATCTGACATGAAAAAAGCAAGCACAATTCAACAAATCGACAAAAAAATCCTTCAGCTCAAACGCCAACTCATGGCTCTGGGACCCATGCATCCCGGAAGCCTGTCCAAACAGTACAGCGTTTGTGGCCGAGCCGGGTGCAAGTGCATCGACCCCAAACACCCCCAACCCCACGGTCCCTACACCAAGTTAACCTTTGCTCACAGGGGCAGGTTCATCTGCCGATTCGTTCGGGCCGAATCGGTGGAAGAAGTGACCGCAATGGTTCAGAACTACAAGACATTCCGCTGGATCATTGACCAACTGGTCGACTTGGCCATCCAGCGGGCGCAATTGGGGCCGCTGTGTTTGGCACGCATGGCCGCAAAACCCCCCTCCAAGGGTCAGGAACCTCCACAAAAGTGAGATACGCCCATGCACTCGACCGCCTCACAAATCGCATTGACGGCCTTGGCCAAACCAAGTACACATATGCTGTACTCGGAAGTGGCATGCGCACATTCCACGAAGACGCTACGTTGGCAAGCGATGATGTGATGGTGACCAAGCGCTACGGTCCGAGGTCGGCCCTGGTGATCACACAGCCCACTGGCCAGTTCCTGGTGACCAACAGTTGGGATGGAGCAGGCCGGTGGTCAGTCGTTGGCGGAACACCCG
>JAAYVR010000115.1 GCA_012517065.1 Verrucomicrobiota bacterium | reverse complement strand
GCACGTTGTTTGCGCATACGAACAAAGCGGCGGCAAGCCGCCGCACTCCAAACGCTTCGCGCCTGCCAATGGCCCCTGCATCCGCGGCAGCGCGTCAAAAACCACCGGGATCAGCGGTGCAATCCAACTGGGCCACATGGGGACAGACACGTTGTTTGGGCAGAAGAACAAAGCGGCAGCAAGCTGCCGCACTCGAAGTGCTTCGCGCCTGCCAACGCCCACTACATCAACGGCAGCGCGGGAGAAGCCATCGGGATAAGCGCGGTTTTTCTTGCGACGGAGTCGCCGGGAAAAGCGCCCTGCTCAAGGTCGCTCTGCGCGCGGCGCTGCCGGCATAACTCCCAAGTACATGAAACTGTTTCGCCTAAAGGCGGGGTCTGACCCGGAAATCTCACTGCTTGACCAGCCCACGACACCCAAAGCTTCATTTCGGTGAGATTTCCGGGGCCCGCACATTTCTTGGTTGCTTAAAGACACCCGTTTCACAGACTGCGCAGGGTATCAGATATGCGGGCTAGTGTTGTCCGGAAACCGCGCTTGGCCGTGTCGGTTTGCTGGAGAGAAATGGTTTCTAGCACTATGCGATCCTTGCGCCAGCGGGAGATGTTTGGCGGGTTGCCACAGGAGAATGGACAAATTTCTTGCAACCGCGGTGGATTCCAGTGTGTCTTCAAATTGAGGCTATGCATGGGACGCTTGTACAGCGAGGTGTCTTGGTGCTGTTAGCGATGGCAATTGCCCGGGCCGCCACGAGCCCCGAGTACTGCGGCAGCACGGAGTTGCGGCAGCCATTCGCGCTTGGAGTCGAGTACATGGTGCCGGGGCTCGCTGCAACATACGCCAGGACCGGCGTGCAGTGGGCAAAAGCCATGGGGGAAGGATTCGCTTGGGGTGACGTGGAACCGCAGCCGCCGATCAGTGACCAGCACCGTTACGATTGGCGGACCACCGACCGGCTCATCCTCGAATACCAACAGGCGGGCTTTCAGCATTTCCAACTCTATACCAAGGGACAATGCGCTTGGGCTGCCGACAGAAGCCATCCGCAGTATTCTTCCCGGGGCACGGTGCCACCCAAACCGGAGTTTGTCCGCTACTACGCCGATTACCTGCGCAACTTGGTCGAACGTTACGACAAGGACGGCACTGACGATGCCCCCGGCCTGCTCTATCCGGTGCTCTATTACGAAATCGAAGCCGAGTGGGGAACAGGCTTTTGGCGGGGTACATGTGACGAATACCTGGCTCACTTGCGTGTGGCTCGCGACGCCGTCAAAGCTGCCAACCGCAATGCGCAGGTAATCTTGATCGGCTTCTTCATTGCTGGTCTGTTCGAGAACAACCCTGCGGGCGAGATTGAAAACGTGTTGCGCCAACGCCGCTACCCTCTCTCGCTCGAGGCCAACATCCGCCGGCTTCTGGCGGAAGCCGACAAGTTGCTAAGCCATCCGGAATTGTTTGACGTGGTCGAGTTCCATTCCTTGAGCGACTGGTCTGAGATCACTGGCATGACTCGCTTCCTTCGCAACACAATGCACAAGTACGGCTACGAAAAACCCATCTGGGTCGGGGACGTTAACTACACTGCTTCTCCGATGATGTTTTGGGGTGTGCCTGTCCCGCCTTACACCGAGAAACAGAAGTCGGCCATAGCGGAGACGCTGCGCATTCTTGCCAATCCGAATCATGCGCGGCACGCGGAAGTCATGGCTTGGTTCCGCGCCGAACAGGCCTGCGGCCTGGTCAAGAAAACCGTGCTGGCCATGGGCGAAGGGTGCGCCGGGATCAACTTGGGCAACCTTGAAGACTGGGACATCTTCAGGTTTGTGCCGACCATCACAGGTACGGCTGCCTTTCATGGTATGATTGACCGGTTGGGTTTCAAGGCAGGCACACCCAAGCTTCTCGCCGACCGCATCCCTGGCGCGCCGCGCCCGGCTTATAACGCGCTGGCCATGGTCGCGCGCAAGCTCGGAGGCTTCAACGCTGTGAAGAAGCTGGCACTGGGCCAGGGCGTGTATGCCTATACTTTTGACGCCAGAGGCGCCGAAGTCACGGTGCTATGGTATGATGACGGCCAGCGTTACCTGCCCGGAGAGACGCCGCCTGCGCGGTTCGTGACATTGCCCGTCCCGCAGCAGCCGTATAGGCTGTCGCCTATACCTACGGAGCAGGATGTACCCATGCCACCTCCCCAGCGGCTGGTGCCCGTTAACGGCAAGCTAACGTTCCCGGTGAGTGTAACACCGCTGTTCTTCGAACTGTGGAACGAGGACCAAGAGTAGGCACGGCGACCTTGTCCGGTGCGTGTATGATTTGAGATGCTCTCTGGCATACATCGCGTAACAGGCAACTCGGCCTAGCAGAAACCAAAGTGGCCTGACTGGCAGTGCACCGCTTCCAGCGCTCCCCGCGGGCTCATAAAGCCATTCGCTGGGCATACCCGCGGCCTGGTTGAACGTTGTGAGTTGAACGTTGTACGTTGAAAGTTTTCATAGGTTTATCAGCTTGGTCGTCTTGTTGAGAACGTCAAACGTGCAACGTACCACGTTCAACGTTCAACGGTATTACTGCTCGATGAATGCTTGTTTCAAAGCCGCCTAAAGGCGGGACTCTAACGGCCGCGGGTGGACAAGGCCATTCGCTGGGCATACCCGCGGCCTGGTTGAACGTTGTGAGTTGAACGTTGTACGTTGAAAGTTCTTATAGGTTGATCAGCATGATCGTCTTGTTGAGAACGTTCAACGTACAACGCACAACGTGCAACTTTCAGAGGTATTACTGCTCGATGAATGCGCGTTTCAAAGCCGCCTAAAGGCGGGACTCGAACTGCCGCGGATGCAGCGGGCGGTGGCAGGCGCGAAGCGCTTGGAGTGCGGCAGCTTGCTGGCGCTTTGTTATTGTGCCAAACAGCGTGTCTGTCCCCATATCGGCATCCCCTGCCGACGCGTTGGGGGAAACAACGGCCCCGGGAGCGCGGCCGTCCCCGGCTGCATCAACCCGATGACCGATCCTACGACCCGTTTCGATCATGCAAATCCTGCGCCCGAATGTTCACCGGCTGGGGGCGGGCAAGAATGCCCGCGCTCCTGCCAGCGCGTTGGAAGAAACACCGGCGGTCGGGAGCGCGGCCGTCCTCGGCCGCATCAACCCGACAACCGATCCTACGACCTGTTTCGATCATGCAAATCCTGCGCCCGAATGTTCACCGACTGGAACAACGTGTCTGTCCCCATATCGGCATCCGAGGGGTTCCACCGCAGACTTCGGCAGCCGCCGATTGAAACAAG
>JAAYVR010000114.1 GCA_012517065.1 Verrucomicrobiota bacterium | reverse complement strand
CCGCGGGCTGATGAATCTGTCTGGTAAGCCAAGGTGGAAGGACAAAGGAAACCGTCTGCTTGTTGTTCAACCCGATCAGCACGAGCAGGAACAACATCACAATTATGAAGACAATCTTGAATAGCAGCTTGGCATTCATACAGCGCCAAATCCGCCGCACGGTAGCCGCGTTGGCCGGGCGATGTCAATAACTACTGTATTGGCTGGCGAGGCCGCCTCGCTAATCAGAAAAACGCTTCAACGCGCCATTCCTGAGCGCGCTTGGGCAGTTCAATCAGTTGCCGTTTGTGATCGACTTCGGCGGTCCGTCCGTTGACGAGGGCTGATTTCAAGGGTTTGTTGTCAGGGTGCCGGAGTCGAAGCCGGACCGTTTTGGGGTTTTTGGTTTTGGCCAGCTTGACGGTGGCAATCACTTTGTTGGAAGCCGCGTGCGAGACTATTTCGAGGTCAAGCTGGCCGAAGAACGTTGCTGCGCGCTCGATCCTGATGCGTTGTCCGTCGCGCATCCATGCCAACGGCACGCCGAGGGCTAGCTCGAGGTCATCCCCGCGCTCGAACGCGAGCATTTGGCGCATCCACTGGACAAACTTACATTCATCCGGCGTCTTGTAGAGCGGTCCGTCACCTCGGCCGAGTCTTGGCACCCATTCGGCAAAACACATTGTGTCCGGATAGAGGCTCACCCACGCAGTGTTGTAGAAGGCGCGGATGAAGTTGGGAATCTCATCCCGCGCGAGATACACAAGGGCAAGGTCCAACAGATTCGGCTGCAGTGTGAACCCGCCCAAATCGAAAAACTCTGCTTCGGGGTTTTTCAGTCCGTAGCCGCTTTCGGCGCTGATAAACACGTTGTCTTCCAGCTCGTGGATCATCCAATCGACGAATTGATGCTGCGGCTCATAAACTTCACCTGTGACCAGATGCAGCGCAGGATACAACCCCTCACGAATCCAGCCCTCCTTCAAATGGGTCAAAGCATAGACTCGGGACGGCACATATGGGATGTACAAACCGTCCCGGAGACGCACAACCGGTGACGTGGCCACTGATTCGGCAACGCTGGCGCGGATGTCTTGTCGAAATGATTCGGTTTCCTTGATCAATCGTTTTGCGGCTGTTCGGACTTCGCTGGTCCATCGATCTGGCGGGCGGGCGGCGGCTGGAAGCTCCGACGCATCGTCGATCGCCTCGGCGAATGCCTGGGCAACGCGCTTCATCCCCAGGTGGTAGTAAGCGTCGGTGGCATAGTAATACAGGTACTCTTCGACGTCTTCGAGGTCTCCCGCAGGTGCAAGTCCGAACTCGGGACGGCGTCGGCCAGCCGGGTCGGTGATTCTTGTACTTTGGCGTTCGTTGATCACCCAATCGGCAGCGGCCAGCAGGCGCGGTGCAACTCGCGCCAGGTAGCGGATGTCGCGTGTCCACAAGTAATGTTCTGCCGCGGCCCACATCCCGAATCCGTGGTGCATGTTGTATCCTTGAGCCGTGTAAGGGTCCGGTTCTTCGGGATGGGCCGCATAAAGAACGCCTTCCTTCGATCGGAAATTGCCTGGGAGTCCCTTGACGCCCTGATTTGCGAGGAACGTTTCGATGAGCTGTGCTGCGGCTTCGTGTTCGCCCCGCATTTCGAGCGAGCGAGCGACCATGGCAGTTTCGTTCAGGTAATTCTTGTAGTGATGCGTGGCTGCGCCGTGCTGATACTGCCGGGTGAACGGGTCGATGTCGGTTGAGATCAGTACATGCCAGAGATTGGCCTTGAAGAGCTCGTTCAAGTAACGGTCGGGCACTTCGTATGTCATGCCGCGGCTGACGCGGTCGCGCCAGAATCGTTCCACTGATGCAGCAACGTTTGTGAACGACATTTCCAACAGCGCTTGGAGCTCCTGTTTGTCCATGAGCTCGACGTACGGGACAAAAAGGTCGATCGCGTGGCGTTCGCCTGGGGCGAGCCTGACCCGGTACCGCACTGCTTCGCGTGCTGATGAAGGGTTTGGCAAATCCTGTCGATAGCTCCCCGGGCCGGCCGGCTCGAGCACGGCGATGTCAAGCGCGCCTTTGTCATGGATGTCAAACCGGCACCGCAACGGCAAAAAACCGGATCGATGCGATTTGTCCGAAGGCCGGCTCAGGACCAGGAGGTTTTGGAGCGTCAATCTGCACGGGGTGGGGCGGCTGATCTCCATCCAGAGCCATGCGTCGCGTTCTTCCTGCGATCTATTCAACAACTCGAAGCGCGTGGCCAGAACAACAGTTTCCGTTCCTGTTTCGGTCTGCAACGATCCAATGTCACACATCAACGGCGTCGCCACGGAGGTTTGCTCGTAGCGAATCTGGCCGGTTTCCCACTGGTAATGGACAATGGGCAACCAACCGTCTGCAAGGCTGCGAGTCACAACGCGATTGCTCTGGGGCCCCATTACCGGGTGTTCGCCCGCGCCGAAGTCGAAAATGATGTCATCCCATTCCCACGGCCGCAGTCTGGCATCCGGGCCCATTGACCTGAGACTGTCGGCGCGCAACTGGATTTCTCCGCGAGGTAGCAACGCGATTTCCTGCCGCAGATTTGGTACACCGAGAAACAAATACCGCGGCGGTTTCTGCGGGATCGCTTTTTCGAGCCGATCAAAACTTTGCTCCGGCATGCGAGCCACCTGTTCCGCCACTGTGCCTGCGGTCCAACGCTCGCCTGCCGGTCCGGGCCACGTCTTCAGAGTCATGGCGCGCTCTGCATCGCTCACCAAGACTTCAATATCGCGGACGAAAAGCGCCCCTTCGCGCAACACGTCATCAACAAAAACCGAGAAACTCCCAGTTTCGCCATCCCGGCAAACAACGTGCCCGCGGTCAGCACTCAGTCGTTCCCCGGCATCTGCGTAGGCCAGATCAACCTCAAACACCTCGATGCCCAGCCGTTTCGTTGTGCGGATGTGAGCGTTTCGAGCCTCGAACTGCGGGTTCCAATTACTTGCCGATTGCAGTTTCTTACGCCATTCGTACCTGAGCCGCGCGTTTTTCCATCTGGCATCGGAGAAGGCTGCGATGCCTGTGACCTTCACGGAGTTGGCGCACCGCACGCGCAGCTTGTATGTGAGCCTGTGCTCGAAGCCGACCTGGTTTACGCTCGCAACCTCGTTTTTGTCCAGCGGCAGGAAATCGATGGCGATTTTCGGACCTGCAACCTTCGCAGACGTTCTTGCCTCGATCCACCGGCCGTTGAAAGGATCGTCCAGTTTCATCCAACCGCCGCTGCCGTTGTCAGGCCAGGCGCGATACCACCACTCGACTTTGATCGGTGGAACGTCCTGCAATTCGCCATCTGCTCTGACCTCGACGCTGCGGATCGCTCTCGGCTGGTCCCAGCGGATTTCCACTGCGCAGGTTTCGTCCAGCACCACCTCTTTTTGATTTCCATCGCGCACCAGATGCTGCGCGTCGGCTTCTTCAGCGGGATTGCCGTGTTTGATCCACTTCACCTGTGCGAACTCGGCCAAATTGACAGGCGCGCCTGCATCCTGAGCGGTCGCCAGCAACGCAGTCATAATGCCGAATGCGGCAATTGTTCTGATCAAGTTCATCGCAGTTCGCTGTTCCGCAACAGCGCAAGAAGCGCTGCCGGATCCACAACAGTGACTACACGACCTGCTACCCTGATAAGGCCGCGGCTGCGGAATTTTGCAAGGGTGCGCGACAGTGTCTCACTCACGGTGCCAAGCTCTGCTGCCAAAATGCGTTTTGTCGCGGGCAACACCACTTCAACCGGCTGCCTGCTTTTGGGATCGACGCATCGGCGAAGCAACCAGTTGGCAAGCCGCGTTTCGACGTCTTTCAACGTCAAATCGCCAAGCATGTCCACAAGCACCCGCAGATGTTTGCTCATCGATGCGAGCATGCGCAGAGCCAGCTCGGGCTTGCTCTGCAACAGCGACAAAAACTCCCGCTTCTGAATCAACAAAACCTGGCTCGGCTCGGTCGCTCGCGCATCGGCCGGGTAACCAGTTTCTGAGGCAAGGACGACTTCCGCGAACGAATCACCGGCGTGAAACAGGTGTATAACCTGCTCGCGGCCGCCGGCGCCTGTCCGGTGAACATTGATTGTCCCGCGCTGGACCACGTAAAACCCGGTTGCAGGCTCGCCTTCGCGGAACAAATACTCGCCCTTGTCGAGGCGCTTCGGAATTGCTGTCTGAGCGACACACTTCAGATCGCCAATGCCCAACCCATCGAAAAGCTGGCACGACCGCAGCGTGTTGATAATCGCACTTTCCTTATACCCGGCCAGATACCCCGGTGTCATCTTTCCTGGTCTTTGCTATACCGCGGCTCTGCTTGCCCGCCGCGCACTGTTATCTTGGAGAAACTGCGCAGGCATTGTGATTCACCCGATCGTTTGGATGCTGCTGCGCGACGCTGTGTTGGAGGTGTCTTGCCCATTGCCGATGCGCACGAAGTTTTCCAGCAAAGATCGGCCGTGCTCGGTCAAAATGCTCTCAGGATGAAACTGAACTCCGAAAACAGGCCATTCACGATGGCGCACGCCCATGATTTCGCCCTCGTCAGTCTCGGCGGTGATTTCGAGACAGGGCGGTACTGAATCCCGCGCGATGACCAGCGAGTGATACCGGGTTGCAACGAAGGGGTTCGGCAGACCCTCGAACAGGTCCCGGCCGTTGTGGTGGATCGGCGACGTTTTGCCGTGCATGACGCGGTGGTTCCTGACAACCCTGCCGCCGAAAACATGCCCGATGCACTGGTGCCCAAGGCACACCCCGAGAATCGGCACAACGCCGGCAAAAGTCCGAATCACATCGTTTGACAAACCTGATTCTCTTGGCGAACACGGCCCGGGCGAAATCAAAATCTTGTCCGGACGCAGACCGCGAATCTGATCCAGAGTAAGCGCGTCGTTCCGGTGTACCTCAACCTGCACGTTCATTTCTCCGAGGTACTGGACGAGATTGTAAGTGAACGAGTCGTAATTGTCGATTACCAGCACCATAACGTCTGCAGCACAGTACGCCGCCAAGGCCTGTTTGCAAGGCAACTATTTTCTTGCGATCAGGCGTAAATAGGGGTTTTATATCGGCAGTGCGGAGAGGTGGCCGAGTGGCTGAAGGCGGCGGTTTGCTAAACCGTTATAGGGCCTAAAACCCTATCGGGGGTTCGAATCCCCCCCTCTCCGCCATGTTCTCGCTTTTGGTTCCGCACGTTGCAACTTGCACTTTGTACGTTCCACGTTGCGCGTTCCCAATCAATATGTCGGCCAGGCGGTCCTGTTGATAACGCTCGATGGGCAACCCTCGACGCTCGACGCTCGACCGAACACCGGTCTTTGGGCTGAGAATTCGAACTCGTTGTTTGGGTTTTGCCCCCGGATTGCGGCGTGGCCCCTAAATTGCCCCTTATTTCAATCGGCGGTTGCGGCAGTGTGCGGAGGAACCCCTCGGATGCCCATATGGGGACAGACACGTTGTTTGGGCATAGCGAGAAAGCGGCAGCAAGCTGCCGCACTCGAAGCGCTTCGCGCCTACCAACGCCCACTGCATCCGCGGCAGCGGGTGGGGAACCATCGGGATCACCGGCGAGATCAAATGGGGCCATATGGGGACAGACACGTTGTTTGGGTATCCCCAGCCGGTCAACGTCGGGGCGGCGGATTAAGATGATCGAAACTGGTGTGAGGTCGGGGCGTCGGATTGATGCGGCCGAGGACGGCCGCGCTCCCGACCGTCGGTGTTTCTTCTAACGCGCCTGCAGGAGCGCGGCGATTCTTCGCCGCACCCAAGCGGTGTATGTTCGGTGGCCCGATTTGCGGGATCGAAACGCGTCGCATGACTGGTCATCGGGCTGATGGGGAATATGGGATATGGGGACAGGCACGTTGTTTGGG
>JAAYVR010000113.1 GCA_012517065.1 Verrucomicrobiota bacterium | reverse complement strand
GTCGCTCGTCCAAACAGTGTTGATCCTTCGACACTCTGTGTTTGACAGCGACTGCCAACCAAAGCGCAGAAACCCCAGTAAAATCAAGCCTCCGGCCGCACTTGCCGCCCAAATTATAAGTTTAGGTGTGAAATATCCGGGTTAGAGGTTCTCTGTATCAAGGTGCTTTGGGACACACCTACGCTTTCTACAGCGTCGCAACTGATGCCGCTGGCAATGTCGAACCCGCAACCGCGGGTCCCGATGCAACGACAACCGTGATATTGAGCAACACTGCCCCCAAACTCGCGCCCCAAGGGCCGATGGTCGTTGTGGAAGGCTCAACTCTCGCCATAACCAACACCGCTTCGGACGCCGACCTGCCCCACAACAGTCTCACTTTCAGCCTTGCCGCCGGCGCACCATTAGGAGCGTCAATCGATCCCACAACGGGATTGCTACGCTGGGTGACAACTGAAACCGACGGCCCGGGACAGTTTAACATCATGGTCCAAGTCACTGACAACGGCTTTCCGGCGCTGAGTGACGAACAGTTGGTATCCATAACCGTCACTGAAACCAATCAAGCACCGATTCTTGATCAGATCCCGAGTTTTGCGATTGACGAGGGCGTTCTACTCGAAGTTTCAGCGGCCGCACGCGACTTCGACTGGCCGTCCAACAAACTTGTCTTTTCTATTGCTCCCGGTGCTCCCGCGGGTGTTTCTCTCAATCCCGCGTCCGGCACGTTAACATGGCGCCCAAGCCCGGCCCAAGGGCCTTCTACCAACCTCATCACACTCATAGTGACCGATGACGGTGCGATGCCCATGAGCGCCAGTCGAACATTCACCGTCGTGGTCAACGACGCCTTAAGCGATTTCACGGTCCTGTGCGGCATCACTAACCTGTTGGCAGGCGAAAGCGGTTCGGTGTCGCTCCAAATCGACACGCCGGCAAACTTTGATCGGGTCGCTTTCGACCTGAGCATTACCAGCGACAAGCTTCAGAACATCAAGCTCGTGCCAGCCGCGGCTGGCATTGGAACCGGCCTGCAGCCAATCTATCCCGGTCGGTATCGTTGCCAATTTGATGCGCTGCAAAGCGATTCAATCTCTGGCGCAACAGCCATCGGCCAACTTCAGTTCGACACTGTTCACCAGCCGCTTTCTGAAGCCGTGCTAATCAATGTTTGCAACTTTGAGGCAGCGCGATCCGGCGCACAAATCACTCAGCGCGGGCGTGGACAAGACGGCATTGTTTTCGTGATTGGCGGTCAGCCGCTCCTGCATGTTGACAGTACCAGGGCAGATTTGCCTCTCGTTCTTTACGGTCGGCCGGGAGGGTTCTACGAAATACAATCGTCAGCCTCGCCGAGTCTGGGTAATCCATGGACCACGTTCAAGCAGGTGCGCCTGGATGGCAATTACATTGTATTGGCACGGCCGGCACCGAACGAGCAAGTCGTTTTCCATCGTGCCCGCGACGTGCCTCCCACACAACTCCGGCTTGAGATTTCGAAGATCGAAAACGGGAATCTCGTGTTGCTGATATTCGCAGAACTTGGGCGTGACGTTGTGCTCGAATCAGCAAGCGAACACGCGCCGAACCAGATGTGGAACAAAGTGATACAGATTCGAATTGAGAATGAATCCGAATCTGTCGAGATCGTTCCTACTGGTTCAGTCCGCCTGTATCGTGCCAGACTCGAATGATGCCTGCAAAACCAGCGCATCGGCGCATTGGCTTTTCGCTTCCGCGCAAAGTGAACGCACGCCATTCAAGCCAAGCCTCTGCAAAACCAAGCTTTTCGGCAAGATACATTCGCAACTTCAATCTCCGCTCCATTGCCCAAATGAAACCCTACCCGGCGCCCTAATCCGTCCGGCTTGATCTGGCGAGCAGCACTGCCTTCGGCCAAAATATCGTGTCTAAATATCGTGTCTGTCACTCTATTTGATCCGCAGCGCCAACCCCCGCCAACGGCACTCGCCCGTCATCGTAAACTCCACTCATGACGCCACAAGACCAGTCCCGCTAGGTTCAACCCGGCCGCCACAATATCGTGTCTGTCACTCTATTTGTTCGCCCAGCGCCAAACCCTCACCAACCCCTCAAAACAGTCCTTGGAAGCTTCAGATATGACCCGACAATGCCTATTCAGCCGGCTTGAACACCCCTCCCACTGCCGATCTCGCCCTGATCACCAAGCCAACCAGACCAACAGCAACATCACGTGAAAACAATCCCCCATCTCCGATCACCTTCACCAGGCCTTC
>JAAYVR010000112.1 GCA_012517065.1 Verrucomicrobiota bacterium | reverse complement strand
CAAGAGTTCCTCGGACCAGAATTTGGCCTGATACCAACTCTCCAAAACTTTGTCTCAATACCAACGGTTTATGCGCGGAAAACTCGTCGTGGTGGGTCAGGAAGGGTTCAGCGCTTTTTCCGAGACGTCATGGGGTCTGAGACTGCTCAGGGTATGAAATATGCGGGCTAAAACGTGGCCGCTCGACGGCGCAAACTACAACCTCAAGCCCGACAAGTCCGGTTCAATGCGTTTGGTGTCTTTCAGCAACTCGGCCCATGTGATGCGCCGCTGCTGCAATGCGGCTTCGCGTCCCAAAATGGTGGCGAGTGTGCTGTTCACCGACGGTTCAACCGTGGCAATGTCGGCCCGTCCTTCGACAATGCTCTTGTGAAATGCGGCGACATTGCGCTCCATGCCTTCGGCGTAAAGATTCCTGTTTTCTCCGCCGCCGTAACCGTCTTCGAGACCGCGGACGAACGTTTTGCCGGCGTAATTGGCTTCGAGGTGGCCGGTTTGACCGTAGGCCATGCATCCTGAACGAAAGTCGGTCGAATTGCGTATGTGCTCGCTGTGATCCGTCATTACCAGTCCGCTGCTGAAATTGAAACTCACTGCGTAACTATCGTGCGAGTCCGAATGTGCGCCTGGCCGGTTCCGCGCAGAAAAACCAACCGCGCTTTCAGGGAGTTCATTGGCAATCCACAACGCAACATCGATCGCGTGTATGTCGCAGTTTACGATGTATGCGCCGCCAAGAGCAGTGTCGTTGACCCATGCCAGCCCCTTGAGAAGGTTTTCGATCGTGCGCTCTCGTGGCGGATCAGCAAAACATTCGTCATGATAGTACGCGCTGATCAGGCACAGCCTGCCGATCATGCCTTCCCTGACCCTGCGGACGGCCTCGATGTGATACGGGTCGGTGCGAGTCTGGAAGTCCACCAGGAAAGTCTTGCCCTTTTTTGCGGCGATGCGGGCGGATTCGAGGATGGACATGCAGCCGGGCACGTCCACCGCCACTGGCTTGGCAACATAAACGTGGCAACCGGCTTCAGCCGCAGCTCGCGCATGCTGTGGGAAAAAGTACGGCGGCGTCTCCAGAAACACCGCGTCCACTTTCGAGTCAATGACGTGTCTGTACCCGTTGAGTCCGGAAAAGCGCATCTCCTGCCCCACACCAAGCCGTTCGCCAACTGACCCGACCACGTCAGGAAAGTAATCCGCAACGGCTGTAATCTTGAATCCCGTCTGCTTGGAAACGTGATCTGCTATCCATGCTCCGCGCCCGCCAAGTCCGACGAAGCCCACTGTGACGCGCGAATTGGCTTCAGAACCAAACGCAAGCTCCGGGGACATTATCGAGAATGTGGCCGCGACTGCTCCCGCTTCGAGAAAACGCCGGCGCGGCATCGGCTCCGATTTCCTTGTCGAGTGCTGCATACCCCCGCATTCAAACCGAACTTCGTGCCTGGCACAATATCCATTTCGGCACGCCCGGGATGCGCCTGCTGATGTGCCTTGTCCAGACGACGGCTTGCAGTAAATGGCAAATCGCTGTTTAATTGGCTGGTGCAGATACAGCAAACGTTGCGTGACTCTGTAAGGTTGAGCGGCACGGGCCTCCACAGTGGCAATCAGGTGAACATGGCCTTTTTGCCTGCTCCGCCAAATACCGGCATTCGCTTTCGCCGGGTTGACCTTGAAGGAAAACCTGAAATCGAGGCCCGAATCGAGAACGTCGTCGAAACCAGCCGCTCCACCACCCTCGGAAAAGGCAACGTCCGAATCCACACCGTCGAGCATGTCTTGGCTGCGTTCACCGGCCTTGGCGTGGACAACGCAGTCGTCGAATTGGACGCCGCTGAACCGCCCATAGGCGACGGCAGCGCCCGAGAGTTCACTCGAATGATCCAATCCGTCGGGCTCGCACCCCAAAACGAACGACGCGAACCGGTGGTAATCCAACGTCCCATCGAAATGCAAGCTGGTGAATCCTTCGTCTCCGCCTTTCCGTACGACCGGCTTCGCATCTCGTGCACAAGCGCCGACAAGCAGGGACGGTTCACTCAGTTTGCATCGATCGAGATCGACCCTGAAACATGGGAACGCGAGGTCGCCCCGGCCCGGACGTTCTGTTTTTTCGACGAGATCGAAGTCTTGATCCGAAAAGGCCTGATCAGAGGCGGCAGCCTCGAGAATGCTGTCGTTATCCGAGACGACGCGATTTTGACAACCGAACCGCTGCGGTTCCATGACGAGTTCGTTCGACACAAGATTCTCGATTTGGTGGGGGACATGACCCTGTTGGGTCGGCCGGTGCAAGGACACATAGTTGCCATTCGCCCGAGCCACACAACCAATTGCGAGTTCGTGCGCTACCTGAAATCCCAAGCCGTCGAACTGCAACCCCCAGCGATCACCTTCACCCCGCCAAAAAAACCAAGACCCGACGGCACACCGGTGGTTGATGGCGCCGTTCTCGATATTGATCAGGTAATGACCGTTTTGCCGCACCGGTACCCTTTCCTGATGGTTGACAAGGTCACACGCATCGAGGGCAACAAAATCACAGCCGTCAAGAACGTCACGGCCAACGAGGTTTATTTTCAGGGACATTTCCCCACCCACCCGGTCATGCCGGGCGTCTTGCAGCTTGAAGCCATCGCGCAAGTGGCCGGCATATTGATGCTCAAACAACCCGAAAACGCCGGCAAACTCGCCTATTTTATGTCCGCCGATTCTGTCAAGTGGCGCTCGCCAGTACGGCCCGGCGATGTGCTGGTGATCGAGGTCGAACTCACGCGGTCCCGCGGAAAAATCGGACGCGCTCAGGGCAAATGCTATGTTGACGGCCAGATTGTGAGCGAGGGCGAAGTGACGTTCATGCTTCTGGACGCCTGAGCAACGGGTTCGAATTGTTTCACAGGAAGGTTTTCGATGGAAAACGTTGGTACATCTGCAAAACGGCGCCAGGTGAAGATAAAGCGGCCGCCGGTCTTGTTTCACAAAACCCAGGTCATCATCTCGCAAATCCAGAAATACCTCGGCTCGTGTTTCATGAGCTACTGGAATTCAAACAACGGGTCTGTCTGCGAGAATGATGTTGTTGGCATCTACGGTGTCCTGCGAAAAATCGGCCCTCAAGACAGGATCACTTTGTTCATCAAGTCCGACGGTGGCTCCGGACAGGCGTCGCTGATGATGGTGAATCTTCTGCGGCAGTTTACGCGACGGCTTGTTGCGGTGGTCCCTTTGGAGTGCCAGTCCGCAGCAACAATGCTCGCGCTTGGCGCCGACGAGATACAAATGGGGCCGCTTGCGCATTTGTCGGCCGTGGACACTTCGCTCGCACACGCGCTCTCTCCACTCGACCGCGACAATGAGCGTGTTAGCGTCAGCCAGGACGAACTCATGCGCGTAATCCGGCTCTGGCAAGAAGAGGTCGGCAAAGACACTGTCAACCCCTATCAGGCGGTGTTCCCTTACATCCACCCTCTGGTGATTGGCGCCGTGCACCGGGTAAGCTCCCTGTCCGTGAAGCTTTGCATGGAGATATTGTCCTATCACTTGAAGGACAAGAAAAAGGCCGCAGCAATCAGCCAGTCCCTGAATTCGCATTACCCGTCCCACACGTATCCAATAACTCTCCGCGAAGCGCAGAGAATAGGACTCAAAGCAAAACCGCTGGACCCGCAGCTTAACGATCAACTTCTCGAATTGAATCAACTGTATTCGGAAATGGGTCAGCGAGCAGTGACCGACTACGATGCGTTTAACAATCACGACAGCCAGATATACAACATCATCGAAGGCCAGGGAGTGCAGATATTCTATCAATCGGACCGCGACTGGCATTACCGGAAAGAGGAACGCCGCTGGGTCACTCTCAATGACAAAAGCGCATGGCGGAAAATCGAGCGCGTTGGGTCTAAAACAGTTACGTCAGTGTTCCATATAAGTTGAGGTCGCCAGCCGTGCGAATGATTGGTATCGGAGTTAACTCATGATTCATCCCACAGCAATCGTAGCCGCAGCCGCGCAAATAGGGCCTGATTGCGAGATTGGCCCTTATTGCGTGATTGGTCCAAATGTCGTCCTTGGACCACGTTGCCGGTTGCACTCGCACGTTGTCATCGACGGCCACACCGAACTCGGCAGCGACAACGAGGTGTTCCCATTCGCGTGTCTCGGGCTGAGAACCCAGGACATGAAATGGAAAGGCGGTATCACACGAACCCGGATAGGCTCGCACAATGTTATTCGCGAGTGCGTAACAATCCACAGCGCCACTGGCGACGGCGAAACCACAGTCGTCGGTTCTTACAACAACATACTCGCGTACTCGCACATCGCGCACAACGTGGTTCTGGGTGATCACATCGTGATGTCCAATGTGGCGACCCTTGCCGGCCACGTGGTGGTCGAAGACCACGCCGTGATTGGCGGGCTCGCCGCTGTGCACCAGTTCTGCCGGATCGGTCGAATGTCAATAATCGGCGGATGCTCCAAGGTGGTCCAGGACGTGCCGCCTTACATGATGGCTGACGGCAACCCCGCTCGAGTCCGCGCCGTAAACAAGGTCGGCCTCGAAAGAAACTCGGTGCCCCCCGAATCAAGGCTCGCTTTGAAAAAAGCATGCCGCATCTTGCTGTCCGAAGGACTAACCATCCCGGCCATCCTTGCCCAGATTCAGTCCGAAGTCCCCATGCTGCCTGAAGTTCAACACCTGGTTCAGTTCATAACATCAACACAGCGCGGAATAAGCTTAAATCGGTCTTGATTGTCAGAAGCAGTTGCATTATTTGATAACCGGCTGTTGTAACATTTAGCGCGTGGATTCGGCCGGAAACCGCGAGGCGCGGTACTGCAAGGCCGATGTGAACCCTTTGTAAACGTGGCGAAAGAAGAACCGATTGAACTGGTTGGGACAGTGACCCAGGTATTGCCCGGGACAATGTTTCGGGTGGCTGTGCCTGGTAACCGAGAGGTGCTTGCGCATATCTCCGGCAAAATGCGCAAGAACTTCATTCGCATCAGCGTGGGCGACAAGGTCAGCCTCGAAATGTCGCCATACGATCTGAACAAGGCACGAATCACATACCGACACCCGTAACCAGGTCGCTGCAGCCTTGGCCAGAGTACTCCCTCGCAACGCTTCGCCTGACACCCGCAAGGTGTCGCAGAATGCTTGTGCTCGATTCGCCCTAAATCAGTCGCCGCCCTGCATCGGGCGCGGAACGACGCCCGCCCCAACGCGGACAAGGGGCCGCCCCATGCAAAGCTTCATGCAAGTCGGGCCTTATAGCCCTTCGATTTGCGCTTGCACACAAAGCGCTCCAAGTCGGAATCACGCCAGAGAGCCTGAAGGCCACTGATGCCGAGCGCGTAATTGCGGCAGGTGGCAAAACATGGATAAAACCAAAACAACAGGACAGAATGTGAAACGACCCACACCCATTCCCGATGTTCTTGTCGGCGTGTTGGCGCTATGCATGGTCGCATGGCCGAGAGTTTCAGCCGCGGTCTTCGCGTACAACGACTTCAGCGCATCGGTGCCGGGAAACTACGACGGAACCAAAGGTCAGGCGCTGGGCACAGACCCTGAACTGGGTAATGCCACCGGCCTTCGGTCCAACATCCAGGTTCAGAGCAATGGCGGCGTGGGAGACTCTCCCATGCTCATACACGCAGACGACGTTGCCATGCGCGCACGCGACACATCCGACATTGCGAGTACGACCGCTCCCGCCGTCAGATTCAGCCTGTATTTCCGATTTGATCCCGCCGAAACATTGCTCGGCGGTTTCGTCGGCATGGGGTGGGCCCTGAGTAACGGGACAGATGGCCGTTCGCCCTGGAACCAAGGGAACGACGATCGCGTTTTGGTTGGACTTCGACGGACTGACAGTGCCAACAACATCGTCCGCGTGAGCAGCGGCGGCCAGTTCCAAAGTTTTGGCTCTAGCACCGACATCCCGGCAACGTATTTCGACACGCCGTCGGCCAACCTCACTCTGGCCAACTGGTACCAAATGTCGTTCGATTTGACGTTCAACTACGACAGCGCCACCCCAGCGAACTCGACTTGGACGCTAGCAAGTTTCGTCTTGCGGGACTGGGGCACGGACGGTCGGACCGGCGGCAATGCGCTGATCACCCAGGCCAGCGCTTACACATGGAATCCTTCGTTCGGGAACAACCTCGATTCAAGTCACAACGCTTATGCGTACATCGCGGGTAATGGCGACCGCGGTGTGCAGCGAATTGACAACGTGCTCGTGCAGACCGTGCCTGAACCCGCGGTTGCGGGCACGGTTCTTTTAGGCCTGACCAGCGCAGTGGCGATCGGCCTGCGCCGCAGGACTCGTCGTGCCTGAACGTAGCTTCTGACACACGAAAGATAACTGCCCCCAAATGTTTCCGCTGAAAACGCCAGGGAAACAGCGTGATTCATCTGATCGCCATCTGCTCGAAACCTTCCTCGATGAGCATTGTGTTTTGAATGCGCGCCAGCTTCGCGTAAAGCCCGTTCAACGCCAGAAGTTCCTGGTGCGTCCCACGCTCCACAATCTTCCCATGGAGCATTACCAGAATCTGGTCCGCACGAACAATCGTACTCAGCCGGTGCGCTATCACCAGGCTTGTCCTTCCCGTCAACAGCCTCTCGAGGGCCTGTTGGATGAGTTGTTCGGTCGCCGTGTCAACGCTGGCCGTCGCCTCGTCAAGGATCAGTATTGGCGCGTTCTTCAACAGCGCTCGGGCGATGCTAACGCGCTGTTTTTCGCCAACGCTCAGCTTCACGCCGCGTTCGCCAACGCGTGAATTGTAACCCTCGGGAAGACGTTCTATGAAATCGTGGCAGTTCGCCGCGCGCGCCGCCGCAATAATCTCTTCCTCAGTGGCATCGAGCCGCCCGAACGCAATGTTTTCGCGCAGTGTCCCGTTGAACAAAAAAGCTTCCTGGCTAACCAGCGATATCTGTGCCCGAAGCACCGGCAGTGGAATATCCCGAATGTCGTATCCGTCGATCAAGATAGCGCCTTCGGTCACCTCATAAAACGCCGGCAAAAGGCTCGCCAACGTTGACTTGCCTGCGCCGGTTGGACCAACAAGCGCAATCATCTCCCCCGGTTTCGCATGCAGATTGATATCACGAAGCGCGACTTTTCCGGGACCGTAATTGAAACCCACGTCCTTGTACTCGACTTCGCCTTGCGCGCGCCAATCGGGTGTCGGCGGACTCTGTCCGCGCAAACGGGGCTGGACATCGGACGCTGCGACTTGATGTGTGCTCTGCTCGTCTGGGGCGTCCATGATGTCAAAAACCCGTGCTGCAGCAGCACGAGCGGATTGAAGCATCTGGTTGAGCCCGTGTAATCGACCGATCGGCTCGTAGAAGAACATGCCGGCATAGAGCATGAAAGCCACCAGCTCGCCAACGGCAAGTCTGCCATCCAAAACCAGCCGTCCGCCAAACCAAAGAACAAGGCAGATACCCATCGCGCCGAGAAACTGCATTGCCGGTGAGTACCATGCCCATGCACGCATCACAACCAATGTGCCGCGCCTCAGGTCATCAGCACGCTCTGCAAACCGCTCGTCCTCGTACGCTTCCCGGCCGAAAGACTTTATCTGCCGGATTCCCTGCAGATTGTCCATGAGCAGGGCGTTCATGGCACTGGCAGCTTCGCGCTGCCTGCGATACCTGCGATGAGCAGTCAGCGTGTACCAAAGCGCGCCCGAAACAAGGAACGGCATCGGAATCAATGCAACCATCGCCAGAGCCGGACTGTAACTGAACATGAACACAAGCGCTCCAATGATGCTCAGGACCGCAACCGTGCCCTGTTCCGTGCCGTCGATCAGCAGTCGCTCGACGTTGTTGACGTCCTCGATCACGCGGGTCATCAAATCCCCTGAAGCGCGCGGATCAAACCACTCCAGAGGCAGTCGCTGCATCCGGCCGTACACGTCACGTCGCATGTCGAAAATCACGTTCTGCTCGAGGCGGTTGTTGATTCGGATGCGCAGGCTGTTAAACACCTCCCTTAGGAAAAATGCTCCCAACAGGCCAAGAGCCGCCGGTGTAAGCGCCTCGTGCCTCTGCTGCGCAATAACTTCATCGATCAAAAACCTTGTTAGCTTCGGATAAACAAGGCCGAACAGCAAAGACAACACCGCGCAGCCCACAGTGCCGACCGCCAACCATCGATACGGGCGCAAATAGACAGCGACTCGCCGTACCACCTCGCCCGTCGGGCGAGGTTCGGAACGAAAAGTCGGATCACTGTGAGTCCCAAAGCCCGGATGTCTGCTCATGTTCCTCGAGCCGTATCACGCTGTATCCGAACCCGGAAATCTCGGCGGCCACCCCCCTCGGATTCCCCGATGCCTTCATGCCTGTGAAATTTCCGGGCTAAGACGCTGCGCTAAACATCGGTTATTCTCTAGCACACCTGCGCCGGCTTGCACTCATTTTTGAAGTTTGGATTACCAGCTTGCTGCTTGTTCTGCCCAGCCCTTATTTGCGCGGCTGCTATACTCCACACCCGGAGCGGCCCGCGAAGATCATGCCCCGAAAGAATTGAGATATGCGGGTTCACATTAATTTCGCCACTCAACCAACCTGAGCCCAAGCAAGACCGCCATGCTGCGACTCACTTCGCCATGCCGTATCGGAAATCGTCGAAAGCAGTTACGCTGTCGGCCTTGGTCCACAAGCCAACCTTGCCTGGTCCCGGAAAAGTGCTGTCCTCAACGGCAAAGAGTTCTTTCCCGTTGAAAAGCACTGTGAAACGGGAGCCGGCGAAATCAACACGCAACGTGCTCCATTGCTGTTTCGGCACTTCCACCTTCACGCCATACCCCCCAACCCGCCCTACGATGTCCAGCGCCTTGCGCTTGCCATTCTCGACCTTGTACAGAACGACGTTATCCTCGAGTGCATTGGCGCGAGCAATGTAGTAGTTGTTGGCGTCCAGATAACGCCACACCACCCCGCCGGCCTGGTCGTTGGTGCCGCCCATGGGCTTGAACTTCACTTCGACAAACCCGTCCTTCAACCTGACATCTGACTTGATGCACAAAGGAAAGCTCGGCTTGGGCGTCCATGCGCGCTGCTTGAGCACGAACGATCCGCTGGGCGCTGATTCGTCCTTCTCAACCGACCACTTCGGTTCTCCGGTACCGGTGATACCGGCTACCCAAGAACGCGGAAGCGCGCCAACAGCGGCCTTGTCAAAGTTTTCCATCCGCACGCTCACGCAACCGGCCATTAGGGCGGTGAACGCAACAGCGGCCATAGGGTGCAAGAAAATGGTTCGCATGAGTTACTTCTACTTCACCGGCAGCAGATTGTGAAGACCGCGCATACTCAAACTTCACACCGTACATCGGTACGGGGGCCCAATCGGTTAGAATAGAGTGCCAGACACTTTGTTTGGGTCTTGCTCCCGGATTGTGGCATAGCCCGCAGATAGTCTCTTGGTCGGATCCGCGGCCCCTGAAGTAGGTGTGTGAACCCCCTCATGCCGATATGGGGACAGGCACTATGTTTGTGGATTCCCAGCCGGTCAACGTCCGGGCGCCGGATTGGGATGATCGAAACTGGTGTGAGATCGGGGCGTCGGATTGATGCGGCCGAGGACGGCCGCGCTCCCGACCGTCGGTGTTTTTTCTAACGCACCGGCAGGAGCGCGGCGATTCTTCGCCGCATCCAACCGGTGTATGTTCGGGCGCCGCATTTGCGTGATCCAAACGGGTCGTAGGGTCGGTCGTCACGTTGATGCGGCCGAGGACGGCCGCGCTCCCGACCGCCGGTGTTTCTTCCAACGCGTTGGCAGGAGCGCGGCGATTCTTCGCCGCACCCAACCGGTGTATGTTCGGTGGCCCGATTTGCGGCATCGAAACGCGTCCTATGATCGGTCGTCGAGCTGACGGCCGAAATATGGGGACAGACACGTAGTTGGCTGGGAGCGCTGCAGTGCGCCCCCTTTGTGCAGGCGTAAGGCGCTGGGATTAAGACAATTATGACCAGAAACCTTTCAGTTTTCCGCGTAAACGCGGGACTCTAACGGCGATAGGTTTTTCCGCGCATCGGGCGAAGCCACGCCCGCGGCCGTTAGAGTCCCGCCTTTAGGCGGATTTGAAACGAGCATTCATCGAGGAGTAATACCTCTGAACGTTGCGCGTTGAGCGTTGTACGTTAAACGTTCTCAACAAGACGACCATGCTGATAAACCTATGAAAACTTTCAACGTACAACGTTCAACTTACAACGTTCAACTGGGCCGCGGGTTTGCCAACCGAGTGGCGTTGTCCCCCCCCCGCGGCCGTTAGAGTCCCGCCTTTAGGCGGATTTGAAACGAGCATTCATCGAGCAGTATCACCTCTGAACGTTGCGCGTTGAGCGTTGCACGTTAAACGTTCTCAAACAGTGATTCGTCGGAAAACGTGCATGATCCGGGCTTTCAGCCCTTGTTGATACTGATCTTGCGCCCTGTCACCTGGGCCGCTGGCCCAGGCTGGTATGGCGCCGGGCCTTCAGCCCTCGAGTTGCTGGTCCACGAACACCAACGGCATGGAACACAGTCAGGGGCGTTCATGGCTGAAACAATCAACTACGCTGCCATGCACAATGGGGTTGTCT
>JAAYVR010000111.1 GCA_012517065.1 Verrucomicrobiota bacterium | reverse complement strand
GTTGACGAGATGAACATGAACAAAAACACAGGACACAGAAACCGATCGGCAATTCCGTTGCTGGCAGCGGTCGTTGCAGCAGCCCTTGGGATGTCAAAAGCGCTTGCCCAGGAACTCGCCCCGTTGCCATTGAAACTGCCCATCCCGGCGTTTATGGGCACACCCACAGACATCGAGATCGATCCTAACCTGCGCGAGAAACCGTCTGACAAACCCCGGCCGCCTTTCATGGCGCCAAAAGGCGTGCAGAACGTCGCACTCGGCAAAAAGGTCACAAGCAGTGACAAATCGCCCATCACCGGCACGCTGGATCTCGTGACCGACGGCGATAAGGAATCCAACGACAACAGTTTTGTCGAGCTCCACAGAAAGACACAGTGGGTACAAATCGATCTGGAAAAACCTCACAAGATTTACGCCATACTGATCTGGCATGCCCACAACACGTTCCAATACTACCAGGATGTGATCGTTCAGGTCTCCAACGACCCCGATTTCACCCAGGACGTGAAGACGTTGTTCAACAACGACCAGGACAATAGTTCCGGCCTGGGCGTTGGCACGGACAAGGAATACCTCGAGACTTACGAGGGCAAGCTGATCGATGCCAAAGGCGTGGTTGCTCGGTACATTCGTTGCTACAGCAGAGGCAGCACCTACAGCGCTCTGAACCGTTACACCGAGATCGAGGTGTGGGGGTTGCCCGCCCAATAAACCGCCAGATTTAGCCAGACTCGATACAACGCTGCCGACCGGAATGTGTCGGCAGCGTTTTTTTTCGCACAAAACCGCTGGTGAATCGATATTGTGCCAGGCTCGTTGTTATCCCCCGCGGCTTCATCCCGACAGCACTTGCGGGCCAGAGAGCCATCTTGAAACGCACTTGCGAAGCGGCCATTTCATTGTCCGGCAAACCCAGTACAAGGTCATACTCTCGCCCAATCCCACCGAAAAAGGCGCCGTTGATCTGCTGACGCCTGATGGGGTCAGGCTGCCCTCGACGATTCTTGGTGTGGCTGTTGTTGATCCCGCCAGCGGCGCAAGCGCGCTTCTGGCCGAAGTCAAACAATCAAGGCCACAATGGATTTCTCCCAACCAAGTGATATACCCAGACGCCTTTGACGATGTTAAGGCTGATATCCGATATACGGTCGGCCCGGACCAGTTCGAGCAGGACCTGATCCTGCGGCAGCAGATTCCACCCGAAATCATATTGGCAGCCGGTCTTGACCCTGAGACAGCCAGGGTGGCTGTGCTGACCGAATTCTTCGACCCGCCGTCAACGCCCGCTCACCCACGAAACACCCCCGCACGCAAGCGCGCCAATGGCGATGAAGACATTGTGTTTGGCGCGATGACCATCGGCAACGGTCAGGCATTCAGCATCGGCCCCAACACCGCTTCTGAACAGAAACAAGTCCGAATGGGCAGGAGCTTTGAGGTGCTGGATGGCCGGAAGTTTTTGGTTGAGTTTGTGGATTACCCGGACCTGGGGGTGTTGATGGAAACTCTCCCGATGCCGGGGCGCGCGCACCGTCACCACAACCGGCCCGGACGGATCGTCTGTCGTCAAGGTGTTCAGCTACGGCCGGGTCATCTCCGAAACACGCAAGGACACTTCGGGTAATGTTGTCGGGAGCACAACCTACACCTACGATTCGCACGGGCGATTGGCCAGCGCGACCGATTCTTTGGGCCGAACAACGAGCTGGTCCTACAACAACGCCGATCAGGTCCTGTGCGTCACTTCACCTGCCCCTGGGAACGGCCAGACACCGCAGGTCACGCTCACTTTCTACGACCTGCTGGGCCGGGCCTGCGGAACGCTGTCGGCGTTGTCGATGAGCTGGGCGTACGACAACAAACTGAGGTTGTCCACCGTCACCGCCAAGAACGGCAGTTCTGTAATTGGAAGTGCCGGTTATGGATACGACGCAGCAGGGCGACTTGGAACTGTGATCGAGGGCGCATTCAGAGCCGATTACCGGTATGAACCCGGCTCCGGGCTGCTGAGCACGGTGGCAATGACCAACAACGGCACTGGTGTTGGGCTTGTGACAGGCCGTGTGTATGACGGGCTGGGCCGGGTCAGCCTGATCAGTTCCAAGGCGTATGGGCCTCAAGCGGCCGGCCTGCCATTGAGCTGTGGGTATCAGTACAACGCCGCCAACCAACGAACGCGGATGGTGTTGGCCGACGGGAGTTGGTGGGAGTACAGGTACGACCGGCTCGGGCAGGTGATTTCAGGGAAACGGTACTGGCCGGACGGAACGCCTGTTGCGGGACAGCAGTTCGAGTACGCGTTCGACGACATAGGCAACCGGAGGAGCGTTGCGACGGGCGGCGACAGGGACGGATCAGACCTCCGAACTTCAACCTACACGGTCAACCGGCTAAACCAGTACCGGGACCGGCCCGTGCCCGCGCAAGTGGACGTGCTGGGGATTGCCGATCCGGCTGCCCATGTGACGGTCAACGGGAACAGCGCATACAGAAAGGGCGAATACTTCCATCATGCTCTGGTGGTACCGAACAGCACGGCACAGTATGCGGAAGTGACAGTGATTTCTGGCGCTGGCGGAGGACAGAGCCGGACCGGCAAGGTCTATTTGCCGCCTGCGACCGAGACATTTAGCTACGACGCCGATGGCAATCTGGTCAGCGACGGGCGCTGGAAATACAGTTGGGACGGCGAGAACCGGCTGGTCGAGATGATTCGTGACACGGACAATCCGGCCGGTGCCCGTCAGAGGCTGGTGTTCGAGTACGACCATCAGGGACGGCGGATACGGAAACAGTTCTTCACGTACAATGGTGACTGGCAAAAACAGAGCGATGTGGTGTTTCTCTACGACGGCTGGAACCTTGTGGCGGAGCTGGACGCCAATGCGAGCAACGCGAAGGTGCGCACCTACGTATGGGGCAGCGACCTGAGCGGCTCGATGCAGGGTGCTGGCGGGATTGGCGGTTTGCTAAAGGTCACTCAACACGGGTCTCAGGTAACGCATCATTTTGTTGCGTATGACGGGAACGGAAACGTGATGGGATTGGTTAACACCGCCGATGGAAGCCTCAGTGCCAGGTACGAGTACGGTCCGTTTGGCGAACCGATCCGCATCTCCGGCGCCATCTCCATCCTCAACCCAATCCGATTCTCCTCCAAATACACAGATGATCAATCCGGATTGGTGTACTACGGGTACCGCTACTACAACCCAAGCACAGGTAGATGGATAAACCGAGACCCAATAGGGGAGTTGGGAGGAAAGTCAATATACGGTTTTGTTAAGAATGATGTTTGTGGGCTCGTAGATCCCTATGGTTTGATGTGGGTTGTCAGGAAGGTGAGCGGAGAACCCTTCCCAGATGCGAGCGCCTCTGTCTTTCGCTGGTTAGCCGATCAAGTGAGCCTTTTCATTCGGTCGGCAGTTACAGACTCATCTGTTTGGGTTCATTCTGAGGGGGGCTATTTCGGATTATTCTCCAGAATCGAAAAGTTCTTTGGAGACCAGTGGCCGTTGGTTGCTGACGCCAGGGTTGATTTGGCCTGCGATAAGAATGGGAACATAATCGCCGAGAGTTCGGAAGCGACATTGGCAAGAAACGGGATCTCAGTTGCTGCAAGAGCGACTGTGAGCAAGGTGGGAAGAACTGCGTCAGTGAGTTTTACCGCGGCCGCGAGCTTTGTTGGGAAACTCGCTATTAAGCTAGGAGGTGGGCCAAAGGGCGGTGTGGAGATGGGTTTGGAAATGAATGCTTCCGACCTTACAATTTCACGAGTTGGCGCTGCCACGTTTGAATGTCAATGTGAGAACCCTCAGAGACTATGAATGCTATTGAAAGTATTGGTCAATCGAACGCTCGCGCACTAGTTGCGCAATGTCTTCTCATACTAGGAACGGTGGGGTTTGGTATATACCACGCCCGCATGACCCTCAAGGTGGTGCCACTGGTATGGCGCACCATGACTGGAGTGGATCGGTGGTTATGGTCGCTGATAGTGGCGGCGCTGCCTCTTATCGGCGCCAAACTGGCTGTGAAATGCATCGAGGCAGAAGAAGTCAAAGCCACGTTACAAGGCAGCAGCCCGCGGAAGTGACGGGCTAGCCCGCATATTGAGAGCCTGTCCGAAGAGAGCCGATGTTTGAAGAGGCACTTGCAACTGCACTGAGCAGTGGGCAACGTCTGGGTTTCGCAGCGAACTGTCCCTTCAAGCCGTTTCGACCGCTATATGCGCTTTTTCTGCCAACAGTTCACGTTTTGGGCTGAGACTGCTCCTGCGTCTGGCTGGCAGAATGAGGTTCTCTGGCTCGGCTTGTGTTGCGACCGGGTGACCTCGTGCAGTGGGAATTGACGGATGGAAACGAACTTTGCCTTGTGCGGCTGGAATTTCAGCCGCCGAGCACCAGCCGGCGCAGTGGGACAAGGAGGCGGCTTGGACAGAGAACACAAAGGGCGTTTTCTGGCCAAAACGCGTTTTTCGGCTGGCATATCCCACTTTTGATGAGACCCAGTCTGCTCATCACCATGTACGTACGTAGATGGAACAAGCTCTGTGTATGGGGCAGCGACCTGAGCGGCTCGATGCAGGGTGCTGGCGGGATTGGCGGTTTGCTAAAGGTCACTCAACACGGGTCTCAGGTAACGCATTATTTTGTTGCGTATGACGGGAACGGAAACGTGATGGGATTGGTTAACACCGCCGATGGAAGCCTCAGTGCCCGGTACGAGTACGGTCCGTTTGGCGAACCGATCCGCATCTCCGGCGCCATCTCCATCCTCAACCCAGTCCGATTCTCCTCCAAATACACAGATGATCAATCCGGATTGGTGTACTACGGGTATCGCTACTACAACCCAAGCACAGGTAGATGGATAAACCGAGACCCAATTATGGAAGATGGTGGCGTTTCCCTGTATCAATTCTTGCAAAACAATGGTCTTGATTCGATTGACTTTTTTGGCCTCACGAAGTGTCAGCAGGATCGCTTTGAAATCGAGTTGGGCAAGGTGTTTAGATGGCTGCCTTTGGGCGGGCAAAAGGAGGAAGTAGGCAGTGCTTGGGTAAAGGCAGAACGGACCAGGTGCGATGAGTGCTGCGGGCAAGACCTCAAGGAGAAGAGGCACTGGGCAGTGGTTTTGGGGGCGGCGGTGGTCGGTCCCAAGGTCCGTCCTTTTGCTGGAATTGGTCTTCCCTTTGTGTATTTAAGGTTTGGCGTGTCGGGAAGTGGATCGGCCTTTTTAGCTTTGGATCCGTGCCCGCAGAGTTGGTCGGGAGGAGGATGCATAAGCGTGACTATTTGGGTGAGAGTGGGGTTTGATGCAGCTCTCCCTGCTTGGCCGGACATTTACGGCGAAGGCGGGGGTGGCTGCAAAGTTTGCTTAAAGGTGGACCGATTGAACGACCACGCAATTGTGACCTTCGCATGTTCTGCTTATAGCCGAATTGGAGTCCGAGTTGGTGTTGGTCGGGTGCGCTACACACACGCGTGGCAAACTCACACAAACACTGACGAATACGAAATCTTAACAATTTGACACCATGCTATTCTCAGCACGTGGCCATTCTTTGACTGCAAAGTGTTGGAAACACAAACGCCGTTCAATTTCCCTGAACGATGAAGCTGCCGTATTCAGACGTCTGAAGGAGCTGAGTGAACCGTGGATAGGAAGTATGCGGCGTCAGGTCTTTTTGAAGTCGGGAGATGTGTTGCATGCCCGCATCAAACGCGCCATTGGAGTCTTCGATGCCCCTGAGTACATGGAGTGTCTTCTGCAGCAGCGTGACGGAGAGGCGGGTGACAACGCATTAGCATTTGGGAATTGTATCGCCCGGGTTCCGGCTGGCGGGTCCGCTACCGGCTTTGCGCACATTGCCTGCCAAGCTCTCGCCGCCAAATGCAGATGCCAATTCGAACGATACGAAACCATTTTCGAAGGGCATTGGGGCGATGGTCGACTGCGTTGGTTCATGTCGCGGGCGGAAACAGAAGGTGAGGAGCCAGCCGGAACAGTTCGTGCAACTGAGAAGTCTTTGTGCGTGGAGCTGGGGCTCGGATTCCCTTCTCGCCGACAAGAAGACAGCGGGAGGTTAATACGAGTGGAGGTATTGCACGAGGGCGAGGTAATAGGTCACATCTTGCGCTCGTTCAACCCCGTTTTCCACAGATCGTATCGAGTGGGCTTGTGGATCAGGGATGTCATACCAGTTTACGAAGTCGCGCGAGATATGCCCGATGATTCATTGTTTCAGAGGGCAGTCATCTTCGCAATACTTGGTACTTGGTTTTGTTATGCCCCGATCAAGGGAGAAAGAAGTGCTGGTTAGGAGGAATCCAGCGCCTGTATCATGAACCCAAGTCTGTGTCTCTCCAGCCGCGTAGGCCTCATCAAGGTCGCGATAGGGAACCTGAAAGCGGTTGTTTGGCCGAAGAGGCGCATATACCGAACGAAACGACTTAAAGGGACAGTTGCAAGAGGGCAAAACGCTGTGAAAAGCCGAAACGGCGTGCGGATCATCACCACAACCGGCGGGCACGTCGAGAAGATCGATTACTCTGACGCCAGACCGGATGTCGCTTGCGGCGACAACCGGCGAAGCCGCAGGGTGACGGCAGTATGCAACAGAGTCGCGAGCCGGTGGCCGCACAACGATGCACCCCTTGTCTTGGAAGAGATTCACAACGGGAGGATACTGTTGGCGTTGTCGATGAGCTGGCCATACGACAACAAACTGAGCTTGTCTACCGTCACTGCGAGCAACGCGAAGGTGCGCACCTATGTATGGGGCAGCGACCTGAGCGGCTCGATGCAGGGTGCTGGCGGGATTGGCGGTTTGCTAAAGGTCACTCAACACGGGTCTCAGGTAACGCATCATTTTGTTGCGTATGACGGGAACGGGAATGTGATGGGATTGGTTAACACCGCCGATGGAAGCCTCAGTGCCCGGTACGAGTACGGTCCGTTTGGCGAACCGATCCGCATCTCCGGCGCCATCTCCATCCTCAACCCAATCCGATTCTCATCCAAATACACAGATGATCAATCCGGATTGGTGTACTACGGGTACCGCTACTACAACCCAAGCACAGGTAGATGGATGAGCAGAGATCCAGTCGCCGAGGGTGGCGGGGGTATAAACCTGTTTGTGTCCATGAACAACAACCCGATCATAAGTTATGACCCCGTCGGACTTAGGACTGTGTCGGTGAGCCTGCGAGTCGATTGGAAGGTGCGGAGTCCTTATGAGTGGTCGGCACCTTGGTCAAGAGACTGGGTGGCGGCAAGACTAGAAATCGAAGAGCTCGGCGGTTGCTCGATTAGCGGCGCACCAACTACTGAGATACGCGGTGGTTCGAGGTACCTTTGGGCTGGTCCGTCCTTCATCCCGACAACTTGGTTGTACAAGAAGAAAAGCGGAAAATGTCCCTGTGATCTTGAGTGTGCGCAGCTGAAGCTAGTTAGAGCCTGTCCCAAAAGACCCGGTTTTTGAAAAGGCATTTGCGACTGCGCTGGCAGGCGCGTGCCGTCTCTGTTTTTCGCAGCGTTTTGCTCTCCTCCAACTGTCCTTTTGAGTCGTTTGGACCGCTATATGCCCCTTT
>JAAYVR010000110.1 GCA_012517065.1 Verrucomicrobiota bacterium | reverse complement strand
CTACCTCTACGGCCAAGCCGGTTGATAAAGGAGGGCAAGCGATTGGTGCGACTCTTGGCAGAGCGCCCGCGTAAACGCAGGAATCAGCGAGTTTGGTTAGTCGATTCTTTCGATCATTTCTAAAGTTAGCGCTTATGGGGCTTCGCCCCACGCTGGTATGAGCCGCGCCGTTGGCGCTTCGATGACCGGCCTTGACAACCGCGTTGTCCATGGTGGCGTAGTTGATTGTTTCGGCCATGGACGCCCCTGACTGTGTTCCAGACCGTTGGTGTTCGTGGACCAGTAACTCGAGGGCCGAAGGCCCGGCCCCATACCAGCCTGGGCCAACGGCCCAGGTGACAGGGCGCAAGATCAGTATCAACAAGGGCTGAAAGCCCGGATCATGCACGTTTCCCGACGGTGAAGTGTTTGAGAACGTTCAACGTACAACGCTCAACGTGCAACGTTCAGAGGTATGACTGCTCGATGAATGCTCGTTTCAAAGCTGCCTAAAGGCAGGACTCGGACGGCCGCGGGTGCAGTGGGCGTTGGCAGACGCGAAGCGTTTGGAGTGCGGCAGCTTGCTGCCGCTCTGTTTCTATGCACAAACAACGTGTCTGTCCCCATCTCCGGCCGAAACTCCGAAACTTCACTCTGAGCTTTAAGGTTCAGACTGCATTCACGGTGCGGTGCGGCGACGGACGCGAGGCTTACGAAACCACAGCCCGAGAATGAACATGGTCAGGGCTCAAGGCGTCCATTGTCGATATGAGAGCATCGGTCATCAGTGTGGTCGGTCTGATTCTTGGGATTCAACTTGCAGCGCCACAGCTCCGTGCTGCGGATGCTTTTGAACAAAACCGGCGGCTCAGCCGCGGTGTCAACATAATCGGTTACGACCCGATATGGCGGTCGCGCGAGCAGGGCCGTTTCAAAGAGCGCCATTTCCGCGCCATCAAAGAAGCCGGGTTCAACACCGTGCGGGTCAATTTGCATCCATTCCGCCACATGGACCGCGAGAACGGCTGGAAATTGCGCCCCGCGTGGATCGAGACGCTTGATTGGGTGCTCGAGAACGCAGAACGTGAGAACCTGATGGTTATTCTCGATTTCCACGAATTCAACGCCATCGGCGACGATCCCGAGGGGAACAAGGAACGTTTTCTGGCTTTTTGGCGGCAATTGTCCGAGCACTGCAAGAATGCGCCCGACTCGGTGTTGTTCGAGGTACTGAACGAACCTTGCAAAAAACTGACTCCGGACTTATGGAACGCGTGGTTGGTCGAAGCTCTGGGCATAATCCGCGCAAACAATCCAACACGCACAGTGGTGATTGGACCGGCCTTCTGGAACTCTGTCGATCATTTGGACGAGCTCGTGTTGCCGCCTGACGACCGCAACCTGATTGTGACTGTCCACTACTACAAGCCGATGTCTTTCACGCACCAGGGCGCTGCATGGACAGGCCAGACTGACAAAACGGGCATTGATTGGAACGGGACTGCTGATGAAATGGCCGCGATCGAGCGCGACTTTGACAAGGTCGCCGCATGGGCAAAGAAACACAACAGACCAATCTTCCTCGGCGAGTTCGGCGCATATGACAAGGCACCAATGGAATCGCGGGTGCGTTATCTAAATGCAGTGACAAGAGCCGCAGAGAAGCGCGGTTGGAGCTGGGCGTATTGGCAATTTGACAGCGACTTTATCCTCTGGGACATGAAGCGAGACGGCTGGGTCGAGCCAATCCTCAAAGCACTGATCCAACGACCCTGAGTGTTGTAGTTTTTTGCTTGCTTTAGCAACGCGGAGCATACTAGATTGCGATCGTTGGTATGGTTTTCGTCCGCAGACCATGAAGTAACCGCGCTTCAGGCTCGGATTGGCGGCATCAGGAGCGCTCGGCGGGCCGCTGGAAGGGGTTTGGGGGCCACAGCGGACCGGGTTGTTCATTCAGCGGAATCAGGCGCGGGCCGGAGTAACGGTTGCCCGGGGGCGGGCGTGCAGCACCAACTCGAACATGGTCGATTCTCACAGACCAGTGCGAGAGAATGTGGCGTTTGCCGTGCTTGCATTTTGGGGTGTGAGATGCCGTGTCTTTTGGTTCAACTTTCTACTGGTTGTTCTGTTGCACTGCTCGGCTGGGGAGCAGGTTTTCGGCCAGGGGAACCTGGGTGCTCCCGGGCTGACGGTGTTACGGACTGGGCTCGGGCCAACGCTGCAGACCTCGGTGCAGCCCTTGTTTGTTCCGGACAATGTGCTGGGCCTCGAATTGCAGTTCGAATTCGGGTTTGGCACCGACGAACTGTTAACTCCGGGGGAGATATCTGACTCGTTCACGGTCACACTTCAAGACGCGTCCGCTGCGAACACGGTTGTGTTGCTAACTGCTGATGCCGGCGGCGTAATATGGGCTCCGCCAACACCCGGTGGCTTGGTTCTGGCCCCAGAGTCAATCGCACGCGTGCCAGTTTCGTTCCCGAGCCTTGATCCGATCCTGGCCCGGCAGACTGCTTATGCTGTGGCAGTGCCGATACCGCCCGTGTTTACCGGAACGGTCAGCTTGTATTTCGACCTGTTTGACAATCTCAACGCAACGCGCTCGCTGGGCTGGCACAGTGCGGTGGCACTGGTTCCAGAGCCTCGGGTCTGCACGGCCTTGTGCGTCGGTTTGGTTGCGGCGTTTCTCCAGAGGATCTTGCGGCGCATGAATTGAGGATAGAAGCATGCGAACGCTCCTGACGATCAGTTTGATCGGGGCACTGTTGGAGGCGGCGTGGGCTACTCATTGCCAAACGCGAACGTTCCTGCTCCAGGGCGTGTCGGTGGAATTGGCAGACGCCACAGAACGTGTTGACGTGTTCTATCGGTCGATGCGGCTAAACCGCGCCATTGATGCATGGAACGTTGAGGTCACGCTGAGCAACCGCTCGGCACAAGTGTTGTACGGGCCATTGGTGCTGCTTGTGAATGAATTCAGTGGGACCACTGGTCCACAACAAGCCGATGGCACGACCGATGACGGCAAGGTCTTCTACGATTTGAGCGGCACTGTGCCGGCGGGCGGTCTGGGTCCCGGGCAACTGACCACACCTCGCACGTTGACATTGGGGCGCAGTGCAAAGGGCTCGCCTGCGCTCTACACCAAAGTGTACACAGCCCGACGCCCGGCAACCAGGGCACTTGGCGTTACTCGATCGCTGGATGCGACTGGTCAACCGTTGCCAAGTGTAGCTCTGGCTGTGGCGGGTCCGGCTGGGTCGGCCGTGCAGCTAAGCGATATACCTTCGGGGGTTACATGTTTTGGGCTTGGCGCGGGCAAACATGTACTGAAGTTCAGCGCGACGGACCATCTGCCTGTGTGGCGCATCGAGAGCCTCGGAGCCGATCAGCCCACGGTTGTGCCCAACCCGCGGTTGACCCGCCGTGCAACCAATACGTTCACAGTTACGCCTTTGGGGGGCGTGGTCGCCAGCAACAGCACCGGCACGGTCCTGGTCACCTTCGGCCCTGGCGCTGTGAACGAGTCTGCCGCGGTCACCATCACTGCTCTGACGGGCCAGAATCTGCCCGCCTTTTTGCCTTTGGGCTGGAGTCCTCTGTGCGCATTTTGGATCGAGAGTTCAAGAGCTCTGCGCCAGCCGGTAAATGCGACCTTGACCCCAGCGGGACCGATCACTGCTGACGAGATGGCCGCGCTTGTGCGATGGGACGAGACCACATTGCGGTGGCTTGTCACGCAAACGCTGAGCGGCCATGACACGAACGCGGTCCAAGTGCAATTGTCAGAAGCTGGTGCGTATGCTCTTGTCGTGGCCGACGCTGGTCCACTGGCTCCGCCGCCGCCGCAGCGCGGAGTGGCGTTGCCGGAGAGCACTGTGACCGACATCGACACCAGCCACTTGAGCGCAGTTGGGAGTGTCAGGCCGCCCTCGAGCTCTGCCAGTCGGGTGCCGGAACTGGTGACTGCTCTGGCCACGGTTGAATTGCGTCATGGAACACAGCGCTTGCCCAGTGGCTATTTGCTGCGCGGGGAGGTAACCGAAACCTATTTGCTGGCCGACGGTTCGCTGAGGCTTACTCCCCAATACGAACAGTTCATAGTTTGCTACCAGCGGCCTGGCGATCAGGACCCTTTCACTCTGCATGCCAGCTTTCCAATGCGACCGCTGCTGTTGTTTGGGCCGGAGGAACTGGAATCCGCCAGCGTGCGGGTCGAGGTATTGCCACAGGCGCCCTTTGACGGGCAGGTTTTGGATGAAGCTGGTGGGCAGCTTGCGCGGGAAGGCGTGCGGCTACTGGTGGGCAGTGGACGGCTGGTTGGCCCGAGCGCGATGCGGCTAAGGCGGCTGGACGCCACAGCGTTCACCAATCTGGTCAGCGAAGGTTATGTGGTTTTGGCTGCGTTTGAGTTGACATTGGACCGTTCGACCCTGGCCGGCCCGCTGAGCGCACAGTTGAGTGGGGCACCCGCCGAGAGCCTTTTCGTCCTTGCCCAGGTGTTGACCGAGGCCGGGTTCTACGGGCTGAAACCGATCGAGCGGTTGCGGAGCGACTCTCGAGGCAACCTGCAAAGCATGGAACCGCTCACGGGCGATCGGCTGCCGGGTTTGAGCAGCTCCGGCCAATATGTTCTGGTGCAGGTCAACAGGCTTCAGGGGCTGGTAAGTGGCGTTGCGCGGAACGGTGCCGGTCAAGCGCAGGCCGGCTTGCTGGTGCGGCTTAGTGGCGCGCCATGGGTCACGTTGACCGACCAATCGGGCCGCTATCAACTAATTGCGCCTGTTGGGCAGACCACGGTTGCGGTGACCGATCCGCTCACAGGCGACACCGGTTTCGCCGCCGTCTCGGTGGAAGACGTCGAGGCGCCAATTAATCAAGACATTGCTGCCGTTCCAAGCGGTCCGCGCGTGGCGCGCATCAGTCCACAGGACAATGCCAAACGGGTGCCGCGGATAACCAGCGTGGTGATTAACTTGAATGAACCGGTCAATCCGGCGACGGTTGTCGGTGACGCCGTTGAATTGCTCCGTCCTGACAACACTCCGGTGCAGGCCTCGCTAAGCCTCAATCTGAAGAACACAGTCGTAACGTTGATCCCAGCAACTGAATTGGAGGCCAACACAACTTATCGTGTTCGGCTGGCTCGGACAATCACTGACCTGACCGGCTTGCCATTGGAAGGGCAGGCTGAATTCAGTTTCACCACAGTTCCTTTGAGCCGACGTGATCCTGCGGCTCGATTGATCATCTACGAGCCTGGCGCCACCAACGTGCCGGTCGAGGTTTTGGCGCGGGTTCCAGCGTATGAAGCGGGTAGCGACCCGACAGCGATTGTGGTGCACGGGACCGCTGGCGTAGCTGACCCGGAAGTACCGGTGATTCTGGTCAACGAAAGCACCGGCGAAACTGTGACTGTGCTCAGCCAGCCGGACGGCAGCTTCGTTAGTGTTATTAACGGCACCGAGGATGACTTTGTCAGCGCCACTTTTATAAACCTCAATGGCACGCGGCTGTATGTGCCGGTCAGCCGACAAGAGTTCGACAATGGTTTTGTTGGATTGTACCGGCAAGGCGGTATTTTGGAGGCTGAGAGCGACGGCGGCCCTGTGCGGGTCATCATCGAACCCGAAGCTATCCGGACGAAGGCCAAGCTGCGATTGCGACCGATGAACCTTGCGCAACTGGACCAATTGCTTGGCGGGATAAGACCGCAGGACACCAACTTTGTGTTGGCTACAGGCCTGAATTTGGAATTGGAAGGCCAACCACCCGTGGGCGGAATGAAAGTAAGTGTGCCTGCCAATCTCGACACACTCGGCTATCCGACCAATTTGTCAGCTCAAGAAGTGGCGGCTGCGCTGACGGTGGTGCGAGAAAACCAGGGTGTGAAAACCTTCGAAGTACTCGCACCGATGACTTTTGTGGCCGAATCGGCCACAGGGACTGCGCAAGCGCACGGAGGCGCCAGCCGGTTAATGGCTGCTACAACAACATCAGGAGCGGAGAACGCAAACCGTGCACCTCCATCCCGTTCGCTTTCCTCTGGCGTTATTACCAGGACCATAAATGTCGGCTACCCCGCCTCAGCTCAAGGCGAGCAGATTCGGCATGGCATGCTGGAAGGCACCCTGGACATCATTCCGGGCGGGTTTGCGGCCGAAGCTGTCACAAGGTTTGTCCTTGTTCCGATGATTCTCGGTGGCAAGCCTGTAATCGTCAAAGGAAAGGTCGGTTCGCTGTCTGAAGAAGTAAACCAACTGCTGGGATTGGCGGAGGCCGGCACGACATTGCTCGACCTGATGGGCGGAACGGGCCGGTTGTTACAAGCCGGGGTTGAAGAAACCAAACTTGCGGCGGCACGCCCGTTGCCAGGGGCATTCATCGTACTGCACACGCTGGCCACACCACAGATCGGCCCGCCAGGCCGCCTTGATCCCGGCATGGTGTATGCCACCAGCGATGCCACGGGCGATTACCTCTTGGTGGCGCCGTCGGTGACCCAGTTTTATGTCGTTACTGCTACGCACCCGAGTTTCAGCGACCGACATGCGTTGCCTATCCTGGGCCTTTTGGACTTCAACCTGATCGGCGGGGTTTATTACCGAAACTTCTACTTCACTGAACCGACCAAGATTGCATCACCACCTACGGTGCACATTGCTCATTCGCCTCTGTGGCCCGCCCCGGGCCAAGAGTGCAAACTCCAAGTGACTGCCTCAACAAGTCAGGGGGATGCGCCCACGATCAAAGCTTGGATCGACTCAGTCGCACCGCTGGCAGCCGGAGCGACCGCGGAATCCGACGACGCCATGATGGTGCGCGCCCCGGTGGAAGAATCCCTTGGGCGGGGCCGCATACGCACCACTTACGTTCTTACAGCAACCAACGTTGTGCGTGTGAGTATGCGAATTGTTGTGGCGAGCCAACACGGTGGGTCGGTGCCTGCGATTCACTATCCAATCGACTTTGCTGGCCAGGCACCGCCGCTGGCAACAGACATCCCACCATCGCTCACAAACGACACCCGCGGCCCTTATGTGACGTTCACCGCACCAACAGACGGCGGGTTTGTTGGTGAATCTGGCCAGCTTGTGATCGAGTTCAATGAGCCGATCAACCGCGCTGTTTTATCCAACATCGCAGGAATCACTCTCAGCGGCCCATGCAATGCCGGCGCACCAGCCACAACTGCACAGCCATGGCCTGCGATCGAGCTCTCCGAAGACCAGCACCGGCTCACGGTGCGGTACATTGGCATGGCCCCGGCCGCCGAATACACCCTTGCCCTGTCAGGACAATCGATTCAAGACCTGTGCGGCAACCCTTTGGACCAAGACCCGCGCACACCCGAGCCCGACGCCTTCGTCATGCATTTTCGTACCGCACCGGTTTTGTCCGCACCGTTGCCGGTGGAGAACGCACGCGGTTGCGCAATCAGCGCCGACCGGTTGTACGTACTGGAAATGCTGAGTGCGGGGTCATATCTAGACGTTTACCACCTCGAGCTATCAGGGCAAGGTGCAACGCGTGTTGCCCGTGTGCCGCTGTTGGGATTCCCACGCGATCTGGCCGTTATTTCCGGCTACAACTATGTCGTCTCGCAAACGGGCACCGTTTGTTCCAACGAACTTGTCGCAGTCGTGGGCGGCGACCTTGCATCAATGCTGGAAGCCGACGGGTCGGTTCGTGTTCCGGGGCAATACCTGTGTGTTTTTGAGGTCATCGGCTCCGGGAAATCGACCTCGATACGGCAATTGGCAGCAGCCAAAGTCAGCTACCGGGTCGGGTCAGCAGTGACGAAAGTACGATGGAGCGCGCCCTATCTGATCTACCAAGAATTTGGAGCCGATATGCATCTGATCGGCTTTGTGAACTTGCAGGAAATGCTCATCGGCTTCAACGCGTCAAAAACTGAAGCCGCTGCTTTTCCGGAGAACGGCCGACCTGGCAAGGACAGCAACAACGACGGTGATTACGTTGATGAGGACGACATTCTGCCACTGCCTGCAACACGGCCCGCTGAATTCTACGGAAAAGCCTTCAACGCGGTCTTTTCCGGAACAACACAAAAGGTGCTGGATTTTGACTATCATGGGAGGCTGTGTATCACGTTGTCTGGCGGATTCGAGCGCGACCCAAAGGGCAATCCAACTTCTATACCTGTCCCTCCAGCATACCGAACCATGCCGTTGCCCGGTGAGGGATTTGATGCGAAAGCTGCCACCATACGCTTCGCACCCGGAACGAATCCGCGACGGGTGTTCTCGACAGTAGGCCTTGTTCGAACGGGTGGGAATGTCGAGAGTTTGCAGCTTGCATTGGTATCTCTCACTCCGGATGCAGATGGTGTGCAAAAACTCGCGGTCATCGATATTACCTTGCCCGAATCGCCAAGGCTGTTGAACAAAATCCCATTGCCCGAGGAGATTGTCGCTGGCCAACTGGGGTCGGTTGTTCGGCGGCCTGACGGCATCCTCGAGCTCAATACGAGCCAGCACATCTTGTTGTTAGACACGCTGGCTATGGCCCAGACCAACACACCGCCTGATCAATTGCATCCGGCAATTGTCGGATTCATTCCGGCTGCTGGTGCTACTACTCGCTCTGTAGCGCGCACTGAGTACGGTTTGGGCGCGGTCGCTGAAGGCGGGCGCGGAGCACTGATTGTTTCCGCGCCAACGCTTCAATTCGTTCAGTTTCCCGATGCCTCGGTACTGGTCAGCCCAGACCAGTTGGTTGACCAAACCGACGCTTTAGCGGTGCTGTTCGATCAGCTGCGGCCCGTAGCCGCCGTCACTCCGGCAAGGCTTCGGACCGAGCAGGCCGCACGATCGGATTTGGTCCCGCCGAATCCCAAAGCTCATTACTACGTGCTGCTAAGTCTGCCCGGAGAAGCCGGTCCGCAACTCGAACTGACCTTGGAGTCACTTAATTGGGTCGGGCAGCCGTTGCCAAACAAAGGTGCCGGGTTCGCTCCTGTCCGTGCCTGCAGCGCTGACACGCTGGGTGCGCTTGGCTTGAACCGGCAACGATCATGTGAACCCGCCGTTGTAGGTTTAAGGGCGTTGCGCCTGAGCGCTGATCCAACGAGCCCGTTCTTCAATCTTTACCTCTCTGAGCCGTTTGCGCTCATCTACGAATCGATCACTCGAACCGAGCTCGAGCAACTGCGCCAAACCGACTTTCGTAACATTCTGACCGCCGGCTCGTATTTGCGGGCCTGCATTGACCATGCAGAACGCGGCAATCAAATCATAGGCCCATACGCAAGCCGAATTGATCCCGACATGAACGAGGTAAAGCCCGTGGTTGCTGCGCTTGCACAGACACTAGAAGCAGCTTATCAACCAGGACCCAATCCCCCGCCCGCAGGAGGCCACGCGACGCTCTCGGGCACGTTCGGCTCGGTGTCGGCTCACAACGGCGAGGTGCGCATGGAGGCTGTTGATCTCAGTTTGCCGAGCCGGCGTTTCGGCATCGAGATTGTGCGTGTGATAGGTGGGCAGGACAACTACGACGGGCCATTTGGCCTCGGCTGGGATTTCAACTACAACCAACGCGTCACTGAATTGCGTCGGCACTTGTTTCCCCAGGGGCTGCAGATGCCACTGATCACGAGGCAAGATGCTCAAGACAGCGTGATTGCTCGTAGCGGGGACCTGCTCTTTTCCTCGGGCGAAGGCCGTCTTTATGTGTTTGTACACAAAGGCACCAACGCGCCGCCAGAAGTTGCAGCCGATCCTCTGGTGCGTGAACTGGGATGGATCGGGAGAGTATCAGACTATTACCTGCCTGAAGCAGGGTGTTTCGACCTGATGGTGAAGTTCTACGATGGCTACTACGAGCGACTAACACCAAATGGTACCCGTTACCGCTACAACCAAGCCGGGCAGTTGGAAATGATCATCGACGCTTTCCCCCGCAACTGGCATGAACTGCAGTACGATCGTGGCGGCCGACTGGTGCGGATCATCGACCGGTCAGTGACGGCGGATCGGTTTGTCGAGTTCGGCTATTACCGCAGTGCCAAAGACCCGGAGTTTACCAGTGGCCTGGATGACATCGCGCCCAACAAGTTCGTCGAAGGTAAGATTTGCAGACTCCGCGACTGCGCCGGACGTGATGTTCTTTTCTTTTACGACGACGATGGTTTGCTGATCCGGCGCGAGGGCATCGAAGTAGCTGGTGAGAACGGTGGTTTCGCCGGTCGTTCGCAAACCCATTACATCTACAAAGATTGCAAAATTGTGGGGCTTGCGGTGGGCAAGGACGCGGTACCGTTGTTCAGTGCCGACACGGTTCTTAACACCAAGTCTGCGCCCGTGGTTCAAGCTGCCACCGGTATAGCTGGGCCAGTTCAAGTGAACGTGCCGTTAAACAACTTGCCAGCGACTCTTGGCCGCCAGGTTAGCATTGCAACTCAGCCGGACGGCCGCATCGTGGAAACACGGTTCGACAAGTATGGTTACCCAGCCTCACTAAAACTCTCCGGCGGACAGGAATCGACAGAAGCCGTGCCCACCTTCAACGAACACGGCCAACTGCTCTCGATGGTCCACCCAGAAGGCCGGGTCGAGACTTACACGTACGACACAGACAATCCGGTTTTCCGGTCGAGGGGCAATCTGTTGACTTTAAGGGTCGATCCTGGACCCCGCGGCGGCGCCAGCTATACACGCACATTCGCATACGATCCCCGCTACAACCAATTTAGTGGCAACCATACTGACCCGAACGGCTTTGTGCACACCTATACACTAACCGCTGATGGGCGGGCCGTGGAGAAAATACGCCACGGGGATGTGGGTGAAGAAGTTTTTGTGTACAACGATTATGGGCAGCTAATCAAACATCGCAACCATGATGGCATCGAATGGAACCGCACCTACGATGCTCACACAGGTTTCATATTAACAGCCAGCCAAGGTCCTCATGCGTTCACGTACTCTTACAATGCTGATGTTGCTGGCCGATTGGGCAAGCCGATGTCCATCACACCGCCCCGAGGTGCGCCGAACAGTTTAAAGTATAACAACCAGCTACAGACCATCGAAGTCAGCCGGGGCGACCTTGTCACTCGATACGCCTACGACGAGCAAGGCAGAGAAATCTATCGACTTGAAGAGCTCGGAGACGGTCGCAAACGTCAAACCTATGTCACCATTGACAACAAAGGCTTTGTCACAAGGCAGCGCGTACAAGGCATCGAAGTCGATGGAACCGAGACAGCCTTGGAGTCTGTTTATGAACCGGATGCCCTGTCGCGAGTAAAATCCATTTTGCATCCAGGCAACGTTGTTCAAACCATGGAATACAATCAAAGGGGGGATTTGACGAAACTCATCTGGGGCGGATACGTACAGGAGTACACGCATGACAAGCACGGCAATGTGCTCGAGGTGAAACAAGGCGGTGAGTTGGTGCTCAAAACCGAATACGATGGAATGGATCGGCCGAAGACCGTCATCGAATTCACCGGTGACGCAGAGCACCGCACCGAGTACACCTACTATCCCGGCGGAGAAAAGCAGAGTGAAGTCACCACCGACTCACGTTATGGCGTTGTCAGGAGTGTGCAGTACACAGAGATCGACGCGTTGGGCCGTGTCCGCCAGATGGTCGTTAACGGCACAACAGTGAACCCGGCTTATCAGTATGTTTACGAACCGGGAGCACGAACGATCATCGGACCGCGCCAGGCCGCCAGACAGGAATGGGATGAGTCTGGCTATCCAAGCGCTTACAAAAACGCGGTTTCAACCCTGACATACCACAGTGACGGCAACGGAAACATCGAGCAGATTGATCGGCAGGAAGACGGCGCAACTTACACCGACCGGTTCGAGTTTGACGATTTGGACAATCGCACTGCCGCCCGAGACAGTCTGGGTGAACTATCCCGATTCAGTCCAAGAGCCGACGGCACCTGTCGAGAGATAATCAACCCTCGGGGCAATAGCACAAGGCTCGAACATTCAGCATTGGGCGAACTGTTACTGCAGCGGCGTGAGGACGGCATGGAAATGCGTTTCCGCCACAACGAACACCGTCAGCTCACATACGCCGGCGATCCCACAGCAGGTTTCAATCACCGGTACGACACCCAATTCCGCCTTGTCCAGCGCACACTTCGCGATGGTAGTCCGATCTCCTATGGCCAATTCGATGCGCGCGACCTGCCGCAACGGGTCAATACTCCGGCCGGTGCAATCGAGCAGCGCTACGACCGGCTGAGACGCTTGTGCGCTCAGCGCGTTACTCATCAGGGAACAACGTACGAGTGGCTGGCCGATTACGACGCTCTGGACCGGGCACGGCAGTTGAGCTGGCGGCAAGATGGCGGTCCGGAAAGCACCGCTTCTTTCAGCTACGATTTGGCTGGGCCTCTGCTGAGTGCTCGATACCAAGAGGACGGCAACGACAAAACCGTCGGCTACACTTACTACAACGACCTCACAAGACGGTCGATTTCCTACCCGTCCGGTGCTGTCGTCACCGAAGAACGCGATGCCTCGGGCAGGCTCATCGGGGTCAGCGATGCTTTGGGTGTAATCTACCGGGTGCAATCGTGGCAGGGCAATCTGCAACCAAAGGTCGTGCAAATTGGTTCCACCATTGTGGCTACGCATCAGTACGACACACGAGGCCGGCTCACAGCCAGTCGATACACCCGTCGTGACGACGGAGCAGTGTTGGCCCACCTGCGCTATAACTACGATGCAGCAGGCAACGTTGAAATCCGCCAGTTTGTCCACCGCGGCCGCAAGCTTGAAAGCTTTGTTTATGACAAGGGCGAGCGGGTCAGCCGGGGCAGTTTTGGTCTGTTACTGCTTACGGACGGAGGTCTTACACCGCCTGAATATGAGCGCAGTTACAGTTATGAACCAACTGGATTGGACTATTTGCTTTCTGTTGCTTTGACTGGCCCGCTTGCAGGGGCGGCTCCAACGTTTGCCAGCGCGTGGACAGCGCACGACGCGTTTCTGGCCCCCACCCGGATCGACGGATTCAATTACCAGACTGATCCCGTGGGCAATCTCAAGCGGGTTCAGCTCCATGCAAGGCCAGCCGGTGCACATCAGGCAAAGGCCGTCGGGGCCACTTTGAGCCACAATGGCTTGGGGCATCTTGTGAAAATCGAGCGCGATGATGGTGTGGTGATTGAAAACCGGTTCCAACCAACCAGCCTGCGGCATGGCAAGTGGATTAGTGGGGACGGACATGACTCGAAGCGCAGCTACGTCTATGACGAAGGCGGCCGATTGCTCGAGGAGTACGAGACGGTCAATTCGACGACAAGACTGCTAGGACGGTTCTATTATTTCTCGAGCGATGCTCCCGTGGCGGCTGATTTGTTGGTCGGGGACAATCAACTGCGTCGGTTTTATTACCTCAAGGATGTTGCGGAGTCAGTGGTCGCCGTAGCCGATGAAGCCGGCCAAGTAGTCGAGAGAGTATCGTACGACACCTTCGGCCAGCCAGCAATCGAGGCGGCTGATACGGCCGCGCCTCGCATTAAGCGGATTTTGAGCGGGCAGAACTCTGAGTTGTTAATCGAGTTCTCGGAGCCTGTATTGCCAGCGGTGCCGGACCCGGGGCCCGGCACTGGAATTGTCCCAGTGGACCTCAGCGAATCGGTTCTGGCACAAGCGATCACTGTTAGCACGGGTACGCCACCGGTCGAAGTGCCCGGAACCAATCAACTGCTGATAGAGCTGTCCGGATTTGCGCCGCGGTCTGTGATTCGGTTTGCACCGGGGCTTATGGTGACGGGTCAGGTGCGGGTGATCCTCGCTGCGGGGAGATTGGCTGACGACTGGGGGAACTCGAATGCGGTCCAGAACATCGTCTTCACCAACTTGAACCCGGCGTTGCCTGCTGGCACGGTGCTGTTCGAAGAGGCAACCAACACCGCGCCTACGTCCGTGACTCGAAGTCTGGTAGGTTCACCATTCCTGTTTCACGGCCAATACTTTGATTACGAGACGGGTCTGCTCTACCTGCGGGCAAGGTTTTATGATCCGTTCTCGGGCATGTTCATCGAGCCCGACCCGTTGGGATATGAAGATAGTGTCAATCATTACGCAGCGTTTGCCAACAACCCGGTTAGTCGCCGCGACCCATCCGGCCTCAGCTCGAATCCATTGACATGGCTTGCACGCAAGCAGGTGCTCAAACGGAATCCACACATGCTCAACACCATAGGGAACATGGATATTGACGATCTTGTTCAGGCTGGCAGCTACCAAACTCGAAAGGCGCTATTTGCCGACGTCTTTAACAATTTGAAGACGGTGGACCGTAACGTCTTGCAAACTGAGCTCTTGGGGGCAATGCGCCGTGGCGAGATTTTCCCCTACAGGGGCAGTTTGAAGCCTTTCAGCGACAAGATTCGTTGGAGGGATAAGGAGTTTGATGATGTGAGAGCAGACCTTTCGAGCAAGGGTTTCGTCAAGGTGAAGGATCCCAAGACGATTGTGGTCAACGGAATGACAAAGACGGATGGATGCGGAGGAAGCGAAATCTGGATGCGCGTTCACGTAACACCGCATGGCAGATTGACCGGCGCAGAGTGCGTGCGAATGGACGAGTTGGGAAATCCATGCTTTAATCCCAAACTGCGCGACCTCGAGCTACCCGATCCCACGGTTCCCGGCGGCAAGATCTATGTGATGGCCGGTGAAATACCGCACTACCATGCGGAGTTCGTCGAACAGGCAGGCGAATTTGAGCTCTACATTGAAACAGGCTTGCAGAAACCGAATCCCATGCGTGGCCAGAAGCATGCCGGATATCTTGGGGGTGCCATTGAAGACCCACGGGCGACGGTCTATGACACGCCGACAACATTCGACGATGCGGGAAGGCTGTTGCTGCGCCGCGGACAAAAGCCATCCTTAGATTTCTGGAAGCTCAGCCACATTCAGGGGGCGCGAAACAGACCCCCGAGCAGCTTCCTAACTCCATGAGCTTGAGACTGTCAATAGACCCGGGCGAAGCAGTTGCCCGAGAATCTGTAATGCGGCAAAGCGGCATGACTGCGAGCCGCACAATTGTCCCGAAGGAGCCATCGAGTGGTGGCTGGGCCACGGTGCTGTGGGAATCTGCTAGTCCGCTTTCCGGCTCGGGTGGAGAATTAATAAGGATCGGTCAGCATCCGAATTCAAGGTTGGCGTGGGCGCGTAACTGGGCGGTTTTGCTCGCGCTCGGACTGGTCTTTTCAGTTCTGAAATTATTGAGTGGCACGGCTTGGTCTGCGCCACTGACCACACTCGAATACCGCATCTATGGCGTGGGGCTGCAGGTAAGTCCGCCTGCGTTGGCCGTTCCAAAAGGCATAGCCGGGTCAATCATGGTGACGATAACCGGCGGTGAATCAGCGGAACTCATGGGCCATGGAACCTACGTCGAAGCTTTTCTGCGTGGGCCGGGCTTGCCCGAACCGCGGCGGTTGGTTGGTGCAGTGAACCAACCGTTGATGTTGCCGCCGTTGAATCTTGTGGGTGATTACCAGCTTGATTCCATCCGGCTGGTGGATGCGGGCAATGGCGGCACACGCATGGAAGGCTCGCCCAGTATCGTCCCAGTCCGGGTGTTCGATGAGGTCCTAATTAGAGCCTGTCCCAAAAGACCCGGTTTTTGAAAAGGCATTTGCGACTGCGCTGGCAGGCGCGTGCCGTCTCTGTTTTTCGCAGCGTTTTGCTCTCCTCCAACTGTCCTTTTGAGTCGTTTGGACCGCTATATGCCCCTTT
>JAAYVR010000109.1 GCA_012517065.1 Verrucomicrobiota bacterium | reverse complement strand
TGTAATATAATTAAATGGACACAGAAATCAAGCACGAAATTCACTTCTTTGTCAGAAACCCACATTCAGGGTACTGGCCTCTCGAAAAACGCCGTTCCTACGGCCATTCCGCGCGCCCTCCCCCCAGTGTCTGAATCACAAAACAAGATCCGGTAGTTCCGGAAACTCAGAAAGCCTCCGGCAGCGGCTTTGAGGCTCTATATCTTCGAGTTCTACCCTTCGGTAACCGCGTCGGTGATGTGGTGCTTCAGGTACGTCAGCAGGTTCTCCAGATGACGCTTCAGTGGTTGCGCCACCTCGATCACCGGCCTGAGCCGGCTCCGGCTCACCCAGCCAAACCAATCGTGGAAGGGGAGCTGAACACGCCAGTCGGTCGTCGTCCGCGCGTGCGCACGGTCTGGCAGATGGACGAGGGCGCACTGGCGCCACGATTGATCAGCGCGTATCCTTTGGAGGCAACGTTATGATCAAAGAACACGATTGCGTCGTGCTGACAAAGAGCCTGCCGGAAGAAGGTCTCGAGGCGGGCGACATCGGCACGGTGGTGCATATCCACAAAGGCGGTGTCGCCTATGAAGTGGAGTTCATGACCTTGACGGGCGAGACGGTGGCCATCGTCACACTGGAAGCCGCCCATGTGCGTCCGTTTAACCGCCGCGACCTCGCGCACACGCGAGAGTTGCAGTCGGCATCACTTCCGTGCCTGGAAGATGAAGAAGGCAACTGGCAATAAAGCCGCATCGGAAATGCGTGCGGAATACGATTTTTCCGGTGGCGTGCGCGGCAAATACACCGGCCGTTATGCGCAGGGAACAAACGTGGTCGTGCTGGAAGCCGATGTTGCTGAGATGTTCCCCAACGCCGAAGCAGTGAACGAATCGCTGCGCGCATTGGTTAACATCATCCGCCGACAACGCAAGATGGTGGCCGGAAGTTGAAGCGGCCGTAACAACGATGCCAGTCACACTCGGCATGGCCGACGTCCGTTCCCCCGCGAAGTTGAGCGAGTGATAGGACGCACACGCGTTATCGCCGTCCCGCAAAGCATGGCTGTGGCGGCACACTCCCGAGAACCGCGCCCTGTGACCATTTGCAGATTGTACAATGGCCCCCACCTTTCTCCCACCTGTTCACGCGGATTGCTGTCAACCAAAGTAGCACGACTCGTTAGGGAGGCTCTGCCTGGGGCCAAGCATCCCGCATGTTGCATGGCTTGAGTAGCTTGCGAGGCGGGTGTTTTGACAACACTTCCATACGGAAAAGTCATTCATTCTCGCGAAGATTTTCAGGCTGCGAGTGTGATCAGTTTCTCCGTATCTGTTTCTTCGGCAGCCAGTAATGCAGTCACAATGGTACGGCCTTTGGGATTGAGCTGGACAAGGTGACAGGCTCGTTGTTTGTGCATAACAACAAAGGGGCAGCGAGCTGCCGCACTCCAAGCGCTTCGCGCCTACCAACGCCCACTGCATCCGCGGCAAAGCGTGAGAAACCATCGGGATCAGCGGCGCGATCCAATTGGGCCACATGGGGACAGACACGCTGTTGGCTCGGAGCGACGCAGGTCCCCCCCTTGGCTCAGGCGTAAAGCGCTGGGGTACCACAGTCAGGACCAATGCTTTCAGTTTTCCGCGTAAACGCGAAACTCTAGCGGCGATGAATTGTTCCGCACATTGGGCGATGCCCCGCCCACGGCCGTTAGAGTCCCGCCTTTAGGCAGCTTTGAAACGAGGGTTTATCGAGTAGTAATACCGTTGAAAGTTGTACGTTGCACGTTGCACGTTGCACGTTCAACGTTCTCAAACATAGGACCAAACTCATCAGCCTATGGAAACTTTCAACTCACAACGTTCAACGCACAATGTTCAACGAGCCCGCGGGTTTCCCAACCTCGATGGCTTTATGCGCCCGAGGGTGTGCAGGAGCCAGGGCAGTGCCTGTGAGGCAACTTTGGTTCCGGCTACGCCCGGCTGCGAAATATGCGCGCCAGTCGTCAGCATAGAGCTCATGCAGTCGCTTTCACGTCATGAATCGACTGTCTCCATCAGAATCCGGCCAATCTTTTCTGGGGAAACCCGTTGGGAAAGATAAAGCATTTCAATCCCCACCACCTTCCCGCTGGCATTGTAATCGAAAATCACGCCCGGCGAAATCTCCTCACTCTCGACGGCGGGGGCTTCATCCAGATCGAGATAAAGCGCGTCGGCTTTCCGGTCAATCGTCAGTTTCATATTCTGTCCTTCAGTTTGCGATCCAGATGCGCGGTTATGACGCGTTTTGGTTCATCTTTGGATACGATAACCCGCAGCACCCTGTTGGCAAGCTCCGGCACGGGCGCCAACCGGTGTTCCAGAGTCGCATCCACCTTGTCCGACTCGATGCGCGACGGATGGGACACTGCGCGTTCGATCCATTCTTTGCGCAATTGCCGTTTCGCCATCCGCTGCAGAACGTGTTCTGTGTATATGAGATTCATTATCGGACTTGCGACAGCGGAGCAGAAACTCCCGCATCGCACAATCCAAAATAAGAGCTGGCTTCTTGTTCTTCTCCAGTTCCCTTGTCGTGGTCCAGCCCTCAAATCTCACCGTCTGACCAGACCGGGATCTCTGAAGCTTCATTCCAGTGAGTTTTCCGGGCTGGACATGCGGTGGTAAACAACGGTTTTACCCTGAAGTTTGATTCCGGGTAGTCTCACGACAACCTCCTTGATTTGTATTGTTCTTCTCCTTGCAACAGGGCGACAGGCTAGCAGCCAGCTTCCCGGCCGACTGCTGGGCAGGTCCGAGTCAGAACCTCGGGCACCCAAATAACGTGTCTGTCCCTCTATTTCAGGGTAAAATTGCACAACACACTCCGGGAGTCAAACAGGGCTGGTGTGCTCGCCCGCTTGTTGGAGGAGCGGAGTAACCTTGACGGGGCAGGCTCGGGTTGATCTTGAATCCGACGCTGGTGTGAAGTTGAGAACGCGGCTCGATTATCCCCGCAAAGGATTGGTTGTGAACTGGAGCCAGTGGCCGGGATTGAACCGGCGACCGACGGTTTACGAAACCGTTGCTCTACCGCTGAGCTACACTGGCACCACCGCGAACCAGAGAATAGTCACCAACACCGCTCCTTTTGCAAGCCAATTCAGTTGCCGGTGTTGTCCGCTTGTCCGATTATGTGCAACAGCTCTTCTTTCCTTCGTCACGCAAACGGGCCAATGACTCGGCGTAAAACATCTTAACCGGCGCGCCACCCATCGCTATCGCACACCAAGCAGCCTCATCGAGTTCATCCCGCGTTATGCCCATTTCCTGCGCCGCCTTGTAATGCGCGTCGAAACAGGGACCGCATCGGCTCTGCAACACAAGACTGAAAAGTATCAATTCCTTGGTCTTTTCAGAAAGCGCGCCCGGAGCTGCCACCGACCGCATCAGCGCACCAAAAGCGCGTTGTGATTCGGCCAACGCGCTTGCCTGCGCTTCCGCGGCTGCAGCAGGACCGAACACGTCGGCACAGCATCCGGCATGCGATTCTCCAACAAGCTGGGGGGTGGTCGCGGCTGGCACGCCGATGTCGGCGCGGCCGGGCAAGTTTAGAGCGGCAGTGGGCGCTTTATCCAATATGATTTGTCCGGACGATTGGCCGTCGATTCTGCCTATCACGAAACCGGTCACGCCTTTTGCCGCGAACGCCTGCAGCAGTCGCTCGAGACGCGCCTCCGGCACTGCAATCAACAGGCCACCGGACGTTTGCGCGTCAAAGCCAAGATGGATCAAAGCCTCGTCAACGCCGTCGGACACGGTCATATCTTCGCCCACGTATTCGCGGTTGCGCTCGATGGCGCCCGGAATGATGCCGTCGCGCAGAGCTTCAACGGCCCCCGGGAGAGATGGCAGCGACTCCGCAAATACCCGGGCGGTCAAACGATGTTGTTGCATCAAACGAATCAAATGCCCGAACAAGCCGAATCCGGTGACATCCGTGCAAGCGGATGCGCCGGCTTCGATCATTGCTTCTGCGGCGGCGCGATTCAGGGTTGCCATGGACGCTTCGGATGCGGCGAGGGCGTCGGGGTTGCCGCGCCCAATCTGCTCCGCGAAAGCCAGCACACCTGTTCCAAGTGGTTTTGTCAGGACGAGCAGATCGCCCGGTTGGGGGTGCTCGAGAGCTGCGGCAACTGCGGGATCGATCAGACCAGTTATGGCGAAGCCGAGCTTGATTTCTTCGTCTTTGACGCTGTGCCCGCCCACGAGGGCGACTCCCGCCTCGGCGAGTGTTTTCATGGCGCCTTCGAGCATCCGGAACAACACCTCTGCTGAGAGCGTATCGGACGGGAACGCGACGATGCTGAGCGCGGTGCGCGGCACGCCGCCCATGGCATAGACGTCTGACAAACAATTCGCGGCGCAAATGCGGCCGAACGCGTGCGGGTCGTCAACGCACGGCGTGAAGACGTCCACTGTTTGCACGAGGTGCAAGCCATCTGCGATGCGGTATATGGCGGCATCGTCACCAGCCGCCATTCCGCAAATCACATTCGGATCAGTCACCGACGGCAGACGAGACAGCACGGCGTCGAGCTCGGCGGGAGGGATTTTCGAGGCGCAACCTGCGTTTCGGACCAGTTTGGTGAGTTTCACCTGTGAGACATCGACGGGATCTGGGCGCTCACCAGCACAAGGGCAGATTCCGTGGTTGGTGAACACGTCGCACGGGCAAGCGCGTTTGGGATCGCAGATGCAATGTCCCAAAAATCGGGATCGCTCCATAACGCGGCGGCGTTTGGCAAGGTCAATTTTCATCGTGCATCAAACGGCGTTGAAGTGGCTTTGTAAACCGGGCTTTGCGCAGCCGATACGCCCATGAACTGTGCCCGGTTCTGCACTCGATTCAAGTCGGAAAGGGACGCTTGCCGTTGGATTTGCCTGCGTTTTTCAATTCAGCGCCAAGGCCAGTTCTGCTAGGTTTTCCCCCAGCGCATGAAACTCGAATCGGGACAGACCGTGCTTTTGACGGGGGCTTCGGGCGGGCTCGGTGGATTCATTGCTCGGCGTTTTGCGAAGCTTGGCGTGAGACTTGCCCTTGCAGCGCATACGACCACTGACCTGGAAGGGGCGTGTTCAGTTCTCGGGCAAAGGAAAGGTGATGTTCACCTGTTTTTGGCTGACCTGCGTGATGCGGAGCAGCGTCGCGACCTTGTTAAGCGCGTGCGAGATCAAGTCGGCCCAGTGGACATTCTAATTAACAATGCGGGTGTTGAGTTCAATTCGTACTACCACGAACTGAGCGAATCGCAAATCACCGAGGTTCTCACCGTTAATCTTGCGGCGGCAATGATCGTGTCTCGTCTGGTGCTTCCAGAGATGTTGGAACGGAAGCGCGGCCATATTGTGAGCGTTTCTTCATTGGCTGGGAAATCAGGGCCTGCGTTTCAGGAGCCTTATGCAGCATCGAAGGCCGGCCTTGTTGCATTCACAATGTCTCTTCGCGCAACCTATCGCGGGTCGGGCGTTGGCGCTTCGGTCGTTGTGCCCGGATTTGTCGAGACAGGCATATACACGCGGTTGAAGACTGTTGCGGGACGGCCCGCTCCAACTTTTCTTGCGCCGTGCCATCCGAACCGGGTTGCTGACGCGATCGTGCGCGCGATTCAAAAGAACCTGCCGGAGGTAATCATCAACCGATATCCAATGCGCCCGTTCCTCGCGTTGGCAACGCTTTCGCCGTCTCTGGGTGAATGGCTGACAAGACGGTTCGGAACACACGAGTTCTTCAGGGCCGCGGTGTTGGCCCAACGAAAATCACCGCGAACCTGAGACCGGGAACGATGCGAGCCCGTTCGGCATTCGATGGCGCTGGAAGCCATCGAGTAGTGAGATGCAACTCGTTGATAAGCATCGTTGACTGAACACGAAGGCCCGCCTAATATGCGATCAGCGATCCATGAAAACCATTAAACTTCTTCGCTGGGTTTCGGTGCTCGTGTTTTGCCACGCCGGGGTTTTGATCACAAGTGCAACAGGGTTCAGGCTGCCCGATCAGGATGCTTTTGCCGCCGCAAGGGGCGAAGCATTCGTTGCCACTGCAGACAATCCGTCTGCGGTTTATTACAATCCGGCCGGCCTTACCCAGCTCGAAGGCCACAACGTGCGGGTTGGCGTTTACGGCCTGTACATTAAGCCATCCTACACTGCACCGGACGGGAGAAGTTTCCACAGCGACAGGGATCTTCACGCGATCCCGCAGTTGTTTTACGGTTTCAGCCCGTCCGACTTTCCGTTGAGCTTCGGGCTGGGATTGTACTCGCCGTATGGGCTCAGCTCACGTTGGCCGCAAGACACTGGGTTTCGAACCGTTTCGACAGAGGGAACACTCACTTATTACACGATAAACCCTGCTGTGGCGTGGCGGGTAACACCGCGTCTTTCGATTGCCGCGGGTCTTACGGTGAATTACGCCGAATTTGATTTGCGGCAGGGCTTGATCTGGCCGACACAACCTCTCGACGAGTTCAAGTTCAAGGGCGACGGTGTTGATGTCGGATACAACCTTGGTTTGCTGTGCAAAGTCCACGACAAGGTGTTTCTCGGCGTGACTTTCCGAAGTCCGACAACCGTGGATCTCGATGGCCGAACGGAGTACTTCAATGCCCAGGAAATCCCTGGGTTAATCCCCGCCTTCCCAAGACAACGCGTGAGCGCGGAAGCCGAGTTCCCATTTCCGTTGAGCGCTGTCTTCGGAATTTCTTACCGCCCGACACCGAATTGGAACCTCGAGTTCGACGCCGAATACACGGACTGGAGCCGACTCAACACGGTCATTGTGAAACAAGCCGCGGCATTTCCGCCCCTGATCCCGCAAAATGCGCCCTTGGTTCTCAATTGGGAGCCAAGTTGGTACTACGAGTTCGGAGCCACGCGCTATATCAACGATCAATGGTCGATAAGTCTCGGTTACATTTACAACGAGAACTCAGTCCCGGATGCAACCTACTCGCCGCTGGTTGCCGACCTTGACAGACATTTCTTCAGCGTCGGCGCTGGTTTCAAGCATGGCCAGTTGAGTGTCGATCTGACCTATCAATTCGGGTATGGGCCGACTCGCAAGGTGACCGGCAGTGCGCCGTCGCCAACGGGTCAATCGGTAGATGGCGAGTTCGAGTTTATCAGCCACGCTGTGATGCTGTCGGTGGGCCTGCGTTTTTGACCAGGCCAAGTTCAGCCCCCATATCCGGCCTGCTGAGTGACCTGCGAGGCCCATGCCTCGAAAAGGTTCATGTATGCAGGCTTCCGGAAATCACTAACGGCTGAATTCCAGCAGACCGAATTTGGTCGGCGTGTGCGCTGAAGCTGTGCCGGTCGGGTTCCATGCGAGGAAAACGCCGTGGACAATATCGTGCCTGTACAAATTCAATGACCAGCGGTCGCCGGGCGCTGGCGGCTTCGAGCTGAGTGCGGCCAGTGGAATTCGCATTTCGGTCGTCCAAACTCGTCGTTGGCGGTCAACCTGAACGGCAGCGTCGAAGCCACTGCTCCATGCGAAATCTTTCGCGGGCAAATCAAGCACAAGATCGAGTTTTTCGCCCGTTGGCGCCACTTCGAATTCAGTGTAGTGATTTCGATTGGTCGGATCGGCTCCGATGAACGCCTCGACCACGTCCTTGTCCCAAAGCCCCAGTCGTTCTGTTTTCAGATTCGGCGGCGTAAACACGGTCAGCTCCGAGTACGGCGATTCGAACCCGATATACAAGTACCTGTCAGACCAGAGTAGCCGGGCTGTGGTCGAGAGTTGAGGGCACGCCCTGCCTTCTTTCAGAGTGTATTCGATGCGTGCAACGGGCGCCTCTTGCCAGACTGCCTTGGTCAGTTTCCCGTCTGGCTTGAAATCGCGTTGAATCTTGACTGCGCGCACGACCGGTGCGGGCAGAGACCGCAACAACAACCGTCGCGCATTGTCAAAGTATATTTTCCGCAACACGTACGGAGGCAAACCGATTGCGTCTATTTTCCAATCCCCTTGAATTGGGGTCATGTGCTCGAACTGGCGATCGGTTGTTTCGAGCCAGCGCCAATGTTTTGCGAAGAAGGCACATGCGGCATCGTCGCTGGGTGGTGGTTCTTTCCCGCTCGACCCAAGAATGAGCCTGTCATAGACCTGAAAATCGGTGCCGAAGAGTATTCTATCCTGGTGTTTCAGGAAGAGCCGGCGCACGCGTGCCGGGTCATGCCGTCCGATCTCAGGGACTCGCGCCGCCAAATCGGCCATCATGTTCGGGTATTTGTCCAAAGAACGCTCGACCCAGTCGAGGTCTTCGGCGTTGTTGGCGAAGTGAACGCATACGAATGTTGTTTGGGGGTGGCGTTCGATTACACGGTTGAGCGCGGTCACCAGCGCGTCGAACGACGGATACTTGTTGGTGTCGCCAAACCACCAGCTCGGATGATCTTTGAGTTCTTTCCAACGCTCATTTGACTCGTTGTATGGTTTCCAGAAAGCCTGTGGGTCTGCCACGTGGATTGACACTGGCATGCCGAGTTCGCCGCATCGTTTCCAAACTGCGTCCAGCTTCGGATCATCCACTTGGATGAGTTTCCCGTTTCGGTCGCGCAGATACAGCCCGAGCCGCTTGTACTCTTTGAGGCCGGCGGCACCTAACCGGAACGCCTCGTTCACCTGCTCTACAGCGCGCTCTGACCAATCCGGCTCGTCCCAGCCATTGTAATCCAAGCTGAAGTAATGAAGGAACCGCCCCGGGAAAAGCTTGTCGGCGAGCTGCCGGTTTCGTTCGAACTCGGAGGTTTCACCCGGCGCGTGCGTTACTGCGCCGCCGCTGAGGTTTACGACAAGGCCAATGCCCACTCTGTCCATGATTCCAATGCACCGGCGAAGATGATCCTCCTGGCAATTCACGTGCTGGTGCATGTCAACAAAACGCCGTTCTGCACGCCATTCTTGTGCTTGCTTCTGCGTGATTGCCAGCCGGTCGGGCTCGCATCCCAGCCTTGCCATGCACAATTCCAGGGCAAACGCTGCTTCGCGCGCATTGTCACGGGGCGGACGTTCCTGTTTGCTTTCGCCAAGCAGAACCCGGGCAATCTGTTCGCCGCCGGCCCAAGTTGTGCACAGATGTCCGAGCATTCTTGAATCATGCTGGGCAAGGCCGGATTCCAACAAAGCCAGTGCCGCATCAGCATTTCGCCAGCTAGCCGGCAGAACGCGAAAACCTTTGCTGAGAAAGAACCGGATCGACGGGTAATCATCTCTTTTTTCGTAGTGCCAATCGCAAATCACGATGTCTTTTGGCACCATATCGACTGCTGGGGCGGTCCCATTCCGGCTTGATTCCCACTCGCCGTAGTGCATCACTGAGTCGTCAAGCAAACGGTCTCCCCACATCAACATTGTAACGCCCCTGCGCCGTACAAGGTGATCGTGATAATCATTCACCGCGCGAGCAAACAGTTTGGCAGGGTCCTGACCTCGACACCGCGGACAGCTCTGGTGCGAGATCAGAAACACCTCGTCCATGCCAACGTGCAGCGCGTCAGCCTTAAACGCGTCCAGTAGTTCGTCCATCAACGCAAACACGACCTTGTTCACTCCGGGATGCTGTGGGCACCAGCTCCGACAGTAAATGCCCGGATTGTCCATGGGAATGTCTGGGGTCTCATCGAATTCCGGATGTTTCGTTAGCAATGGAAAAGTCGATTTCGCCCATGACTGATGTCCGAGACAATTGAACAGTGGGATCAGCCGAATGCCGCGGGCTCGGCATAGCTCGGCCAAATCCTCTGCATCTTCACGGGTGAGTGCCCCGGGCGTGGCCAGCTCCGGGTGCGACTTCCAACTGAAACCGTAGTTAACTTCAAGAATGAGAACGTTCACCCCCATCGGGACCAGTCGTTCGACAATTGCACGCCGCACCAGAGGCAGGCCGTCGTGACCGGGCGACATCAAGTGCACAGCCCGCCATCTTGTTTGGTTCTCGGTCTGCTGCCGGGTTGTTCCCCGTGCTGATGCATGGATCATCGAAGCTCCAAAAGCCAAGGAAAGAGTCATCAGAAGAATTGTTCCCGCAGTTGCCCTTGCTTTCAGCGACTGGTTCATGCCGTTGAGCTTTGCGCGGCCGAAACCCACAAATCAAGCTCACTCTTCAATACATCCGGCGTGGCGCTGCAGATTGGAGCTGGATGCTTGCAGTTAGGTGTCCGGATGGTAGAGTGCGCGCTCGGCTGGGCCGGTAGTTCCAACCGGCGTTCGTTGCCTTTGTTTTCATGAACTCAGTTCAAGAGCCGCGATGGATAGACTGGGCAAAGCGCCTTCAGGCAATCGCGCAAACCGGGCTTGCTTTCGCGCATGACTCGTATGATGTCGAGCGCTACACCGAAATTCGTAAGATCGCTGCCGAAATGCTGGCGGCAGGTTCCAGCGAGGACATCTCGGTGATTGCCAACCTCCTCGAAAAGGACTCCGGGTATGCTACCCCCAAGGTTGATGTGCGCGGCGTTGTGTTCCGCGATGGGAGAATCCTCCTGGTCCGGGAACGCGCTGACGGCAAATGGACACTCCCCGGCGGCTGGGCTGACGTGGGCGAATCGCCCGCCGAAAGTGTCGTCAGGGAGGTTTTTGAAGAGTCCGGTTTACGAACCCGAGCGTTGAAGATTCTTGCTGTATTTGATCGCGGCAAACACCCGCATGTGCCGCCGTTTCCATTTCATGTTTACAAGATGTTTATTCACTGCGCCTTAATCGGCGGAACAATGTCGCAGAGTTCTGAGACCGACGGTGTTGGGTTCTTCGACGAATCAACCCTCCCGGAATTGTCGGTTTCACGGGTAACGCCTTGGCAGATTCACCGGATGTTCGAGCACTGCCGCAATCCGGACCTTCCCACCGATTTCGACATGCTCTAGCCCGCATATTTCAAACCCTGAGCAGTCTGCGAAACGGGTGTCTTCAAGCAACCAAGGAATATGCGGGCCCCGAAAATCTCACCGGAGCGAAAGCATGGGTGAAACCGAGGGGTTGGCCGGTGAGATTTACGGGCTAACGGTTAGAGCTTGACGTCACAAGCTGATATGATTGCAATGGTGCCCGAATGAAAACGCGCCTTTCAGTTTTGTTGGCTGGTCTTTGTGTACTTTGGCTTGCGGTGGGATGCTACAGCACCGCTGACGGTCACAAAAAGTTTGGCAAACCTTTCTCAAAAGACAGACTGGAGAGCCGCTATGAACGGCCTGTCGATCAAGTTTTCGCTGCAGCCAAAGCAGCGCTCGGCAACATGGGCCGCCTTGTTGGCGAAAACACCATCGGCAAAACCTTGGAAGCCCGAATTGACAACAGCACTGTCTGGGTCGCCGTGGACGAGGTCGAGCCCAACATCAGTCGTGTAATTGTCCAAGCGCGGCGTTCGGCTTTCGGAGGCAACATTGACCTCGCAAGCGAGGTTGATAAACAGATCGCTCTGCTCCTGCAGACCCAGTAGCAGCCCGAAGGTGCAATCCACGCCCGTGGCGTGGCAAGCATTCTACACCGGACGTGCCGTCACTCCTGCAGACGCGAGCGTCCAAATAGCTCCTTGACTCGGAAATCTCCCCGCCAGACCAGACCAAGACACCCAAAGTTTCATTCCGGTGAGATTCCCAAGTTGGCGCTGCTCCGCTTCAGATCAACCAGGCGTCCAGCGCAATAGCATCGGGCTGGAACCCGTCACTCTCGGTGCATGACCGGCCTCGCCAAAGGTGGACGCTCTGTCCCCACTTCGTTCCTTGGCAACCGAATCGAATCTTTACATGCCGCCTACCACCCACGCACATCCAACAAGGGCCCAAATAGGGTGACAGGCTCGTTGTTTGGGTTTTGCCCCTGATTGCGGCATGGCCCGCAAATTGCCCTTTGTCTCAATCAACGGTTGCCGAAGTCTGCGGAGGAACCCTTCGGATGCGGATATGGGGACAGACACGTTGCTTGTGCATCCCCAGCCGGTGAATGTTCGGACGCGGCATTTGCGTGATCCAAACGGGTCGTAGGGTCGGTCGTCGCGTTGATGCGGCCGAGGACGGCCGCGCTCCCGATCGTCGGTGTTTCCTCCAACGCGCCGGCAGGAGCGCGGGCATTCTTGCCCGCCCCCAGCCGGTGAATGCTCGGACGCCGCATTTGCTTGATCCAAACGGGTCGTAGGATCGGTCGTCGCGTTGATGCGGCCGAGGACGGCCGCGCTCCCGACCGTCGGTCTTCATTCTAACGCGTCGGCAGGAGCGCGGCGATTCTTCGCCGCACCCAACTGGTGTGTGTTCGGTGGCCCGATTTGGGGGATGGAAACGGGTCGCATGACCGGTCATCTGGCTGATGGGGAACATGGGGACAGACACGTTGTTTGGGCATAGAAACAAAGCGGCAGCAAGCTGCCGCACTCCAAACGCTTCGCGCCCACCAACGCCCACTGCATCCGCTGAGGCCATATGGGGACAGACACGTTGTTTGCAGAGTCATGCCGATCTGGTTCCAGGCACGTTGGTTGTGCGTAATAACAAAGCGGCAGCAGGCTGCCGCACTCCAAACGCTTCGCGCCTGCCAACGCCCACTCATCCGCGGCAGCGCGTGAGAAACCATTGGGATCAGCGCGCTGTTCCTTGCGACGGAGTCGCAGGGGATGTTTCGCAGCTCGGCGTGGCTGAAGGTCCGGGGGGTGCAAGAGCCGGGGGCGTTGCCCTTCAGGCGACTTTGGTTCCGGCTACGCCTGGCTGGGAAATGTGCGGGCTAAGGCTCGTTGCCGTGCCCGGGCATTTCAGGAGGAGAAGGAAGTGGGACGGACGGTTTTGTTTGTCTGCCGCGCAATTCCAAGCTCAACGTTGCAAGCCTGCGATGCGCCTGCTCTGCTGCCGGGCTGCCGGGGAAACGGTCGATAATGCGCTGTAATGCTTCGCGCGCCGCAGCCAAATCGCCGCCGCGCGTTGCCTGAAGGTCTGCCAGCAGATTCAACCACCGCACAACCTGTTTGTCTGACACGTGCTCTTGCGCGATCAATTGCTCGAGTTGTTCTGCTGCGAGGTCCACTCGACCGAAGCTTTCCGCGTACAAGACGGCGAGGTCTTCGCGTGTCTGGTTGTCATAAGGGTGCTTCTCGAGTTGCTCGACCAGTTCGGCTGCTTTGGCAGCGGAGTCTGGCGCGACAGGACCATATTCCGTGGAATCAGTCTTTAACCCGAGCCGGCCATCAGTGCTGGGAACGTGAATGGGAGGCGGCGGAGTACCGTCGCGCCCTACTGATCTATAAGACAGATGCGCAATTCTCTGGAGGGCGAAATGCGCCTCGGGCGAATCCGGGAACATGTCAACTATTCTCTGGAACGTGCCCTTGGCCATTTCGAGGTCGCGCAAGTACTTCAACTGCCAGTCGGCCAAACAGGTCAGAGCATATGCAACGTTTTTCGGCGCGTGCCCCGGCTGACCAACCAACTGCTCGACAGCAGCCGTCGCTCCGTCCATGTCATGCAGATTGTCCGCGTGAATCTCTGCGAGCAACATCCAACCCGCAAAATCATTTGGGAACTGCTCCAATTGTTTTCTTACCTCGGCAATGGCAGCGGTGTAACGGCCTGCCTTTCGATGCGCTTCGGCGACCGAGTAGCAGGGTTTCGGCTCGGGTGGGGTTTCCGCCCCGAAGATCACATCAGTAGATTTTCTTCCCAGCCATTCGACAAGGCGCGGCGCCCACACAACCGCCATCACCCAGCCCGCAAAGGCTGCCAGTGGCACACCCAAAAACGCCGCTGTCCAATCGAACCGGGCAATGACCGGCCCGACCACGAACACCACAAACAGCGCCGTGGCCAGTGTGACCGCCCAACTGAACAACAAGCCCGGCCTGTCCTCTGTGCGCTGGTACCAGCGCAGAAGAAACGCGCCCACTGCCAGCCCCATCAACACCAGAGCCAGCACGGACATTGCTGTGCGCAAGAACTGGCCCATTTGCCACAAGCCGGCCGCCGGTCACCCGGTCCGCTTGGCTATTCTGTCCGGATAACGTGCGCGGCTTAACGCCACGTCGTAGCTTATCTGACAACGACAATAGAGATCGTGCAGGCACGCGTCCAGCAACACCATGCCGTCTTTGCCGCCGGTCTGCATTATTGTTTCCAGCATGTGAAGTTGGTTCTCGCGGATGACATTCCGCACGGCGCTGTTGGCGACCAGCAATTCGTAGGCAAGAGTTCGTCTGGCGCGATCCACGCTTGGCAGGAGCTCCTGTGCGATTATGCCCTGCAGAGTACTGGCCAACTGGAGGATTATCTGCCGCTGCGCCGCCCCCTCAAAAACGCCTATGATCCGTTCAAGCGCGTGAACCACACCCGGTGCATGCAAAGTTGCTAGCACCAGATGCCCGGTTTCCGCTGCTGTAAGCGCTGTCGCTATCGCTTCGTGGTCCCTGATCTCACCCACCACAATCACATCCGGATCCTGCCGCAGCACGTGAATGAGAGCGCGATTGAACGAGTGCGTGTCAGTGAGCACTTCCTGTTGAACGACGATCGCTTTCTTGTTTGAGTGAACAAACTCGATCGGGTCCTCGATGGTCACTATTTTGCAGCGCCTCTCCGTGTTTATGAGGTCAACCAGGTAGTTGAGCGTCGTTGTCTTGCCCGACCCGGTCGGCCCCGTGATCAGCAAAAGTCCGTTGGGCCGGCGAGTCAACTCATCCAACTTCGGCGGTAAACCGAGGTCTTCACGACTCGGAATATATTCCCCACAAAACCTGAAACTGAACTCCGGCCCGCCATTCCGGCGGTACAAAGTCCCTCGCACCCGCCCGATTTCCGGGAAATGCACAGACACGCACAATTCCCAATCGCGGTCGAAAGCGGCCATTTGCTCCTCGTTCAGCAGCTCTCTGACCAGCGATTGGAGATCGCCGGCCGTAACCGGCTCTTCTTCGGCGAGTATGATTTCGCCATTAACACGGAACGCAGGCGGCGCACCTGCAACAAGGTGCAGGTCCGATGCACCCCGCTCCACTGCAATAGCAAGAAGCCGTTCCAGCGGTTTCATGTTCAAACTCTGAACCACCGGCGCATTAAACCGGTGAGTCTCTGCGCCAGTCCGATTTCCTGGCCCTCCTCGAGAGCAATCAGGACCTCCGGACACGATCCATCGAGCTGTTTTGCCTGAGCGAACGAGGCCGCAGCCGCGCCGGCCAGGCCAAGGGCATGCTGGCACCGCCCCATATCGGCCCAAACCACCGCTTGCGCACCATCTATCGCCACCGCCTGACTCACAAACCTCAGCGCCAGAGAAAACCGTCGGTAGTAGAAAAACACTCTCGAAATCAGCCACGGCCAGAGCCAATCCTTCGGTGCCACGGCCAAAGCTTTGCCGAAACAGTAATCAGCACGCTTTTCGCGGCCTGCCATCAACACGTCGCCCCTCGCCAACCAAACGTAGGGTAAGGCAGCGCCTTCCTCCAACGCCGCGTCCGAAAACGCCAGCGCGGCTCGCCAATCGCCTCTTCGTGCCAACGCCACGGACTTGGCAGCCAAAACCTCCGGATCGCGCGGAAAGCGTTCCATCGCGCTGTCAGCCCAACGGTTCGCCTGCTCAAAGTCGCCCAGCTCAATCAACATCCGCACCTGCCCGGCCCATGCCACCGGGTTTCTTGGATTGATCTCCAGAAGTTTCGCGTAACACCGCAATGCAAGCTCGAAGTCGCCGCGCCGCAAAGCCGCATCAGCCTCGCACAACCGACGTTCCTCATCGCTCAGCCCAACGGACGCGATCTCGCCCTCGGCGCGTCTGTCAAACTCAAGGTTTTCAAACCGACTCATTTTCGCTGTGCCGCCAATCCCAACAACTTCGTTTGCTGACGCCGACCGCGCCGGCCAAAAGCCCGAGCCATCGATCGTTCATGCCACGGTCGCATCCCTGACTCGAGAGTGCCGACCCGCCAACAAACACAGTCCGCGATCAATATGCCATAGACCACTGACAATGTCCTTAACAAATCAAGCACGGTGCAGCAGCAAGTGAATCTCGCTTGCACGCTATAAACCGCCCGATACCCTCGGCCGCATGCCGCTCGAAGACCACATTGGCGACATCATCCGCAAAGCGCGCTTGCACGCCGCCGTCTCGATCGAATCAACTGCCCACGCAGCCGGGATCACTCCCGCACAGCTCGAGGACCTTGAACAGAACGGCACTTTGCCGAACCCAATCGACTTCACACGCATTGCAAATGTGTTGGGGCTTGACCCCGCCAAGCTAGAGCGGATAGCCCGCGGATGGGAACCCGCTCGTGTTGACACATCACGCTGGCGAGAGCTCCGCTTGATCGCCACAAACTCGGCCGGGTTCGGCGTAAACTGCTATCTGGTGTGGGATTCAGACACGCGAATGGCGGCACTTTTTGACACCGGATTCGACGCCGTACCGGTGCTGCGTCTCCTGCATGAGAATGAACTGCACCTCCGCTTTGTATTCGTCACCCACGGGCATCACGATCACGTCGCAGCATGGCCTCAGATTCAGGACGCCCACCCGCAGGCACAGCGCTTCCCAAACACGGTCTCATCCGATTCCGCTGGTGCCCAGGTGTCTTTCCAGCTCGGCAATCTCCGAATCTCGGCCAGAAATACCCCGGGCCACGCACACGACGGAATCACATACATCGTCACAGGATGGCCCGACAACGCGCCAGCCGTGGCGTTTGTGGGCGATTGCCTGTTCGCAGGCTCGATGGGGAAGGCCCCCGGGCATGCTGCACTCGCACGGGAGAAAATCATAACACACATCCTTTCACTCCCGCCATCAACGTTGATTTGCCCCGGCCATGGTCCGCTAACGACTGTTTCCGAAGAGCTGGCGAACAACCCATTTTTCTGAACGACAGATTTGTTAACCCGGAAATCTGACCGCCTGACCAGACCAAGACACCCAAAGCTTCATTCCGGTGAGATCTCCGAGACCTTCACATTCCTTAATTATTTGAAGACACCCGTTTCACAGACTGCCCAAGGAATATCATTATGTCGAAAAGCCCTTCATATTCGCGAAGGTTTTCAGGCGACGGAGTCGCAGCAGATATTTCGCAGCCGGGCGAGGCCGACCGATCGAGGAGGTGCAAGGGCCGGGGGCAGTGCCCGTCAGACAACTTTGGTTCCGGCTACGCCGAGCTGCGGTATGTGCGGGCTAAGCTCAGTGTTTGCCAGTCCAGTGCCCAAACCGGTCAGCCGGCGGTCGAAAGTTCGCCGGATAGATCAGGTACACGGTGCGGTTCGAGTAATCCCACGCTTTCATGAAATCTTCGCGCGGGAATGATCGGCGCATTTCCTTCCGCGTGCCCGGATCGTTCACAACCACGTCGCCTTTGTCAGTGAAGCCCACGCAAACTATCAGGTGCCCGCTGTTGCGGGTTCGCGGCTGGCCGCGCAAAAGATCGTAACATACAGATGCCACGACTGGCGCTCCGCGCACAATCCAAGCCTCAATTTCCGTAACATCGCTCAAGCGGGTCACGTAAGCGCGCAATTTGTCAAATTGGCCAGCGTATGCGGTGTTGAAAGACCAGTTGCCCGTGCCTTCCCAGGACGGATCATGCACCCCGCGGGCGACGGTCGGGACGTCCTTGTCCAATTCGGGCTTTCGAATCGCGCGAGCCCAATATGCCATCACCATCGAAACGCTTGTTGGACTGCACCATGCACTGACACCCTCGGGGTAATCGACCTGCGACCTGCACGGCACATCCAGAGTTCGCCCCCACGCCGCAGCATTCGGTCGGAGTGGCGGCAATCGCACCGACGGATCAGACAACGAAATGCCCAGAAAACGCAACCGTGGCCAATCAACCCCTGCAGACCTGGAAAATGTCACGCGCAGTTGCACCCGCCGACAAGCTTCCAGCAGAGCGAGCGTGTCAGTCCGCACTTCGCCGTCTGCATCCTGCTGGCCGTTGACGCTCTTGCGGGGAAAATCCCCCGGTGTCTCCGTCCAGAAGCCCATTACGTAATACCTCGTCGGGCGATCGCCAAAATAAGCCCGCACTTCAAACTTGAACCCGGTCCCGGATGGCGCACTTGCATTCCATGACATGACCAACTCACGCCACGCAAACGGGCAATCGATGACAGGTGATTCGCACACTCTTTCGGTGTCGCTCTCAGACCAGTGCCAACAATCAAAGGCTGTCCACGCGAGAAAAGCGGCGCCTCTGTGCTCCGCCGCCAAACCCGTAACTGCTGCCGTCGCGGCAAACAGAAGAAAAAACAGCTTCCGCGCCTTCTGCATTGCGCTTCCACGGCTCAATTCGTTTGTCCGTCTCTTTTGCAGCAGACTCGGTACGCTCATGGGTGTAACCATGCCAAGGCCCAGGTTCCCACAAACAACAAAAACAGCACAGACCATGAAATGCGCTCTTTGTAAGGATGCTCCGAAATCCTGTCCGGCAACAGCGCAAGAACCAATCCAAAAACCAATCCCACAGCGAAACCGCCAGCGTGCGCCACGACGTCGCTGGCGGGATTGAGCCCAACCAGTACAAAAAGCAAAAACCCGCCTATCAAACCGGCTGAAACCTGCCGCAGAGCTTTCGGATTTCTTCGCAGCACAAAAACAGATTGAACCGCCAGCATCCCCAATCCTCCCATCACCATGCCCGATGCGCCCAAGCCCCTGTACGGTGAAGCATGCAAGAACCAGCCCGCAAGGTTCCCCGCCGCGCCCGCGATGAATGCCGCCAACAAACTCGTTCCGGCGCCGTACCTTGCCATGGCAAGGCCAAACACTATCAGTCCTGTTGATGCATTAGCAGCGAGATGCCCAAGGTCAGCATGAAGGCTCACTGCGGTAAACAAACGGTACCATTCGCCCTGTCCGAAAGCGCTGCTGCTCATCGCCCCCATCTCGCCGAGTCGGCCATCCAGCGCCTCGGCAAGCCAATGGAAAAGGATCAATACCCAACACCACAGCAATGCGCCCCAATGAAAAACCGGGCCGGTCCACCCGAGGTTCTGCCGCCAACCCCAGCCAAGGTTCTCCGCACGATATAGCCGAATCAGCCCGCGCGCCCGCTGAAAATGCTCCGGAGCAACCAACAGCCACCACGTGTTGTCATCATCCCGATGCTCGATGGTGGATTCTATCCCTTGACTGAGAAGCACAAGGCTCCAGTCCATTGCCTGGCGCTTGGAATAGGCTCGGATCGCAGCCGGGACCGGCTCCGAGCCCTGCGCGGTTGAATCGCCCGCCGCCATGACAATGCAAATTAAACGCTACCGTCCCAAACGCAACTTCACCCCAATACGCCAACATCAATCAACGCACGGCGTGTTTCCGGTTCAGATTTGTGCACGATTGCCTGCCACCCGCGTTCACGGGCTGCTCCAACGTACTCAGGCACGTCATCCAGATAGAACAAATCCGCGCCCATCAGCCCGCTCAGTTCCTCGATTCTCTCATATATGCGCGCTGCGGGTTTCAACGCGCGCACAGCCGGATCGTAAGACAAAGCGTAACCGTCAAACCGGCTGAAGAACTGGTACTTGCGCCGAAAATGTTCAATTGCAATCTCGTTTGTGTTCGATAGCACATAGGTTCGGAAACCGCGGGCACGTACTTCTTCGTGCAGTGCAACCATCTCCGGCACGTACCCAAACATGCTGGTGAACCCCTCGCAGAACTCTTCAAAGCTCCCCGAATAACCCGTCGCGGTCCGCACCGCCTCAAAGAACTCGTCTGTCGAAAGCTTTCCGCTCTCGTAATCAAGGAGCAGGGGCGTTCTTTCCAGAAGACTCCAGAGTTCTTCCAATGTCACTTTCATCTGCGGCAAAAGCCGGCTCGCAGCTATCCGGTAGTCAAACGTCACCAATACGCCGCCCAAATCAAAAACAACAGCCCGTGGTCGTGTCATGCCGCACCGGAGTGTTCACAACACCGCCCGCCAGTTCAAGAATGAAGCGCCGTTTTCTCGTTTCTGCGTAAACGAGTGACTCTGACAGCGACCAGTTGCTCTGCACTTTGGCCGATGCGACGCCCGGGGCTGTTAGAGTCCAGCCTTTAAGCGGAAAACCAAAGTCCAAACATTCTTTGTGACTTGTCCATCATCCTTTGTCCGAACCTTTGTCGCTAAGATAACACGGTTGTTGGGAATGCGTCTTACTGAGGGACTTGGAAACCGCATCGCTTCGGGCTCAGTCATCGTCCCGCGGCAGCGTTTCCACATACTTCTTCCACAATTCCAATTCGACGTAAAGCTCGAAAAACACCCCGGGACGACTCTCGAAGAATCCCACCATCAGCCATCGTTTCTCGGACTTTTCATCCAAATCAGCGTGAAACTTAGCGCCGACCACCATAACCGGCGCATACGGGTTTTCCGGTATCTCACTCCACCAGCCTGTATGACGATACTTCCGGAAATACCACGGCAAAGGCCAGTAATCACCGCCCGGCGCCATGATTTGAATTGCAAACCTGTCCGGATTCGGATCAGCGCGCGCTATTGCATTCACTTTGTCAACCAAACGCAGTAGGTCCATTGAAGAGTGCGCGTACACGTACGGGTTTCGACGATCCGCCGGTTGCGCGTATGCTGTCCGCCATGTTTGAAACCCCAAATGCCCGAGCAGCGCCGCCAACACCGCCACGCAGACGCCCCGCACCAGATTCGTCCTGCAGTTCGCCAGCAGCCCCGCAACCCCAACCCCGGCAAGCAAAACAAAACCATGATAAAAGCCCAAAATACACCACGGCGTCTTGTAAGAAATCGCTGAATATACCCCCGCAAGCACAATCGAGTAGATCGCAATGAACCTGACCAATCGTGCATTCGCAGACGGCAACAGACCGGGGCGAATCGCCACGCCGATTCCCGCAATGGTCAAGACCAGCAAAGACGCCTCGCTCCAAACAGGCCCGCTCTGCCGCTTGAAAAACGCCAGTCGCTCCAGATAAAACCACCACGGATGAATGTGAGGCGATGCGCCCCCTGCTCGCCGCAGCCATGGAAAGTATGTCAGGACCGAATCCACCGGCCCCCGCCAATATTGAAAGAACGAAGTGTAAAAAACCACTGAAACAACGATCGCCACAACCAGACCAATGCCGACATCCAACCATCTGATTCTGATCGCTCGATGGCCCGGTGACTCGGGCGCATTCTGCTTTTTGTGAGCTGTGACAATGACGATCGCCAACGCAACTGACATCGCAAAAAGCTCGAGCACAAAAGTCTCCTTGGTCGCGTGCATCAGGCCAAATGCCGCTCCTGCCGCCACGGCCCAGCCCCAACGTTTGGTCTGCAGATACCTCCAACACGCGCCCAGAAATGCCAGCGTGAAAAAGACAAGCAAAGTCTCGTGTATGTAATACCGGCCGTAAAACACAAGCGCGGGCGATATCGCAGTGACCAAGGCTGCCGACACCGTTGCCGACCGCCCCAGACCATCGCTCACCATGAACAACAACAGAACAAGCCCAGCCCCGAACACAGCCGGAACAAGGCGCAATGTGGTTTCGGTCAACGCCTGTCTATTGTGTTCGCCCCGCAGCCATGCCACAGGGAGCGTCAGGTAGTTCAGGGTTGGCCCGTGATACTCGTCGGGGTCATACCGGTACTTCCCGTTCTCGAGCAGTTCAATGAACTTGAGCCCTTGAACACCTTCGTCCGCATGCATCGGCCGGCGATCAAGATCGATCACTCGAAGCACCAACGCCGCCACGGCCAGCATGCAGACGAGAATTGTTAACTGCCACTTCATCGCATCCGTCCCTGCAGCTTGTCCCAACGCGCTTTCTGGAACAAGACGTTTCATCGCCTTCTTTTGCTCCTTTCGGCCGTCACCCCCAAAAAACCAGTTGGCTGTGTGATTATGCAAACCAAAACTCCAAAACGAAAAATAACGTGCCTGTCACTCTATTTGCTTCGCCCGCGCCACCCCCCACCAACAGCGCTCAAAGGTTCTCCGAAACTTCATTCAGGCTGCCACAAGGCCAGTCCATCCCGGTCCAACCCGGCCGCCACAACATCGTGTCTGTCACTCTATTTGTTCAGTCACCGCCAAACCCTCACCAACCCCTCAAAACAGTCCCCGGAAACTTCAGATATGACGCGAGAATGCCCTTTCAGTCAGCATGAACACCCCTCCCACTGCAGATCTCGCCGTGATCACCACGCTCACAAAGTCGGCAATGACAACTTGCGAAAACATTCCCCCATCGCCGAACTCCTTCACAAGGCCTTCGGCCTCCCATAACTCCGATTTCTGAAAACGCCCCTGCCCCCTTTTCCTCGACTTACTCCTCCCAGTTCCCTTACTCGATCGCTCTCACCTTCAGATCACGTAACACATACACCTCTCCCAACAACATCCCAGGTATCTTCCTCGCTCCACTCTTCCGCTTTGGACCAAACAGCGGCCGATGCCTCATAAACACCTCCTCAACAAACGCCCTGCTCCCCAACGCCACTCCGTCTGTTATGTGCCTGA
>JAAYVR010000108.1 GCA_012517065.1 Verrucomicrobiota bacterium | reverse complement strand
GGTTTTACCCTGAAGTTTGATTCTGGGCAGTCTCATTACAACCTCCTTGATTTGTATTGTTGTTCTCCTTGCAACAGAGCGACAGGCACGCAGCCGTGCCTCCCATTGGCCGACTGGTTGGGCAGGTCCGGGTCAGAACCCAGGGCGCCCAAATACCGTGTCTGTCCCTCTATTTGGGGGTAAAATCGCACAACACGCTCCGGGAGTCAAACGGGGCCAGGTGTTAGCGAAGCCCCCCGGTAAAGTGTGGCGTTATATCGGGGTAGCCTGTCACCATTGCAGTCCGCCTTGGGGAGCATCCGGAAAACAACAGCGCTCCAAGTCACGAATTGTCCTGCAGTCTCACAGGAAAAGGCAGGGCGGTCCGTTCATTTTCGTTTTGCGCACCTGGGAAGTACCGGAGTGACATGCCTGCAACGCACGCTTTATCACGTTACGATCATTCGGTTGCGGTGGTACCGTCCTGCGTCTTTGGATTTCGATTTGGGGTTTCGTCCAAGCAGCGCCGGATGGTTTCCAACAACTGAGTGGGCGACACAGGCTTTTGGATGAAGCTCTGGCCGGGTTGCAGTGAAAACTCGTGCCCGAGGATGTCTGCACTATAGCCTGAAGCCAAAACCACCGGCAGATCTGGTCGCAGCGCCCGCAATCGATCTGCCAGTTCGCGACCGCTGATGCCTTCCGGCATCACCAGATCCGTCAATAGCAAATCCACCCTCCCGCCATTCTGCGCCCAAATCTTAAGTGCTTCCACGCCATTCGCCGCTTCCAACACCTTGTAACCATGTGCTGCGAGTATGGCGTGCATTATTCGGCGCACGGCGTCGTCGTCCTCGACCAGCAAAATGGTTTCAGTTCCACCCCTCTTGGCGGGTGGAGCGACCGGATGCGCAGCCGCTTCGGGAGCTTCCAGCGCGGTCAAAAAGACCTGAAAAGTGCTGCCTTTGCCAACTTGGCTCTCAACTGTAATCCACCCACGATGTTGCTTGACAATGCCGAACACGGTGGCAAGGCCGAGGCCGGTGCCTTTGCCTGGTTCTTTGGTGGTGAAGAAAGGCTCGAAAATGTGCGGCAGGTGGTCTGGGGGAATGCCACAACCAGTGTCGGTCACACGCAGCGACACATATCGGCCTGCCAACGCGTCTGGGGTCGCCGCCGCCTCGGTCTCGGTCAGACTCCGTTCTGTTGTTTCGATAATCAGCTTTCCACCTTTTGGCATGGCATCGCGAGCGTTGACAACCAGGTTCATCAGTACCTGGTCAAGCATTCCTGGGTCAGCGCGTGTCAACAACACACGCGGGTGCAAATTCAATTGCAGCCGCACATCTTCACCAATGATGCGTTGGAGCATTTTAGCGAGGCTAGTGACGATCTCGTTCAGGTCCACGTCGCGCGGCTGCATGACCTGGCGACGGCTGAAGATAAGCAACTGACGGGTTAGGTTGGCGGCACGCTCTGCAGCGGCGCGTATCTGCTCGAGACCTTCCCGAGCTTCTGTGGGGAGGTCCTTGACAGAGGTTGTCAAATCAACCTGCATCATTATGGCGGTGAGGATATTGTTGAAATCGTGCGCCACACCGCCTGCCAACCGGCCAACGGCCTCGAGTTTTTGCGACTGGCGCAACTGCTCTTCTCTTTCGCGCAGCGCCTCCTCCGCTTGTTTCTGCGCGGTGATATCGGAAAAAGTGAACACTCCGCCGTCCACCGCTCCTGTTGAATCGAATAGAGGAGCGCCGTTGATGGAAAGCAACACACGCCGACCGTCTGGCCATTCAATTGCATGTTGAATGTCTCTCACCATTTGGCCCGTGGCCATGACACGCCGGAACGGCAGTTCCTCATCCGGGAACGGTCCCCCTGCAATGTCGGTTATGCGCCAGGCTGGATCGTTGTAGGTGCGTTTGGTGATCTGTTCACGTTCCAAGCCCAGAATCTTCTCGGCTTGAGGGTTGGCAAAAGTGATCCGACCGTTGCGATCCACCACGGCGATGCCGACCGGGCTGGCGGTTGTGATGCGTTCGAGGAGAATGCGCTGGTGCCGCAAATCCTCTTCTGCACGTTTACGGTCGGTTATGTCTTGGGCTGCTCCGTAAATTCGCACCACGCGCCCTGTGGCTGCGTCTTTGACCGGGACGGCGTGGTCGCGAATCCAGCGCGTCTCCCCGGCCTTGGTGACGAAGCGCGTCTCGTGTATGTCCCTCTGACCGCCGACAACTCGGAGCGCGTGCTGAATCATCGCCGGCAGGTCCTCGGTATGAACCATGCTTTGCCAACCACCCCGCGCTTCAATCTCCTCCATCGTGAAACCGAAGACGCGCACAAAGGTGTCGTTGAGCCATTCGCCACAAAGTGTGCCATCTGGTTCAACTCTGAAAGTGTAAGCGTAATCGGAAATAAGTTCGTAAATGTTTCGGTCGCGTTCATGGAGTTCACGCAAGGCCTCCATCGCCCGCTTGGACTCAGTGATATCGCTGATGGTGTGGACTGCGCCGTGCAATTGGCCGGTTTCATCAAGAATAGGGTCAACCGTCACACCATACCATCGGTCACCCTGCGAAAACTCCTGCTGCTCGCGGCGCAGGCTCTGGCGCATGCGCAGCATAGGGCAATCACTGATCGGCTCGCGCGTGCCATGGACGATTTCCCAGCAGTGCCTGCCAATAATCGACTCGCGCTGGCAGCCGAAAATCCTCTCCGTTGCGCAGTTCGCTCGAACCACACGGTTTTCTGTATCGAGAATCCAGACGCCCTCCGGCACAGCGTCGAACGTGTTTTCCCATTCCCGGGCCAGCCGTTCGGCCTCGCGCCGTGCACGCTCCCGCTCTTCGACAACGGATTTGAGACGAATCAGGAACGGACCGGCTTCGCCAATAAGCGTGTCAGCCTTGCCCTGACGCAGAGCAGCGACGATTGCCTCGACCTCCGCGAGACGCTTACGCAACTCGTCGATGGAAGGTGTTTGGCCTGGGTTCATGCGCGGGATTCTCCTTGCGCCAAGCCGAGTGCATCCAACAATGGACCAGCATCAGTCAAGGAGCCGACAATTATTCGGGTTGGCGGCGGCGCTTCGATGATGAGAGTGGGCACAACGATAACACGATACTCGACGGCTGCCTGGTAATCGGCAAAGACATCAACCACTTGAATCTGGGCGCGACCGCGCAGTTGATCGGCGCAAAGACGCTCGAGCGTGGCTCGAGCCTGGCGCGAGTTCGGCTCATCACCGGCCACGAACAGGCGGAAACGATAGACTGGCGCGTCGCCATTGCGCGAATTGTCAGCCGGGATGTTCTTGTCCTTTTTCATGCAACGGGAACGTTCAATCGCCGGATTGTTTCGAAGAGCGCCTCATGACCTTGCCTTTCTTCCAGATGCCGGGCGTTGACTGGTCGGGGCCGGCGGTTTCTTGCGGGTGAAGGTGGCTCGGCGTTCGGTGGTTTGAAATGCTCGTTCCTCGGCAAGGCGCATGCGTTTCGATTCCCTTTCCTTGGCCTTGGTCTCGGACGCAAGGGGCCAGGCTTCGAACTGGCCAGTGTGCTCCTGCGGTGGACTGGCAATACCAGTTGGCAGGTTGATTTCCCCGAGATAGACGTCTTCCACTTCAAAACCGTCATCAGTGATGGAGAACTTGTACGCCTGATTAGAGTGCCCGGACCCGCGCGACTTGAGGACTTGAAGGGTGCGGTTGGTTCCGCCTTGGCTTAGCCGGTAGTTGAGCAGGATCACTGTGTCCACCATCGAGGATATTTCGTTACCGGAAATCTCCGTGAACTCGGCAGTGCTGCTAAGCTGGTTGAGAAGCATGATCGTGATAGCCCGTTCCTTGCAAACGTTGAGCAGGCGCATGAGATACTCGAAAGCCGCTTGCCGTCCACCCATGCGATAACAAGCTGAAATGGCGTCCACCACCACGTGCTGCGGCGCCAGCGCCCCGATTCGGTCCAGAGCAGCCATGAAATGTTCCTCGGCGCCGAGGGCTTCCGGGTAATTGGTCAAGAAAACCAGCCGTCCGGATTCGATGTGCGGCTGGAGAGCGATCCCTGTACTAGAAACGTTGTGGATCATGGCTGCTTCAGATTCCTCGAAACCAATGTAAAGTACTCGCTCGTTCCTTCCACAGGCGTTGGCCAGGAAGGTAGCAGCCAAAGTCGTCTTGCCCACTCCTGGCAGGCCAGCCAGCAGTATGCACGCACCCCGCCTATAACCGCCGCCCAGAATCTCATCAAGCCGTGCGTTGCCACTGGATATCCTTTCCCCAAGTGGCCTGTGACGCAGGCCCACCGATGTGATAGCCGCCAGCCGCACGCCGGTTCGAGAGATCACGTAAGGGTATTCGTTGCGGCCGAAACTGGAGCCACGGTATTTGACCACACGCAACCGCCGTGTGGAGATTTGTTCGGTAACCCGGGCGTCAAGCACGATGATGCAATCACCCATCGACTCGAAGAAATCTTCAAAAAGCGAGACACCGCCTCGAGCAGGGGGGCGCACGGTGAGGACGGCTGTTAGCCCGCTTTCGCGAACCCAGTTGTTAAGGGCGTGGAGTTCATTGCGGACCTGCTGGGGTGTGTCGAAGAGGCGCAACGCCACCTCGAGGGCGTCTATGACGATGCGGCGGGCGCCCATAGCGTGCGACTGGCCTGCGGCTATGGCAAGGAGCCCGTTGAGGCTGAACCTGCCGCTGCTCAACGTTTCGGGTTTGGGCCTTGCATCCAGCAAGAAAAAACGCTTTTGTTTTTCAAGAGCCGCCAAATCCCAACCAAGCGTGGCGGCGTCCTGACGGAGTTGGGCTGTCGGTTCCTCGAAACCAACGAAAATGCCGGGCTCGCCGTGCAACGCGCCGCGGTAAAGGAACTCAAGTCCGAGCAGCGTCTTGCCTGAGCCAGCGGCGCCGTTCAAAACCGTGGTCCGCCCACGCGGCAGGCCGCCCTCCAAGATATCGTCCAAGCCGCAGACGTATGTGGGAGTCTTTTCGAGGCGCTGGGCCACTGGTGGCGGACTGGCTGCGAGAGGCCTGCCAGCTTCCTCGATAGCAAATTGTTTGGTTTGCTTGCTGCTCATATTTTTGCGATTCAACCGGCTCACCGAACAAGCAGAATGCGGCCAGTCTAGTCGCTGCATACCGCACCATCAAGGAGCAAATAGAGTGACAGACACGATATCCTGATGGTTTATACCGCGATTGGCGCTTTGATTGGGGGATGTGGATTGTAATTCAAAAGCTGCACATCTTCGTAGCGGAACTGGTCGAGGGTGTGGACGTCAGGGTTCAGAACAATTGTGGGCAGTGGGCGTGGGTCACGCGTCAGTTGGAGACGGGCCTGTTCGAGGTGGTTGGTGTAAAGGTGGAGGTCACCGAAGGTGTGGATGAATTCGCCAGGTTTCAAGCCGGTTACATGGGCGATCATCATTGTCAGGAGCGAATAGGAGGCGATGTTGAAAGGCACGCCAAGAAACAGGTCGGCGCTCCGCTGGTACAACTGGCAGCTTAGCCTGTCGTCCTGGACGAAGAATTGGAACATGGCATGGCACGGTGGCAGCGCCATTTGCTCGAGATCGCCAACGTTCCATGCGCTCACGATGAGGCGGCGGCTGAACGGGTCTCGGCGGATTTCATCAACAACACGCTGGAGCTGGTCAATGGCGCGGCCATCGTAGCTTTTCCATGCGCGCCATTGTGCGCCATAGATTGGGCCGAGGCTGCCGTCTGGTCGCGCCCATTCGTCCCAGATTGTAACGCCGTGCTCTTGAAGCCAGCGGACGTTGGTGTCGCCGCGGATGAACCAAAGCAGTTCGTACAAGACCGACTTAAAATGGACCTTCTTCGTAGTGACCAGCGGGAAACCAGCCTGGAGATCGTACCGTGTTTGAGCGCCAAAAACTGCGATTGTTCCCGTGCCTGTCCGGTCGCAACGGGGTTTGCCGCGCTCGAGCACTAGTTTTAGCAGTTCAAGATATTGCAGCATTTGCGGTTCTCAGGCTTTGCGGTGGGCAACGACAAATGCGTTGAACATCAGGTACCGGAGCGGCGTCAGGTTCAGCACAAAATCAATCGCCGGGTTCACTTGCCGGTCTGTGCATTCGACGCGGTCGATGACACAACCAGCCCTCTCGAGGAAGAACGCTATCTCGAGGCTGTTTGTGACAACTATGGCGTCGTCGTCCGCTGTGAATGGTTCCTTGATGATCGGCTGCATTCTGTCAAAACGCACCTTGTCAGGTTCGCGCCGCATCTGACTACGCTTGGCCAACAGACGGCGGAAATTGCGCCATTTGTTCCGCAAACCGCGCATGTGCGGATGATAGTCTTTCCAACCTATGGCCCGGAGGAAGTTTGGGCTTGAAACCACGACTTTGCCGCCCAGCTTTGCAACTCTTACCAGCTCGACAAGAAAAGCTTCGGGTTCCTCGACGTGTTCGAGGACGTTGAAGGCTCCGACACTGTCGAAGGACGCGTTAGGGTATGGGAGATGCCGCCCGTCATAGACCGAGCAATTCAGCCCGGCCGCTTTTGCCCTCTGTATTGAAGGCTCGGACACATCGACTCCACAGACGTCGTAGCCAGCTTGTTTCAGTATTTGCACGACCTGTCCGACTCCGCACCCCACGTCCAGCACACGCCCCCCGGGGTTGGCCGGGCGCAACGCGCCGGCGTACTTGGAATAGAACGTTGCGTCCCATCCCGCGAGGTACTCCGCGTATGCTTCGTTGCGCAGATAAGTTTCCTGATGACTCATGCGTTAGCCCGAATATTTCGCAGCCCGGCGTGGTCCGAAGCCCTCATCAACTGGCCCGGGCGCCGGGTCATAACCCGTCAGGCAACTTTGGTTCCGGCTGCGCCGTGCTGCGAAACATGCGCGTTGGAGTTTACACTCCGCGCTGGTCCGGTGGCCAGATGAACTTGTGGAGTTGAAGGTGCAACCGCACGCACATGGCATCCGCAACAATGCGCTCTGCCAGTTCGCGCCGGGTGATCGGGCGATGGCCAGGGGGAACAGGGCGAAGAGACGGGTCGCGTTGAGACGGCTCGAGTGGCGACGCCCATGAGAACAGAACCATGGAAATGCGGTGCAAAGCGCGCTCTGTTACAACCTGTCGGGCCCATTCATAGTCCTCGTGGCTGGCGATGACGAACTTCACTTCGTCCTGAGCCGTGAGTTTGCCGATATTCTCCCAAAGAATGCGGTGTTGTTCGCCGCTGCTGGGGCATTTGATGTCAACGATCCGGTGCACGCGCTCATCCACGTTTCCGATGTCGAGGCTGCCGTTGGTTTCGAGCAGCACGGTGAATCCTTTATCGCAGAGGATGGACATTAGGTCGAGCGCGCCCGGCTGCAGCAACGGTTCGCCGCCGGTCAATTCCACGATTGGCAGCGGCTGGAAAGCGGTTTTGTGGGTGTAAGCCTCCGCAAGAGCGAGAATCTTGAACAAGACCTCGTCAATTCCAAGGCGCTGACCTTTATCGAAGGCGTACGCGGTGTCGCAATAGGAGCATCTCAGATTGCAGCCGGTCAACCTCAAGAAAACACAGGGCCAGCCAGCGTATGAACTCTCGCCTTGAATGCTCAGAAAGATTTCGTTTACCAGCAGCGAGTCAGCCATGTCTTGGTGTTGTTAGACCAAGACCAACACGTTGTCGTTTGTTTGACAACACCAAAAAATGGCATTGTACCCGGGGCCGCAATCAGGCATCAAACAGGCATGATATACCTGTACGGGGCGTTAATAGGAATTGTGAGTGGCGTTGCAAGCGGCTTGTTTGGGGTGGGCGGCGGGATAGTGATGGTGCCGGCGATGGTTCTGCTGCTCAAGCTGGACATCAAGACAGCGGTTGGCACGTCGCTTGTGGTGATCATTCCGACGGCACTGACCGGTGCGCTGAAGCATCATGATCTTGGCCATGTGAACTGGCGAATGGCGGTGGCCTTGATTCCGACGGCGATGATCGGAGGCTTCATCGGGTCATGGCTCACCAAGCCTCTGCCTGCTGCCGATCTCAAGCGCGCTTTCGGTGCGTTTCTGATCCTTGTGGGTGCGCGGCTCCTGATGTTTCGATGAAGCAGGTTGTTTTGCGTTGAAGATGAGCCGAATTCAGTCAGTCTAAACACGTATGGCGAATTATCTGTCTCGACGCCGGTTTTTGACCACGGTGGTTGGTGCGAGCACATTTGCCGGGCTGGCCGGCGGTTCGGAAGTAAGAACACCAACCTCTGGACCGTCTTCGGAATTCGAGTTTCCGCTCTTGGATTTGCACGTGCATCTGGACAACAGCACGATCGACAAAGTGCTCGAGCTGCCCCAGGCGCGCACGGTCAGGTTCGGCATTGTCGAACACGCTGGAACGAAGGAAAACAAGTATCCGGTCGTGCTCAGCAATGACTCGGAGCTGACGCAGTTCTTGGCGATGCTGGAAAACAAGCCGGTGTACCGTGGCGTACAAGCTGAATGGACCGATTGGATGGGGTGTTTTTCAAAAGAGACAGCGGCGAGGCTTGACTATGTTCTGACGGATGCAATGACGTTTCCCGGCAAAGATGGCAAGCGTGTCAAACTCTGGGAGGATGATGCGCTTGAACACGTCGGGTTCACCAATGCCGAGGATTTCATGGATCGTTACGTGGATTGGCACGTGTCGATCATCGAGAATGAACCGATCGATATCATGGCCAACATGAGCTGGCTGCCTGGCCCGTTGGCCCGCGATTACGACCGGTTGTGGACTGAATCAAGGATGCGAAAAGTGATCGATGCGGCGGTCAAAAACGGCGTGGCGTTGGAAATAAGCGGCAGCTACAAACTGCCGCGACTGCCATTTCTGAAGCTGGCAAGAGCTGCAGGTGTTAAGTTCTCGTTTGGCTCGAACGGCCGGTACCCGAACATGGGCAAGTTGGACTACTGCCTCGAAATGGCCAGAATCCTCGGCCTGAAGAAATCCGACATTTTTGTGCCTGCGCCCGATGGACAAAAGGCCGTTCAGAGACGCTGGAAGTAACCGTGGATGACGATTGAGAATGTCAATTTTCGCCGACGCGCCGGGCATCGTCGGGATGAGCGCGGGCGCGTGGGCTCGCATGACACAAGAAACTGCTAACATGAATAACCAGACTGATACTACCAAGACACCGATCACGCGGCGCGGGTTCCTCCGCTCAGCCGCAATTGTAACAACCTTTGCTGCCGTCCCGTCGTATGTGCTGGGGCTGCGCGGTCAAACCCCGCCGAGCGGCAAGCTGAACATTGCCGGCATTGGCGTTGGCGGGCAGGGCGGAGCCGACCTCGACTCGATTATGCAGTCGAGCCAGGAGAACATAGTCGCGCTTGCGGACCCTGATTGGGGCCACGCGGCTCACACTTTCAGGCGATACCCAAACGCCAAGACATTTAAAGACTACCGAAAAATGCTCGATGAAATGAAGGAGATCGATGCAATCGTCGTCGGCACTCCGGATCATCATCATGCGTTCGCGGCCATGGAGGGCATCAGGCGGGGCAAACATGTCTATTGCGAGAAACCATTGACACATTCGGTGTGGGAAGCGCGCGTTTTGGCCAGGGCCGCAAAAGAAGCCGGGGTTGTTACACAAATGGGCAATCAAGGCCAGGCTTCAGAAGACACCCGGCGCCTTTGCGAGCTGGTTTGGGCCGGGGCAATTGGTCCGGTGCACGAAGTGCATGTTTGGACCGATCGCCCTTCACGCGGGTTGTTCGACGAATACTGGCCGCAGGGCGTGGCGCGGCCGGGTGAAAAGCCAGAGGTTCCCAGCACACTTGACTGGGACCTGTGGATTGGTCCTGCGCCGATGCGCCCATATCATCCCATTTATTGCCCGTTCAGGTGGCGTGGTTGGTGGGACTTTGGAACCGGCGCGCTTGGCGACATCGGGTGTCATGCGCTTGATCCGATCTTTCGTGCGTTAAAACTTGGCGACACTGCGCCGCTGAGTGTGCAAGCTTCATCAACGCGGGTTAACGCGGAGACTTTCCCGCTCGGCTCGATGGTCACGTACCAGTTCCCGGCTCGACCCGCGACGGTACAGGCAACAAACCTGCATGTTCGTGGCATGTCAGGGCCGGGTGCGGGCGCAGTTGCAATGCCGCCGGTCAAGGTTGTTTGGTACGACGGTGGATTGCGCCCGCCGCGTCCTGACGGTCTCGAAGATGAACAGGTCATGGGCGATAATGGAAGGCTCCTTGTTGGTGAGCATGGGTTCATTTTGGGCACGAGAATCTATCCCGAATCTCGACAGCGCGAATTCAGCGACGTGCCAAAATCCATTCCGCGAACCTCAAACTGTTACAAAGAATTCGTGGACGCCTGCAAAGATCGTAAGACGTTGTGTGGTTCGGACTTCGGATTTGCAGGTCCGCTCGCTGAAGCGGTGCTGTTGGGGAACGTAGCGCTTCGCGTTCAGCTCAGGGACAAACTCACGCGATACAAGCTTCTCTGGGACAGCGTGAACTTCAAGTTCACCAACCTCGACGAAGCAAACGCGTTCCTTCGGAGGGAATACAGGGAAGGCTGGAAACTTGTGTAACAAACGGCCGACGCCGAAGTCCGCCCAGGATAACGCGGTGCGGGTTTCCTTGCACCTGCACATTTCGCAGCCCAGCGGAGTCTGAACCAAAGTTGCCTAGCCGCCAGTGACCCAGCGCTTGCGCCCCTTGGGGCTGTAGGCCACGCCGGGCTGCGAAATACACCCTGCGACTCCCTCGCTGGGAAAAGCGCCCTAATCAAGCCTCCAGTGGACGCGGCGCTGCCAGAGTAACTCCCGCCCACATGGACCTCTTCCGCCTAAAAACGGGACTCTAACCCGCCGCGGGGGATAATGCCGCTCGGTTGGCAAACCCGCGGCCCAGTTGAACGTTGCGAGTTGAACGTTGTACGTTGCACGTTGAAAGTGTCGATAGCTTGATCAGTTCGGTCTTCTGTTTGAGAACGTTCAACGTACAACGCTCAACGTACAACGTTCAGAGGCATTACTGCTCGATGAATGCTCGTTTCAAAGCCGCCTAAAGGCGGGACTCTAACGGCCGTGGGCGCGGCATCGCCTAATGCGCGGTACAACCGATCGCCGTTAGAGTCCCGCGTTTACGCGGAAAACTGAAAGCTGTTTGTTCCTCACTGGGGTACGCCAGACATTTACGCTTGCGCCAAGGGACAACCTGCGCCGCTCCGAGCCAACTACGTGTCTGTCCCCATGTGGCCCAGCTGGCTTGCGCCGCTGATCCCGATGGTTTTTCAGGTGCCGCCGCGGATGCAGTGGGCGTTGGCAGGCGCGAAGGCGCTTGGAGTGCGGCAGCTTGCTGCCGCTTTGGTTTCATGCACAAACAACGTGTCTGTCCCCATGTTCCCCATCAGCCCGATGACCGGTCATGCGACTCGTTTCGATCCCGCAAATCGGGCCACCGAACATACACCGGTTGGGTGCGGCGAAGAATCGCCGCGCTCCTGCCGGCGCGTTAGAAGAAACACCGGCGGTCGGGAGCGCGGCCGTCCCCGGCCGCATCAATCCGACGCCCCGATCTCACACCAGTTTCGATCATCCCAATCCAGCGCCCGCACCTTGAACGGCTGGGAATCCACAAACAACGTGTGTGTCCCTCTATTTGCCTACTGCCTACTTGTTGGATGTGCGTGGGTGGCATGGGGCATGTGGAAAATCAATTCGTTTGCCGGCGCATTCGGTTGCCAAGGAACGACGTGGTGGCGGAGCAGCCACTTTGAGCGAGGCATGCCATGCACCGAGTGGAGGGTTCCGGTTCGGCATTATTACACCGAATGCCTCGTGGGGCTGAAGCGCAGCCGCATTACCGCAGAAATCTCACTGCCCCCCTTGGACACATACATGCATTGACTCAGGTGAGATTGCCGGGTTTGGGACGCATCGCGCTTTCTCCGGAATCAGTGAGGAATTCAAACTCCGGCGACAAGAGGCCGAGTAACAACCGTTGATCTCGCGGCGAAAAATGCGGTTGCACGCTCGCGGATCTCGGCGATTGAACGCGCATTCGAAACAGCGGTTCTCAGCGAGTGTCCGAATGCATAATTAGCTGCGAAATACTTGGTGAACATTTGAATGCGGCGGAAAGCGACTTCGGGAGGAAAGTCTTCTTCAATGTACTCGCACATCCGGTGCCAGACGGCGCCGTGATCAATCTGAAATGTGCTGTCCCACGCGGCAAAGAGCCACGGGCGCACGATTGCGTGGCGGCCGATCATGATGGCGCATGCCGGGCGCAAGTTGTCAGCCATTGCCGCAACGTCCTCGGGACCTCCGATGTCACCGTTTGCAATAATCGGGAGGCGGGTGTTGGCAGCAATCCATGGAATGAACTCATGGCGCGCCCTGCGTTTGAATTTTTCCCGGAAGAACCGCGTGTGAACGATCAACGCGTCGATGCCTGAGTCCTCGAGCACACGAACACGTTCCGCAAATCTCTTTTGCCAGTCTGGAGTTTCATCTCCAAGTCTGACCTTGGCTGTCAGAACTCCACTCCAATTACGCCTGCATTGCTCTGCCACCGACCCAAACGCATCGATGTTGTTGAACAACGCACTGCCCGCCAAGCAAGCGCGGATTTCCGGGGCGTCACATGCGAAGTTCAGATCAACGGCTTCAACACCGTGTTCAGCAAGCCTGCCGAGTATGCGATCGAAAGGATCACCGGCGCGGACCATCAACTGGTAGAAAACGTTGCGTTCGTTGTGGCGTCGCAGCAGCCATGGAGATTTGTCGAAGTTCTCGTGCAGAATCTGCCGAGCCGCGAGCATTTCAGTCCAAACCGCGCCGCATCCACCAAACTCGGCCAGCAAACGGCGGAATGCACTGTGCGTGTAACCGGCCAACGGCGCGCAGAACCGCGCCGGTGCGAATGACCGATTCGCAATTAAACACTCCTCAAACAAGGTTGTTGGTGTGAACGAGGCCCCGCACCTCTTTCAGGTCCGGCCGTAGAAACTGCCCTGCGATGCGCGGGGTCCGATCCCCTGCCCTGCCCTGCTCTGCCCCGGCCACTTTATTACAAAACTCTCAGTTCTTCTTGGCCGATTGCTTTGCTTGCTGTTTCGCGGCTTTCTTTGCGGCTTTCAAATCCGCCTTTGTTTCTTTGCCGGCCTTCGTTGCTTTATCGCACTTTGACTTGCCCTTTTCACAGCAAGGCGCGTTCTGGGCACAACATGCTTCCTTTTGCTCACAGCAGGCTGCCTGTTGCTCGCAACAGGGAGCAGTTTGAATGCAGCAAGATGCGTTTTGCTTCTTGGCTGCGGTTTCGGCCTGGGCGGATAACGCGATTAATCCGATGCACACAACTCCAATTAATGCTATGACCTTTTTCATGGGCGGGAATGTATAACAGGGCATTGGGTTTGGCAAATCGCCACACAAATCTTTGCTGGCGGTGCTGAATCAGGTCGGTGACAATGCCGCTGATTGCAACACGATTATCGAGATGACTGAGAGTCAAAGAGTCTTGCGACTGCTCCGCCAATTCGAGTCGCCGAATATCACGTTTGTTTCGCGTGATGGCTCGTGGCCGATCGTCTGGAGCCGCGCCAAGGGCGTGCGCGTTTGGGATGCAGATGGGCGCCAGTACATTGATTTGACCGCTGCATTTGGAGTGGCAAACACCGGCCACGCAAACACGCGCGTCGTCAAGGCCGCAAAACAACAAGTCAGCCGCCTGCCGCACGCAATGGGCGATGTTCATCCGCACCCGCTAAAAGCCGACCTTGCACGGACGTTGAGTCAAATCACATTCGAGCGCTGGCGGTGCGGACGCCATGGCAAAACGATTTTTGGAAATTCTGGGTTTGAAGCGGTGGAAGCCGCGCTCAAGACAGCCATGCTCGCAACCGGCCGACCCGGTGTAATTGTGTTCGAAGGCGCCTATCACGGCCTTGGATATGGGGCGCTGAACGTGACGCACCGTGACTTTTTCCGCGCACCGTTCATAAAGCAGCTTGGTGGATTTGCGTGTTTTGCGCCGTTCCCTTCGGCAGAGTGCATTTTGAACTTCGGCGACTCGGGCGGGTCGCATGAAGATCAGATCAAATTGGAAAAGACAATGACCGTAATAAAGCGAATCGCACGAAAACACTCGATTGGCGCGGTGCTCGCGGAACCGATCCAAGGCCGCGCCGGTATTAGGATTCCGGTGCGCGGCTTTTTGTCCGCTTTGCGGTCGTGGTGCGACGCGAATGACGTTTTGCTGATACTGGACGAGGTTTACACTGGATTCGGTCGGACAGGCGCATGGTTTGCGTGTGAACATGAAAATGTGGTTCCAGACTTGATCTGTTTGGGCAAAGCGCTGACTGGCGGTTTTCCACTTTCAGCGTGTGTGGGGAAGGCCGATCTAATGGACGCTGCATGGCCAGATGCCACCGGCGAGGCCATCCACACGAGCACTTTCCTTGGCAATCCGATCGGCTGCGCGATGGCCCTTGCGCAGGTCGAAGAATTGAAAGCGCGCGGGTTGGTCGAACGGAGCGCAAGACTGGGAAACTTACTGCTCAGGCAAATGTGCACAATGCGCGCACCTTCGTCTCTGCTTTTGAACCCGCGGGGAATGGGGCTGATGGCCGGGTTGGAACTTTTACGGCGCGATGGCTCACCCGCAACGTCAGAAGCAGTTTCAGTTCTGAAAGAAATGCTGCGGTGCGGGTACATCATGCTTGCAGAGGGCGAAGCTTCAAATGTCCTGAGCATTACACCGCCGTTGACTATAGGCGCCGCGGATATTGTGCGTGCGGTGAAAGCCATCGAGAAAGCCTTGGTCAAATGCGCACAATGACACTCACCGAAATGCGGCGCGTGCTGGCCGAGCGCGGGATCAAGCTCACCCGCTCGCTTGGCCAGACATTCCTGTTTGATGGCAATCAGCTCAGACGAATCATCGCACTCGCAGAGTTGACCGCGGGCGATCAATGCCTCGAGATTGGCCCCGGCCTTGGGCCGCTGACAGAACTCATGCTCGCTGCAGCCGACAAAGTCGTCGCAATTGAAAAAGATCACCGGCTGGTCGAGTACCTTCGGGAACGATTCGGCGATCGACCCAAACTCGAGTTGATAGAAGCCGATGCACTTGATTATTTGCGCGACTGTGGCTGCGATTGGCGGAGCTGGAAGCTTGTGGCAAACCTGCCGTATTCGGTCGCCTCGCCAATACTGGTTGAGTTGGCACAGCAGACTCTCGGGCCGTCAACGATGGTGGTTACAGTTCAACTTGAAGTGGCCCGCCGGCTGATGGCGCAGCCCGGCTCTGCGGAGTACGGAACTCTCACGCTACTTGTGCAGGCCTCCTACGAACCCAAGTGTTGGTTTCGCATCCCTTCAACCTGTTTTTACCCTGAACCAAAAGTCGATTCCGCATGCATCCGGTTGGATCGCCGAGAATCAGAACTGGTTCCTACCGCAGCGGTTGATTGTTTCGGGTCCTTGGTTCGACTGGCTTTCGAGCAAAGGCGAAAGATGATGTTTAAAGTCCTCAAAGCGAAATGGAACGCAGCACAATTGCAGCAAGCTTTTGCCGCGGTTGGGCTGGACTCGAAAGTGCGTCCCGAAGAGGTGCGCTTGTCGCAGTTTGCCGAGATGGCCCGAATTCTGGCGCAACAAATGAAGTGAGCGCACTTGTCGAACAATCGCAGCCGCCCCACAAGGGCCTCAGCGTTTCACACGATCAATGGCCGGGAGTGACAGGAAAAGGTTGAGGGAGAAGAATTGGTGGAGGAAAATCGAGTTGGGGCAGATGTTTAGCCCGGAAATCTCGCCGTCTGCTCCAGCCCAAGGCACCCAAAGCTGCATTCCGATGAGGTTCTTGGGCTGAAAATCAAAGGCGGCGGCGCACAAAGCGCAGGATACCAAGTGCAGCCGGCACCCACGGCGTGAGCTTTCCATGTTTGCGGCTGGCCAGTGCGCCAACGAGGATTCCCGAGAGCATCAATGCGGGTTTGAGCAGTGGAATTGCGAATCGGCTCGACTGCGCACTCCTGATTTTGTTTTGGAGTTCGGCGGCTTCGAGCTTTAGGGCGCTTCGCCGCAGGTCGGCTTCCAGAGCAAGGTTTCTGCGGGCCGATTCCAGTTGTGTCAATCTTCCTTTTTGAAACATGCGCAGTCTTTTTGGAGTTGGGCTATCGTTTCAGGAAAAGGCTTTGGGGCGGTTTGCAGGCAGCGCCAGACCAACCAGAAAATCACAAACGCGACAACAAACAGGACAGCGGTAAGTATTATCAGGCCGAGAAACCTCGCGGTCTCCCAGACCAGCAGTGCAATCAGCACCGAAAGCACAACAAGTCCGACCAAGGCCAGCAGCAAACCAAGCCCCAATGCCACCAGCAGCGCCAAAAGACGCGTCTGCTCTATCCTCAGTTCGACTGCGAACAACTCGACGCGGTTCCTTGCTATGTGCAGCAAAGACCCCGCTACGCGGCGGAGCGCGTCGAGAATGCCGCCATTTCCGGCTTCCGTGTTCGACATGTTATCTGCGGGCGACCAGCACGCCGATTAGCAGACCAAGGCCGAAAGCTATCCCGATTGACTCGTACGGATGCTCTCGGACCACTTTATCGGCGACCTTGGCAGCTTCCGCAGCTCGTTTTTCCATGTCTTCGGTGCTTGCCTTGACACGCTCGATGGCCGCGGCAAGCCGAGACCTTGCTTCTTTGACCTTTTCGCTGACGTCACCAGCAGTGGCTTTCAGAAGCGCCTCTGCGTCTTCCGTCAAACCGCGAATGTCATCTTTTAGCTTTTCACGAGTCACGTCTGCTTTTGCGCTTTCCATAGCTTGAAAATGAGTTTCCATACGCTGTTCCTCTCTGTTTTGTTCTGTTTCGTCCTTATTCGCTTGCACATAATGGAACCCAATCTTCCCGAAATGTCAACTTGCAGGTTGTCAGGGATCGCAGCCTTTCCTGAGCAGGCCACGGTGCTATCCCGTTGCATTCAGTTCAGGTTTCGTTCATTTTGCTTCAGGCGCGCTTGCCCGATGCGGTTTGAATCGACGTGCCCGAACAACAATGGCCACTCTGACATTTGACATCGAAACCTCGGCATTGCCTCACGACGCGTTCGACGAGGCACAGTGGGAATTCTTATTTCGTGAAGCGGACCGGCTCCCGGATCCGGCGGCACGGGAGCAGAAACGCGCTGAAATTGTCCAACAACTCAATCTTTGGCCCCTGACAGCTCAGGTGGTTTGCATCGCAATGGTCAATGTGGACACCGATCGCGGTCAGGTGCTGTTTCTGTCAGGCGATAGCGAACCCAAGGCAGATCAGGACAGCACAGTAGAGTTCGTCCCCTGCCCCGACGAAGCCGCCTTGCTGGCGAGTTTCTGGGACGTGGCACGGCATTACGAACACGTGGTGACTTTTAACGGACGCAGCTTTGACGTTCCGTTCCTGTACTTGCGCTCGGCTGTGCGCGGCGTCGCCATAACGCGCAAAGACTGGATCGGCTATCGTTACTCGACCGAACCACATTGCGACCTTGCGGATCAACTGACTTTCTACAATGTGAGCGGACGCGAAGGTGCAGCCCGCAAGTTCAATCTGGACTTCTATTGCAAGGTATTCGGCATCGATTCACCAAAGAGCCATGGCGTGACAGGACGCGACGTGAACCAGTTGATGTCCGAGGGCAGGTACATCGAAGTGGCCGAGTATTGCCTGCGTGATGTGCGTGCCACTGTTGCACTTTACAGGATCTGGAAAGAGCGCCTCGCGGGGATCAAGTAAGAACGACAAACGGCTTTGATTCCACGTTGCATCTTGTACTTTGAGCGCCACCAAGAAAACGCGCTGGCTGGCAGACCACCGGCCCCTATATTTCGCAGCCCGGCCTAAACTGTTAAGCCTAAAGGCGGGACTCTAACGGCCGCGGGCGTGGCATCGCCCAAGGCGCGGAACAACCCATCGCCGCTAGAGTTCCGCGTTACGCGGAACAACGCTTTACTTTCCACAAAACAAGGAGCAATAGCCCGGCTGGTTGAAGACCCTTTCGCGTACTCCGCGTTTTTGGTGGTTGAGAATAGCCAAACCATCCGGTGCTCCTTTCCATCCGGTCGGTTGCATGACACTATTCCGCCCAGCCCGCAAATCTCACCGCCTGACCAGACCACGAAACCCGAAGATTCATTCCGATGAGAAGTTAGGGCGAATGGGCTTGGATGGAGATTGTATCAACCACGAAATACACGAAATACACGAAAACATTGCTGCGGTAGTCCGGGCTTTCAGCCCTTGGATTGTGGAAAATGATGTCGAGATGGCCCTTGTCGTGGGGCTTCGCCCCACGCTGGTATGAGCCGCGCCGTTGGCGCTTCGATGACAGACCAAGACAGCCGTGTTTTCCATGCCAGCGTAGCTGATTGTTTCAGGCATGAACGCCCTCAATCTGTTTCTGACCAGTAGTTTTAGTGGACCAGTAACTCGAGGGCCGAAGGCCCGGCCTCATACCAGCCTGGGCCATCGGCCCAGGGGACAGGTCCTCCATTCAGAGCCGCCTCGAGTCGGGACTCCGACAGCCGCTGGTGGACAACGCCACTCGGTTGGCAAACCCGCGGCCCAGTTGAACGTTGCGAGTTGAACGTTGTACGTTGAAAGTTTTCATAGGTTTATCAGCTTGGTCGTCTTGTTGAGAACGTTAAACGTGCAACGCTCAACGTACAACGTTCAGAGGTACTACTGCTCGATGAATGCTCGTTTCAGAGCCGCCTAAAGGCGGGACTCTAACG
>JAAYVR010000017.1 GCA_012517065.1 Verrucomicrobiota bacterium | reverse complement strand
GCCGGCGGGCAAGGCAGACGTCCCGGGCCGCCCCACAATGTACGTGACCACAAAAGCGTTCCTCGAACATTTCGGTTTGCCTGATTTGAACCATTTGCCCGATGCCGAAGAGCTCAGACGCGTCCCAGTTGAACGCCCAGCCGGCCTCGTCACTGTCGAGCCCGGCCTCGCCACAGCTCCGCCGGATCAACTCACCGCCCAAACCGCCCCCGAACAACAGCCGGATTCGGACGCGGCCGGACAACCGAGCCCAGCCCAGCCCGATTCATCCGCTTCCACCGCGTCAGATTCCACCGGGTTTGATCCAAAGGATGCACCTGCATTCGACACGGAACAGTCGGAGCCCGTCGCACGCAAGCCCGAAGATACTTTGCCTGAAAAGGACCAATCATGAACCTGCAGCAGCATCGAAAAGCAATCGATCACCTTGACGCACAAATCATCCGGCTGTTGAACCGCCGGACCGAGCACGTGCTCCAAATCGGCAAACTCAAACAGAAAGGCGGGCGCGAGGTTTACTCGCCTCAGCGCGAACAGGCCGTTCTCGAGCGCATATGCCGGCTCAACAAGGGGCCATTGAGCGCAGATGCCATCCGAGCCGTGTACCGCGAAATCATGTCAACCGCCCTCGCGGTGGAAAAGCCGATGACGATTGCGTATCTTGGCCCCGAGGCGACCTTCACCCACCAGGCAGCGATGAAACGGTTCGGCGTCAGCTTGAATTATGTCCCGCTCAAAACCATTGCCGAGGTGTTTCACGAGGTCTCAAAACGCAGAGCCGACTTCGGTGTAGTGCCAATAGAGAACTCGACCGAAGGCGTTGTGACGCACACGCTGGACATGTTCGTTGACAGCGACCTTAAGATTGTCGCCCAGATTGTCTTGCCGGTGCAGCATTGCCTGCTGAGCCGCACCACCCGCCAACGGATTCACCGATTGTACGTGCACCCGCAAACGCTCGCCCAGTGCCGCACTTACATACAAAGAAACTTCGCTGAGGCAGAGATAATCGAGACTTCCTCAAACGCGCGATCGGCCGAACTCGCCTCCGGCGACCGACAGTCAGGCGCAATCGCCGGACTTCTCGCCGCCGAGAAATACAATCTCCCCGTCATCGAACATGACGTCCAGGACAGCCCCGGCAACGCAACGAGATTCCTAGTCCTCGGACGTGAATGCGGCCCGCCCTCGGGCAACGACCGCACCAGCATCATGTTTTGCATATCAGACAGAGTCGGCGCGCTTTACAGTGCCCTTGCGCCTTTCAGGCGATATCACATCAACATGACCAAAATCGAATCCCGCCCCAGCAGAAGAAAAGCGTGGGAGTATTACTTTTTCGTTGATATCGACGGACACGCCCAGGAGCGGCGCGTGTCACGTGCTCTTGCCCAGCTTGCCCAGCAATGTGTGTTCGTTAAAGTGCTGGGCTCGTATCCAAACTCGGATTAACCCAGATCCTTATGCCAACCACCATTGTCCAAATGAAAACAAAAATGCTAATACTCGCTGCAACAATTGTGTCAGCGGCCATTGTCATGCCAACTACGATGAACCAGGAATTCACCCCGGATCCAAATCAGGAAATCCACAGTTTCACCAAAACCATCACGCGCACCGTTAGCCTGAATTACCTGTTGTTTGTCCCTCAGGCGGCAAAATCCGACCCGAACAAGAAATGGCCGCTGATGCTTTTCCTGCACGGTGCGGGCGAGCGCGGCACCAACCTCTGGCTGGTCACAAAACACGGTCCGCCAAAAATCGTGCGCGAAAAACCTGATTTCCCTTTCATCCTCGTATCACCCCAGTGCCCGCAGGGCGAAACATGGTCGGCAGACAGCCTGATCGCTTTGTTGGATGATGTAATCGGACGATTGCCCGTGGACAAATCTCGTGTTTACCTGACCGGCCTCAGCATGGGCGGCTACGGCACATGGAACCTCGCTACATGGCACCCAGAACGTTTTGCAGCAGTTGTGCCAATTTGCGGCGGCGGCGACCCGGTGCGGGTCGTTCTTGCCGATGGCCCACGCGCTGCAGCGCTCAAGACACTTGCTGTCTGGGCATTCCACGGCGCCAAAGACCCCGTGGTAAGCATCGATGAATCCCGCCGCATGGTCGAGGCGTTCAAACGTGTCGGGTGCCAGGAAATCGATCTAACCGTTTATCCTGAGGCCGGGCATGATTCATGGACAGAGACGTACAATAATCCGAAGCTTTACGAATGGCTGCTGGAACACAAGCGATAAACTCGCGACGCAACAGCACACACCCGGGGCCGGCCTGCGATGGAGCCGAGAAAAGCCACGAACATTGATCGTGCCATGGCAGAAATCTGCCGGGTTTGCCCTGTTTGTCGTCAGGCCAGAAAAAACCAAACCGGTCTTGCCAACAAGCTTGTGAAAAAAGTCGAAGCACGACTTTGTCCGTTCTGTCGGGCTTACGAGCGTGTTTACGGGAAAAAGGCGTACGAGGCGTGATCAAGCCAACGAACGCCGCTGCCTTGTTGCGCCAAGACCTCGCTGAAATCGCTAGTCCGGAAATCTCACCGTCGGGAAGCTTTGTGTGCCTTCTGCCGGTCAGACAGTGAGATTTCCGGGGCCAGCATCTTCCTTGATTTCTCGAAGACACCTGTTTCCCAGACTGCTCAGGGTTATATCAATATAGTGAAAAGTCCTTCATACTCCCGGTGATTTTCAGGCTGCGAGTTTGGTTGGTTTGTCCGTATCTCCTTCTCTGGCCGTCAGTAAGGCGGTCACAACGGCACGGGTATCGGGGGTGAGTTGTATAAAGTGACAGGCTCGTTGTTTGGGTGCGGACCCAAATAGGGTGACAGGCTCGTTGTTTGGGTTTTGCGCCCTGGTTGTGCCGTGGCCCGCAAATTGTCCCTTGTTCAAATCCGCGGTTGCCGAAGTCTGTGGAGGAACCCCTCGGATGCTGATATAGGGACAGGCACATTGTTGTGCAGATTGTTTTGGGCGACATGCCGATATGGCGCCAGGCACGTTGTTTCTGCTTGTGGAAACGCGGTTGAACACGCACTCTACCGGTGTTGGTCGGGTTCGGTCGCCGATCCAACTGATGGCTGCATGGTGACGATTCAATCGAACATCGCACGATGCTCGGGCATTCCTGCGGGTTCCATCGGCATATGGAACCGGAGGTGAATGACGGGTGTTGTCCGGAGCATGGCGCTCCGGGTGGCGGCGATTGCGGCGCTGGTCGTGCAAACGCAGGGCCGGGGGATTGCCCTTTGGCCTGGTTTGCGGGCATGGTCGGCCATTGCAAGGCGCACGCACTGGCAGCACGCGCGGCGGGTCGTCCGATTGTCGGCATCATGTGCGAGTACGCCCCGCGTGAACTGATTTTCGCGGCGGGTGCGGTTCCTGTTTGTCTTTGTGGTGGTGATCCGGACACGATCCCCTCGGCCGAGGCGCATCTTCCAACAAACCTGTGCCCTTTGATCAAGTCCACCTACGGGTATCTTGTTGAGAAGGCCAACCCATTTCTCGAGATGGCCGACCTTGTTGTGGCTGAAACAACCTGCGACGGCAAAAAGAAGATGTTCGAGCTAATGGCTGAAGCGCGGGCCACGTACATTCTCGCGCTGCCGCACCGTGAAGATGACCCGAGCGGGTTGGAGAGCTGGGTGGAAGAGCTGCGTCGTTTCAAAGTGTTTCTGGAAAACCGGTATGGCGTGTCAATCACGCCCGCGCGACTTCGTGAGGCAATCGAGCTGATGAATCGCGAACGTCGCTTGCGCCGTGAGTTGGCAGGGTTGATGAAGATGGAAGAACCACCGTTGACAGGCCGCCAGTTGCTAGATTTGAAGAGTATCATATCCGGTATTCCCGATGACCTCGCTCAATACGAGCGGGCGCTGGCGCTCTGGAAACCCCGCGGCTGCTCGAGGTCCACAGCACGGGATGGCCAGGGACAATCACCCGAACATGCCGCTGCCCAACAACGACCGGTCCGTGTGATGTTGACCGGCGTACCACTGGTTCACGGGGCGGAACGGGTCATCGAGATCATCGAAGCCAACGGCGGACTGGTCGTGTGCCAGGAGAACTGCACCGGGCTGAAGCCAATTCTAGAGGACGTCCCCACTGACGCGCCGGATCTCATCCGCGCGCTGGGGGAAAAGTACTATCACTTGCCCTGCTCGGTAAGAACGCCGAACCGGAGGCGGCTGGCGTTGTTGGCGCAACTGGCCGCCGAGTACAGAGCCGAATGCGTTATCGAGCTGATCTGGCAGGCGTGCCTGACCTATGCGGTCGAGTCTTTCCATGTCAGGCGCATGGCCGAGAACGAACTCGGACTCCCCTATTTGAAAATCGAGACAGATTACTCGCCTGCCGACTCGGCCCGCATTGCCACACGAGTGGCGGCGCTGGTCGAGACGGTTCGCGCCCGAACAGCCAGGTCGCACAAGCGGCCCTCGAGTTGCGGTTGAGCGAGCAAGAGAAACAGGAAAGAACAAACACTGAACTCGAGAACCTCGCGCCATGAAAAGGAACCATGCGATACGTCTGAACGACGTGCAAAATGTCTATTCCGGTCCGGAAGGCCGCCTTTGGGAATTGCTCATGGGCGAGCAAATCCACATCGGCGGCCTTCGCTCTTCGATGGACCTTGCGGACTCGGCGCGCATTGACATGGGCCAATGTGGGATTGACTTGTGCTGCGCTTCTGGTGCCGGGATGAGGTTCCTGGTGCGATTCCGCGGTGTAGCGCGGATGACCGGCGTTGATGCGACGCACGCCATGGTAGAACTTGGCCGACGACGCTGCGCCGAAGAGGAACTTGCTGATCGGATTACGTTTGTGGAAGGCGATGTGTGTGATACCGGCCTTCCGACTGGCTCGGTTGACTTCGTCTGGGGCGAGGACGCCTGGTGTTATGTCGAGGACAAATCGAAGCTCATCGCTGAAGCTGCGCGACTGGTGCGAGCTGGCGGCACGATCGCGTTTACCGACTGGATGGAAGGCGCCGTCGGTCTGAGCGAGTCCGAGGCGAACAGGTACATGTCGTTCATGAAGTTCCCGAGTGTGCTCACGGCTACCGAGTATGAGCATTTGCTCAGGGCAAACGGCTGCACCATCGTCCAGTGCCGGGACACAGGCCGATTTCCGGATCACGTGCGGTTGTACATTGACATGGTTGAGAAGCAGCTCACTTACGACGCGCTGAAGATCATCGGGTTCGACCAGGACGCCGCCGAGGGTTTGATAGGCGAGATGCATTTTCTGGAGTCGCTGGCCGCGGATGGAAAAATCGTCCAAGGCCTGATCGTCGCTCAGAAGTCCTAGCCCGCATAATCTATTCTCTGAGCAGTATGCGAAACGGGTTTCTTCAAGAGATCAAGAAATATGTGGGCCCCGTAAATCTCACCGGGCTGAAGGAATGGGTAAATCCGAGAGGCTGGCTGGTGAGATTCCCGGGCTAACTGCGACCGCCCCAGTTTACCTGCGCAAATGGAAGTTTATCTTGCCAGCCCGTGGATTCCTCGAGAGTGGGTAGAGGTTCATGGCTTGGTGCCGCGCGGGCTGTTCAGCGCACCTGCGTTTGGCACGCTGACCCTGCGCATGGCGGAAGGCATTTGTTCTTTTGCGCAACAGAGCCTTGAGTTGGCGCGCATGCACGGCGCCCAGGGTAACGCCGTTGTGTTCGTGAGTTCGTGTGACCAGATGCGCCGTGGCTTCGACCTTGTGGGGGTGCCGCAAGGCACGCGCGCCTTTCTTTTCAATTTGCCAGCGACGTGGCAGTCAGGTGCGGCGTGGCGCTTGTTCCGAGCTGAGTTCGATCGGTTCACCAGGTTTTTGGAACGGCTCGGCGGCTGTCGGCAGTCAGATGAATCTGTCGCTGCAATAATCGACAGCGCTCGGGACACGCGAACGAGGTTACGGTCGTCGTGGAACAAACTCAGTGCGCGTGGGTTTGCAGAGTGCATTGCCAGATTCCACTGGGATGGGCGCGCAATTGTCGAGCGCGCATCAGATGCGGACGGCGATACGGGCGTTCCCGTGGCGGTGGTGGGAGGCCCTTTGACGCAAGCGCAATTGGGAATCCTCGATGCCATCGAGTTGGCGGGTGGACGAGTCGCGGTCAACGCCACCGAAACCGGCGAACGGAGCCTTGGATTGGAAACGCCGGTTCCGGGTCGGGTCGCAGGCAATATCGACTGCCTGGCGCAGTTCTTTTTCTGGCGGATTATTGACGTGTGGCAGCGGCCAAACACACGGCTCTATGCCTGGCTGCGCGAGCGCATCGAGGAGCGGAACGTTCGCGGGATCGTGCTATGGCATCATGTGGCGTGCGATCTGTGGCGGGCCGAAGCCGCTTCGCTAAGAGAAGCATTTAATCTGCCGATTCTGACCTTGGATTCGGAGCAAGCGCGATCTGACCATCTGCGGCTTGTGCATCGCATCGCGGCGTTCATGGAGATACTCAGGTGAAGCACTGCCTGCTCAAACCGTTGAGCCTCGACGCATGGGACGACCGGTACCGTGAACTTGTCAGTTCCGGGCTGATGGAGCCGTTCTATGGCGGGCCGTTGAGTCGGCACGTCACAGCGAGTGGCGACCACCGGCTCGAACGTTTGCGCTTCGACAGTTCACCCGCTGCGCTGCGCCTTTGGAATTTCCTGCTGACTGAAAACGAGAGACTGAGAAAGGCCCGGGCAACTGGCGACCGATTGGTCGGCGCGATGAAAGACCTTGGCACCGTGCCGGTCATGGCTTACGCCCTCGAAGGACTTCGTGCGTTCTACCCGGACGGCACATGGTGGACGCCTTGTTTGATGGAGGAGACCGACTGCCTGTTGCCCAAGGCAGAAGCACTGGGCATTGACGCGTCGTTTTGCCCGGTCCGCGCAATGCTCGCCGCGTTTCAGGACGGGGGCCATTTTCCGCGCCCCGACTTCTTGGTCTGCAGCGCCGGGGCCGTTTGCGACGATTTCAGCGCCATCGCGCAGAGACTGGAGAAACTCGGTTTCCCGGTTTTGTGGTGGGAAATGCCCAGACGTCGCGCCCCTGAACCCGGCGAGGCACAAGTCGTTTTGCCGGGCGGGATGGTAACCGCGCGCGAGCTTGTCGATTGTGTTCGGGAAGAGCTGGCTCGCGTTGGTGAAGCGCTGGCGGAGCTGGCGGGCCAGGCGCCGTCAGATGCCATCTGGAATAAGGCTGTTCGCGCTGCCAATCAGGTTCGAGGGTTGCTCGCCGAGCTGCGCCGAACCGTCTATCATGCGCCAGTGGCACCGGTGCCGGCCCTCGAGATGCTAATCGCCGAGATGCTCGCCATTCACTACTGCTCGGACCGCGAAGAAACGATGGCCGTGTTGACAGATATTCTCGACGAAGCCCGACGACGGCTGAGCACTCGGATTGGCGTTGTCGCCGAGAACGCGGTGCGCGTCTTCTGGGTCAACCCTGTTGCCGACCTGCGCGCAATGAACCTGCTTGAAGAATGGGGCGGCTGTCTTTGTGGATCGGACTTCATGTTCACGCACGCCCTGGACCCTATTCCCGAAGACATGCCCCCTTTGGAAGCACTGGCCCGGACGGCCCTGGCAGATCCGATGGTCGGCCCAGCCGCCGACCGCGCCGCGCGCGTGGTGCGCGAAGCTCGGGCCGCCAAGGCCGAAGCCGTGGTTGTAGCCCGTATTCCCGGCGCAAGCCACAGCGCAACCGAAGGGCGTGTTATTCTGGAAGCGGTGCGACACGCACTGGGTCTTCCCGGAGTCGAGGTGGAAATTGCGCCCGTGTGCGACGCCATGCAACCGACACTGGCAGGCCGGTTGCAGGCGCTGCTTGAAACAGCTCGGGCACGGAGAGTGAAGAAACCATGATATTCGCCGGCATTGACGCAGGATCACGCTCGATCAAGGTCGTTCTCTACGACGCGGAAACCCGGAAAGTTGTCGGACGCGGAATAGCCGAGCAGGGCGTGGACCAGGCGCAGCTTGCTGAAGCACTGTTCGAGCAAACGCTGGAAGTCAGCGGGTTTGGCCGCAATCAGGTTGCCCGCACGGTGGCCACAGGTTATGGGCGCGGCTCCGTCAGATTCGCCGATTCCACTGTTACGGAAATCACCTGCCACGCCCGTGGGGTATGGCAAACGTCACCCGATGCGCGCACTATCATCGAGATCGGCGGACAAGACAGCAAGGTGATCTGGATCGAACCAGACGGGCGTGTGCGTGATTTCGCAATGAACGACCGCTGTGCCGCGGGCACGGGCCGGTTCTTGGAAATGGTGGCGACGCGGCTCGGCGTTGACCTGCGCGAGCTTAGCGAAATCAGTTGGGCTAGCGCCAGACCCGCGGTGATCAGCAGCACCTGTGTGGTTTTCGCGGAAACCGAAATCATCGGTTTGTTGGCGTCGGGGGCGGCTGTGCCGGACATTGCGGCAGGCGTGCAAAAAGCGATTGCTTCTCGTGTTTCGGCGATGGCAATGCGAGCGGTTGTGCCACCGGTGTATTTCACCGGCGGGGTGGCATTGCAGCCCGGGATGTGCCGAGCCTTGCAAGAGGCCCTCGAAACCGAGGTGCAGGTCGTTCAGGACCCGCAGTTCACCGGCGCTCTCGGCGCTGGGCTCGTGGCGGCCGCCCAATAGGATTAGACGAACACATTTCGACCGCGCGCTCCCTGCTTGGTTCTAACCGGAGAATCTCACCGAAATGACGCCCTGCATTTGATTGGTAGGTCGCCCAATAGAATCTCCAAGAACCCGCATGTTCCTTGATTTCCAATGGACACCCGTTTCGCAGCCCGGCGTAGCCGCAACCAAAGTTGCCGTACGAGCAGTGCCCCGGCTCTTGCGCCCCCTGGACCTTCAGCCACTCCGAGCTGGGAAATATGCCCAGCGACTCCGTCGCAAGAAAGAGCGCGCTGATCCCAATGGTTTCTCGCGCGCTACCGCGGATGCAGTGGGTGTTGGTAGGCGCGAAGCGCTTGGAGTGCGGCAGCTTGCTGCCGCTTTGTTTCTATGCGCAAACAACGTGCCTGGAAGCATATCGGCATGACTTAGAAAACAACGTGTCTGTCCCCATATCGCGCAGACTTCGGCAACCGCCGATTGGAACAAGGGACAATTCGCAGGCCACGCCGCAATCAGGGCGTAAAACCCATACAACGAGCCTGTCACTTTATCCCGGAAGTGTGTTGTGCAATGTTGGCGCCTCAATAGAGGGACAGACACGATATTGGGGTGGCCACGTCGAATCGGGCTGGACAGACATTGTCGGGTCATATCTGGTGTTTCCGGGGATCGTCGTAAGGGGTTGGCGAGGGTTTTGCGCGGGCGCAGCAAATAGAGGGACAGACACGATGTCTTAACTGAACTCAATGCCGCCGGCCTGATCAAGCCTGGCGCGGCGCAGGTTGCTGATTGACTCGGACTGCCGCAGAGTTTATCAGAAGCGCATGTCCGCAATCACTTCGAGCTTGAGATCGGAACTGTTCACTGTCCTTTCCGCGTTCATTGGCGTCGCCATGGCAACGGCTCATTCTCTGTCGAGCGAGAACAGCGAATGGAGAATAGGCAAACCCATTGTCACCTACTGGGCAGGACCGGCGATGACAGATGCGACGGCGCGGCAGATGGTTGAGGGTGGATTCAACCTAGTTTGGTGCACGGAAAAAGAACTCGACGTCGCTCAGCGCCATGGCCTGCGAGCATTGTTGCATGACGGCACGATTTCGCCGGGTTCACTGGACGCTCCTGAGCAGCGCGAGAAACTGGAAGCGCTGATAAAGCGGGTCCGAAGTCATCCGGCAATGTATGCGTATTTCATCACTGATGAACCGAGCGCAGCCGCTTTCCCGAGCCTCGGGAAACTTGTCGCTTTCCTGCGCGATCGCGATCCGGCGCACATGGCCTACATCAACCTGTTCCCAACATACGCCAACAATGAGCAGCTCGGGACAAAGGGCGATGTAGTCACAGCATACGCAGAGCATTTGAAACGTTTTGTCGCGGAAGTGAAACCCGCTCTGCTGAGCTATGACCACTACCAATTCAGGGCGCAGGGCGACGGTGACCAATATTTCCTCAATCTGGCGATGATCAGGCGCGCCGCTCAACGAGCCAACGTGCCGTTTCTGAACATTGTCCAGGCTTGTACGTGGACACCCAGCATGCGCGTTCCAAACCCGGACGAAGTGCGTTACCTGGTGTACACCACTGCGGCTTATGGCGCGCAGGGCATAAGTTACTACGTGTATTGTCACCCGGGCCACACAGGTGGAATCGCTCTGCCGAACGGCACACCAACGCCACTCTATCATGCCTTGAAAACGTTGAATCGCCAATTCGCTGCAATGGCCGGTCAATTGCAGAATCTCGATTCCATCGGCGTGTATCATACCACCTTCAAGGAACAGGGATGCGAACCTGTGCCTGAGGATTCGGCGTTCAAAATCGAGTCAACAGCCGGCGCTTCCGACGCTGAACGCGGTTTCTTGCTTGGCTTGTTTGGCCGGGCGACCAAGCCAAGTCATGCCGTGGTGGTCAATCTCGATTATCGCTCAAAGAAGACAGCGGCGTTGGTCGGGCCGGCCGACATGGAGAAATTCGATGCTGACGCGGCGCGCTGGGTACCGGCAAACGGCCGCCGCGCTGAACTGGCTCTGGAACCCGGCGGGGGCGCGCTGCTTCGCCTGAAGCTGTAGCCCGCATATTTCCCAGCCCGGCGTGGCCGGAACCAAAGTTGCCCCACGGGCTGTACCCCGGCTGTTGCACCCCCCGGACCTTCAGCCACGCCGGGCAGGGAAATATGCCCTGCGACTCCGTCGCAAGGAAGAGCCCGCTGATCCCAATGATTTCTCACGCGCTGCCGCGGATGCAGTGGGCGGTGGTAGGCGCGAAGCGCTTGGAGTGTGGCAGCTTGCTGCCGCTTTGTTCTTATGCACAAACAACGTGTCTAGAACCAGATCGGCATGACACCGCAAACAGCGTGCCTGTCCCCATATTCGTCCTCTGATCCCTGTGTGTCGATCGTGTCTCCTCACGACAGCTCCGTTTATCGTCAGCTTGACATTCCCCGATTTGCTGTGCCAAATGATAACGATCTGTGATGAGAACCAACCGATGAAAGGAGAGTTAACCCATGAACCTCAAATCAACCTTGCTTGTATGGGCGGCGTCGGTCGTGGGCGCCGCGATCTGTTATGCTGGCATTCTGTTTCCCGATCCACCCGGGGGATGGACCTACATTTACAACGGGGATCAATTGCTCGTCGGAGGCGAAGGCACTGGATGGTCCTCGTTGGACGGCACATGGACGCACGATAACAACTCTGACGCATGGGACGGGTCCGAGATCGGCGGGACCTTTTCCACGGGCGGTTTTGGCGTAGGCAACGGCCCTGGCGGAACTTCGCTCGGCGTCCAGAACGGCATCACATACCTGCGGCTGCAGGACACTGGCGATCCGCGCGACTACGGTTATCCCGACCCGTCGAACAGAAAAGTATATTTCGGCCATGATATTGGAACAGATATTGGGATTGAGAAAGCGCTCACAATAATGGATACGGGGGTAACCCTGACTTTTAGAGCGCGTATTCCGACCCTTGCAAAGGCTGGCCCACCACTTGATCCGCTTCATCGGGATGGCCAACAGGCAAGCGGCGTGCAACCTTATCCCGAGAACGGCGATGGTTATGTGACCAGCGACGGTGGCAAGGGCAACTTCGTTATTCGTCAGGGAGGCAATGGAGCAGACGTGCCCGCCGGCGCGATTGCCTTCTCGTTCACACAAACCACAGACACAACCGGCGGTGATCCCAAGGTGAACGTTGCAGGTTTTGCCGGGCTGACATTCAACGAGTTTAACGGAAACGTGCCCACAGATCAGGTCAACTTCGGCCAGGGCACCAAGACAAATGTGGTCGCATTTGATCCAACGGAATGGCACGAGTTGTACATCGTCATCAGAAAAGACCCTGCAAATATCGGCACGCACGAGGCCTTTATTTTCTTTGACGGCAATGTTGTTCCACATGTGTTTAAGATGACTGCTGGCACGGGCGCCGACATGAACGATTCGTTCCTTGCGATGGGCGGTTCGGCCACTCCGCAAAACTGGGCTTTGGACGTGGACTTCTTTGGGTACAAAGACGAAGCCGTCTTTCCACCCGGCGCCCAGTTGCCTCCTGTGATAGGCGGATTCGTTCCAGCCAACAAGACCATGTTCCATCCTGCTGCGACCGGTCTGCAGTTCACGGCCACTTCCATGATGCCGGGTAACACATTGCCCGCGTCGGGTTTCAAGCTCAACTTGTCGGGCGAGGATGTCAGCAGCCAATTGGTGTTAACAGGCAGCGACACGTCGCAAAGCAGAACGGCCAAGTACTCCGGCCTATTGCCAAACCGGACCTACGCAGCAACGATTGTTGTCACGGATTCCGGCGGCTTGAGCACCACCAACGAACTCGCCTTCGACACGTTTGTTGGTTCGCAGGCGACCATCATCGAAGCCGAAGACTACAACTACGCAGGCGGACAGTTCTTCGACAATCCGGCTCCGGGCGCGTATAACTCATTGTATGGGACGCCAGCCGTCGATTTCATCGACACCACTCCCAATTCCTTTGGCACATACCGGCCCACCGATTCGGTTGATACCGCCGTTACAGCAGATGTCGCAAGAGAGTCGTTCGTCAATGCGGGTGTGTCTGATTACCAGATCGGCACAATTGGCGCCGGTGAATGGTGGAATTACACGCGCACCATACCGTCGGGCAATTACACTGTCTGGCTCCGCGCTGCAAGCACAGCACTGCAAAGCGTGCGCCTCGACCGTGTAACCAGCGACCCGGCCCAGCCCAACCAAACCGTCGAGCTGCTAGGTGCATTTCGAGTGCCGCGGACGGGTAACCTCCTCAACTTTGAGTTTGTTCCATTGGCCGATTATCAGGGCAACCCAATCGTTTTGTCGCTGGGGGGCAAGACCACACTCCGGTTGACCCCGCCCGAAGCCAACGGCAACCTGGTTCTGAACTTCCTAATGCTGATCCCCAGCAGCGCCCTGCCTAACTCCTCGACCGTTGTAGTCATGCCTGCGCCCGGGGCGGCAAATGTGGCTGGCAACGCACCAATCCAGGTTGTCATCTATGACGGTGGGGCATCGGTTGACCAAAACACGGTGAAGATGAAAGTGAACGCCGCCGATGTCCCCGCCACAGTCAGCAAGTCCGGCGGTGTTACGCGCGCCACGTTCAGCCCGGCCACGTTGTGGAATGCCAACACGACTTATAACGTTTCTGTGTCTTACGATGACGGCGCGCCGCGGTCGGTCGAATGGTCTTTCACCACAGCCAACTATCAGCTCCTCACGCCCGCAATGAAGGTAAACGATGCCAGCGTTCGCGGTTTCGTTTGGCGAATGTTCCAAAACGAAGCCAACCAGGACACCACAGTGCAGCGGGCCGAAGATGCACTGGCAGGTCGGCTCCGCGATGGCAGCGGCAATCCATTGGAAAACTATGCTGACCCATACGGTTTTGGACCTGCCTCTGACACCGGCTCGCCCCTGACCCCGGGCGCGGGCACGATGACATTCAAGATTCCAACTGTCATCAATGTGAATCAGAGTCTTGGCGGCACGGCCGGGTATTTCACTCCGGACGATGCGATGCCTGGCATTCCAGGCACAACCGGAAGCACGGACGGCATTGCTGTCGAGATCACGACCTTCATCGAGCTTGCCCGAGGTTTCTACACGATGGGTGTCAACAGCGACGATGGATTCCGCACTTACGCGGGATTCCTGAACGACAATCCCATGATCCTCGGAGAATACAACGGTGGCAGATCGGCTGCCGATACGCTGTTCCAGTTCGGCGTGCTCGAGGACGGCGTGTATGCCTTTAGAACGATCTATTTCGAGGGCGGCGGCGATGCAACCATCGAATGGTTCGTCGTCAATCCTGATGGAACGCGAGCCTTGATCAACGACAGTGCCAACGGCGGGCCAAAGTCATACCAACAGGGCACTGTGCCTCAGCGGCCTGCTGAAAACGTTGTCGTCAATGTCAAGTTGAATGCCAGCGGCCAGGTCGTAATCGAGTGGAGCGCCGGCACATTGGAAGCCGCAGACAACGTGGACGGCCCGTACAATGCGGTGGGTGGCGCGTCAAGCCCGTGGGTGGTCACGCCTGCCGGTCAGAAGTTCTACCGAGTTCGAGTCATGTAACCGAACACGGCCGTATCTGACAGAAGTCTCAGCAGCCGCCGGGTGTGGGTGCCACCCGCCCCGGCGGCCGGCTTTTTGGCCACTGTCATTCCGCTTGAATGGGCATGCGGTGCGACAGTGTGATTACCCTGGCAACCGACAGGCTGGCGCACACGGTTCTTCCATTTACGGCTTCGTGCCGCCCTGTTATCCGCCGTTGTCACGTGTACACGGTTTCTGACCTCTGTGTGACCATCGTGTTTTCTCACGACTGTCCCGTAACCATGTGTGTCCTTTCTCTACTTCCCGGTTCGAGGCGGCCCCGTTCGCCGCTTTCCTACCAACCAATATGGGGACAGACACGTAGTTTGCGTATCTGTGTCATCCGTGCCATCCGCGGTTAAGAAACCTAAGGAGAACACGACAGAGTCTATCGACCGCGGATTTCACGGATTCCACGGATATCCAGCGCATATGGGGACAGACACGTAGTTGCCTTCACGTGGTTTTCAAAGCACATCGGTGCATCGGCATTTGTTCACTTTGCGTGCAGGCGCGGAGTGCCGCAGCGCGCGCCTTTCCTGATGGAAACGTTTTTTGGTCCAATACACTGTGAGGATTGAGGTTCACTCATCCCGCTGAAAACTTGAGTCAAGAACTCGAGGTCATGATTTGGGAATTACCGTGGGAGTGCGGCGTCCGGTCGGGGCTTGATCAGGGTGGTTGTCCTTGAAGACCGAGCTGCAGCAGATATTTCGCAGCCCAGCGTGGCTGGCAGCCCTCATCAACGGGCGGTGGAGCCGGGGCGGTGTCCGTCCAGGCCGTCTAGTTCCGGCGACGCCGGGCTTCGGAAGGTAGGGCGCACAATCCCTGAAGCGCGATTGCCCTAACTAGCCCGGAAATCTCACCGCTTGACCAACCCAAGACACCCAAAGCTTCATTCCGGTGAGATTTCCGGGGCCCGCATATTCCTTGGTTGCTTGAAGACACCCATTTCACAGACTGCTCAGGGTATGAAATATGCGGGCTAGAGCGGCGGACTTGCGGCTACCCTTTGCTGTCAAGGTTTCTTGGGCGGTGGACTTGGCGGGGTGGCAGGCTGCGAAAACCTTTTGCGGTCCAACTGGTCCAATTTGGAGACCACTTCCCGTGCAGCAGGTTGAATGCTTGACGATGTACGGCCTGCGCCGGGCGTGTTCCTTGTTGATCGGGCGGGACGATAGACATACTCCCGGAGAATTTTCGCGTATTGGTTGATCAGCGGGACGAACTCAGGCGCAGCGTTCTGCTGCAAAACTTCGAGCTGAGCAAGCCGGCCGCGCAATAGTTCCCTGTGTACCCCGTACGGAGTTTGGCGAATTATCTCTTGCAGCGGGACAGGCCCCCGGACCGGAGTTTGCTCCTGTGGAGCTCTGCGCTCGACCAGGACTTGCAAAACCTCGTCGAGCTTTCGGCGTGTCAATTGCGGTGACCACGAGTGCGGTTCAGTGCCGGCAAGGAATTGAAGCGAGACCAATGCCCACCACTGTTCGACCCCGAGCAAGCGCGGGAAATGGGCCCTGTACGCTTCGAGAAAGGCTGTTTGCCAGTTCAATCGTTGCGGCAACAGGCTGATCATATCTGTCATGGCGCGTTTGCCGTTCGGGAGTTGCAGCAAAGCGGACACGAACAACTGCGCGCTCGCTCTGTAGGTTTTGAGATTGTCGCCCTGCAGCCTTGGCGGGGGCAGACTGAGATCGTTGAAGCTCAACGGCGGATGTTCTCTGAGCCAGTTTCGCAGCGCTTCCGCCGCGCCAAAGCCTATCTGATCCTTGACCATGGGCGGCATCCGCGCGAGTTGGGGACCGACCCTACCGAGTAACGGTGCCTGTTGAGGAACGAGTTCCGGGCCGACGAGGCTTTGGATGCGCTCTGACATTCCTTCAAGCAACCAGATTGGCAGCTCTGGCGAGAAAGGACCGGAATTGCGGTTGGCAAGCTCCATCAAAAGCGCCTGCAGCAACAGCCGAACGAGCGCGTCGCGTTCAATTTGTTCAGGCAGATCAAGTGTATAAGCCCATCCGTCAGCGAACCTTGTCGCCACCACAACAAGCGGGGTTCCCGATTGAGACATGTCACTGCGGATGTTGAGCCTGATTCGGCCCTGCCAACGGTCTCTCAGACCGAGCTCACGCAACAGCGCCATTTTCACGCGTTCGCCAGCTACTGCAAGCGGGTCCGGCTGGAGAGTGATCACCTGGCTTTCGGGCTGCCGAATCAATTGCGCAAAGCTCGGGGTCGTGGGGTAAGGGCTGTGGACGATGAACTGTCCGGAGCTACTTTGCACGGCCACAGCCGTTTTCCCTGTGGCTGTCCCCGCCAGTGCCACCAGCGCAACGAGCAGCACCGATGCGCAGAACCGCTTGCGGAAGCAGGCACTGTGTCCGCTACAGAGCTTTATTGGCCCACTCGAAAGTGGCATTCTGCAATCGTGTTTGCAGCATTCCGGCTGCCAAATCTGGATAGCCGTCCTCGCACGAATCAGTCGGAACCCGACTTGGTTTTTGTTTTCTTAGGTTCGGACTTGGTTGTTTCCGGTTTGGCCTGGCCAGTGCCGTCCTTTTTGCCTGAGGCCGCTTCAGCTTCTTTTTTTGCTGCTTGGCGGTAGCTTTCGCTGCGGTAATCAGTGATGTAAAACCCGCTTCCTTTGAACAGGAAGCCGGCGCCGCCGCTTACAATCCGTTTGACCTTGCCACGGCCCCATTTCTTTTGCGCGCACTTGTCGCGCGGGCACATGCGCAACGGACGATCATTTATCGACTGAAACACTTCAAACTGATGATTGCACTTGGTGCAAATGTACTGGTATGTCGGCATAAAGTGAACGACTAACCCTTTCCGTGAAAACCCGTTGGTTTGTTGGCCGTCCAACGGCAAACGTTTGAAACACGAGATTCTACATGACAAAGGGCACGATTTGCAACACCGGAACAAGTTTGCGCCGCGCAATTGATGCGCTACTGTAAAACATGGTTGTTGCGCAAAGCGACAAAGCACTCTGGCGTTTTCAGATGAGGACATTGGACAAACTCGCAGGACTGGTTTGCGTTTGGCTGACCGCATGCAGCGGACAGCAAAATGTGCCCCCCAATTCAACTCGAGGCGCTGATCCACGGAACGAAACAGCACTTCCCAAGTCTCCTATGCAGGAACGCATTACTACAACGAACAAGGTCGAGAAATCAGAGACAGAATGGCGCCGGGTGCTTACGCCAGAGCAATACCGCGTTCTGAGGCAAAAGGGCACTGAAAAACCTTTTACCGGGCAGTATTGGCGCCACCATGCGCAGGGGCGTTATTGCTGCGCCGGGTGCGGCCAGGAATTGTTTCTGTCGGAAACCAAGTTCGACTCCGGATGCGGCTGGCCGAGCTTTTTTGCTCCGTCTGTTTCCAATGCGATTGCTACACGCGAAGACCGCAGCTACGGCATGATTCGCACGGAGGTCTTGTGCTCGCGCTGTGGCGGGCATTTGGGGCACGTGTTTAATGACGGACCGCCCCCGACAGGGCTGCGTTACTGCATCAACTCGGTTGCATTGAGATTCGAAGCACGGCCTACTGCCAGCCCTGCGACTGGAACAAAAAAGGAAGATTCGCCCCCAACTCGTTAATGGACATCGTGCCTGTCACTTTGTCTTCGTCACGAAATGTGCGGGCGGCGGAGGTCTCGCCTGACTGAATGTCTGGGGAAATCTGAGCAGTTGGCCGGTGAGGATGGTAATACCGAGCCTTGTCACCTTGTATTGCGGTGTTTCTAGCTGCGTGTGCGTCGGGCAGCATGTGCTGAATCAGCTCATTAACTGGTGCATTACTCTGCGGAGGAACGGGGGAACCGTGTAACGGCCGTTTTGGCGAGGCGGGCGAGGTATCGAGAGAGGCCGTCGCTTGGTGGGTATTCTGGCACCACGTGCTTAGCCGGTCTGAGGCTGAGCCTCGCTAATAATAATACGTTGTGTCGGGGCTTGGACCGCCTTTGGCGCGCGGGAGGATTCTGGCTTTGGGGCGCACAATAACGCTGCCATCCGCTTGGCCGACTGGCTGATCTGGCGTTACCGAGAAAGCCCACAATGGCTTGCTTTGGTTGCCGGCGCCAAATCGCCCGAGGTGTCCCACATCCCACAGGGCCGTCCCGGGCGTATCACTGATCCGATGCGTGATGAAAGCGCGGCGGCTGTCGCACTCGCTGGTGGTTTGCGGCCATGCGGGTTCGTTCAGCTCGGGGTTGGGGTTTACCTTGCCCTCGGCATCGACAAACTTCATGGGCGGGTTAGCGGTGAAATTGGCAAACCACATGTATGGCGTGTAAACGTACTGGGCGGGTGTGTCCCAACCGCCATAGTCGCGAGTGTCTTTGCTGGCGAAATTTGTCATGCTCTCGTAATTCAACCAGATTCTGCCGAATGATTTGCGCGTGATTGGGCATATGAGAATCTGGGTTTCTTTCAGGTAGGTGCCGCGCAAACAATTCACAATGCTGCGAGTGCCGGTTATCGGTGTCCGGTGATAGTCCGGACTAATGTCGTCGTGGAATGGGAACCGGCCATTGTTGTCGTCGGCATATAAGATTTGGCTGAGGTGTTGCTGTCGGATGTTGTTGACGCACACCGCGCGCAGGCCGGTGTACTTGGACCTGGCAAGGGCCGGCAGCAACATCCCGGCCAGAATGGCGATGATCGCAATCACCACGAGCAATTCGATCAGGGTGAAGGCTCGCGAATGAAGGCATCTGCCGGCCATGTTTGCAAAAGAATCTCCTCGTTGTGATGCCTCAGGGCACCTATGTCTGCAACGGCTGGCATCCATTTGCTTCGCTGCAGACTCCGCGGGCCTGATCGCGGTGACCATACATGCCGCCTCTCGGGTTGAAGCGGCATCTATTACGTATGCCGCCATATTCTTGCTGGTTTTGACCTGCGACCAACGGGTTGGTTCCAGGTCAAAAACAGCAAAGATGGCGGAAGGGGTGGGATTCGAACCCACGGTAGGCTTGCGCCTACGCCTGATTTCGAGTCAGGTGCCTTCAACCACTCAGCCACCCTTCCACTTGATTGCAAGAAAGAACTCGCGCCGCAACAGGCAAGCCAGAGCTGATCATCCGCTGGCCGCCCTGGAATCTGCGGCGCGTTAGAGTCTCATGCGCGTGGTCAGTATGCCACAAAGCAACCCGGCATCAAGTTCATTAGAAACCGGTTGAGCGCTCAGTGAAGCGCGGGCCGGTTAAACGAACTTTGTGCGGCCCGGCATTGCCATGGGGGTAATCGGCAGTTTCATGTCCCATGTCAACTCGTCGGGCACGAGTTTATCCTGAGAGTTCATGGCCTGGTCCCATGTGATTTCCTGGCCGGTGTAAGCAGCCATGCGTCCCATGATGGCCATGAGAGTGCTGTGGGCCATCCAAATACCGTCGTTTATCGGCTTACCTGAGCGGATGGACGCGAACAGTTCGTCGTGCTCGGTCTGGTACATGTTATTTTTCTGGCCCGAATAACGCCATGTTGTGGCGCCTTTGATGACCGGCTCGTTCCAGCCTTTGATGGTGCCAGTGCCAGAGGAACCGAGCAGGTAGTCGGAATTGTCACTGTAACAGCCGGCGATCTGCCGTTGGGCCATGAACGCGCGCACGCCGTCTTCGTATTCGTAAAAGACGTCGATGTGATCGTAGATATTGCCTTCGTTGTTGGGGATTTGTCTGCCGCCGTTTGCTACGGCGCGGAGTGGCAGTCTGCCATTCATTGCCCATGCGATCTTGTCGATGCTATGACAAGCCTGTTCGACGAGGCCGTCGCCAGAAAGCCAGGTGAAATTGTACCAGTTGCGGAGCTGCCATTCGACATCGCTCATGCCAGCGGGCCGTTGGTTGGCCGGGGGCATTGGTTTTACCGGGCCGGTCAGGTACGTGGCATAAACGGCTCTGATTTCGCCGATGGCACCGTCATGGACGCGTTTGAAGAATTCGCGTCGTCCGAACTCATAGCGCCAGCAGAAACCCGCCACCAACGAGATGTTTTTTGTGCGGGCGATTTCAACTGACTCGAGCACTGACCGAACGCCGGGGGCATCGGTTGCCATGGGTTTTTCGCAGAAGATGTGTTTGCCGGCGAGGACGGCGGCTCGGAGGTGTTGGGGCCGGAATCCGGGCGGCGCGGCGAGCAGAACAACATCAACACCACTGTCGATGAGGCGTTTGTAACCGTCGAGCCCGACGAACATCGTGTCCTGGGTGACTTTGACGCGGTCTTTGAGTGCTGCATTGCCTTTTAGGGAGTTTGTGGCGGCTTCACATCTTTCCTTGAAAACGTCTGCGACTGCTGTGAGGACGGCGTTTTTGTCGGCGGTTAGAGCTTCCGAAGCTGCGCCGGTGCCACGTCCGCCGCAGCCGATCAGGCCAATTTTGAGTGTATCGGTGCCTGCTGCGAAAACGCCTCTTGGGACTGAGAGGGTTGAGGCGAGCACGCCACCAATTGCCAATGAACCTGAAGTTTTCAGGAACTGCCGACGGGAACTGTTTTGGTCTTGTGATTTATGTTTCATAGGGGTTCTGTTTAAAACCGTGGTCACGGTTGGGTTAAAGTCTGGTCTGAAGAAGGCTTACTGGTTTCCTGGGCTTCTGCGGCGGGGGTTATCGAAGTGAGCCCGGCATCTTGCGGCGTGGCGGGGGCGTCCGAGTTGCTTTCCGCAGCCTCGGTCTCCGCATTTAAGGAAGCCGTTCCGTGATCGCCGCTGGCGGGCAATGTCTCTTGTGACTGGTCGATGGCTGCGGATTCCTGCGGGGGAGTCTGGGGCAATTCGTTGGGGCTACCCGCAGGGGCAACTGCGGCCTCGGGTGTGGCTGAAATGGTTTCGGTGGCGGCCGGTGTTGGCAGTTTCCATGGTTCGATTGATTCGACCCGATAACGTTTGGTCTGGCCTTCCAGGTCGAACTGGGCTTCCTCGCCCACTTTCTTGTTCAGCATGGCTTGGGCGATCGGGCTCAGATACGAGATTATGTGTTTATCAGCGTCAAAGTCCCATGCACCGAGTATTGTGAACGACTCGCGGTGGTCGGTGCCAACTTCGGTCACAGTAACTTTTGTCCCGACGCTGACGACGTCGGTGCGTGGGTTGGAAAAATCGGTGCCTCTGGCGCGGACGAGTTGGTTTTCGAGCTCCTGCTTGCGGAGCATGAGGAGCCGGTGCATTTCTTTTGCGGCTTTGTACTCGTGGTTTTCGGAAAGGTCACCGTAACTTCTGGCGACGGCTATGTCGCGGGAGTTTGCCGGGATGCGTTTGTGGACTAACTCGTCATACTCGGCTTTTTTGCGTTCGAGGCTTTCCCATGAGACAAGCAACGATGTGTCCTGGCGTGAGTGATCGCCGGTGATGAGAGTCTGTACGGCGGGGCACTTTTTGACGATGCGGGCAAGGAGGGAACGCTTGTCCATGTCGTCGAAACAGGGCGAGAACTGCAGTGCCCGGGTCAAATCCTTTATGACCTCGATATCGGCGGACTCGATCAATTCAACCAGCAGGTCCTGGTCGTCGAGTATGTAGTCGCGGAGCCGGTTGGTTTTCTTTTCGTTGAACTGGTCGCGTTCCATTGCCGCGAGCATTGCACGGAACACCTCGGGGCCGAGAACATCGGCGTAGGTATCGGACCTTTCGCGTGCGAGCCAGAGGAGGAGTTCGCTGCTGGCTTCGTGTTGGTTGATGAGCTTGCCCAGGGTTTGCTTGAGTTCGGAGAGATGGCCTTGCTCGATGAGCAGGTTGACGCACTCGGTGCAAAGCTTGGCGGAGATGGTGTTGAGGAAATCAAGGAGCACTTTGTGCCAATCGTCCGGTCTTGACGACTGGAACGACTGCAATGCGCGTTTCTGTTTCGCGGCCGGGATTTGTTCGAGGACCAAGCCAGGGTTTTCGATCTGGCACCATATTGCTGCTTCGGCCAGTTCGCCTTCCATTACGGGAACATCGGCGGCGGCGCGGAGGTCGTCTCTGGTGAAAATGGCCTCGAGGGCGAGGGCGGGCAAGGTCCGCTGGTGTGAACAAATCTCCTGGTTGAGGAGCTGGATTGCTTCTGTGAAAGCGGACAATCGATCTGGCAGATCATCCTTGTTACGCAACAGCTCGCCGGCCACGACCAATCTGGCTTTAAGTCCTTTGGCTGCTTTGAATTCCTGCAACAATCGTTCGGTCAACGTGGTCTCCTGCGACTGGTAAATGATGGGGTCGGTTTTCTTCAGTGGTATGATGAAATGGCCGTCTTTTTTGAGCTCACGCTTGGCTGCGTCCCACCACTTCTTCCAGTCATCGGCGATCACATCCGGCACCAGAACATCCCTGATTTGGTCCACCGTTGCCCTGCCGCCGAAGCTTTCGAGAACCAACTTGATCAGCTCTAGGTGGTTTAGTGCGGCCATTTGGCGGAGTGCTTCAATGTCCTCGGCTTTTCTGGCGAGTATATGGCTGCGGGGGATTGGCTTGAGCGATTCTGCCGCGAACGCGAGGTCCATCGAGTGGCCCGGCTTGTTTGGAAAATCGATTATGAAACGGGCAAAGACCGGGTCAACCTGGCGGATGCGGCCGAAGCCCCAGCCTTTGTGCACGCAATAACCCGCCTCTGCCAGTGCGACAAGAGCGTCAACGTGCCGGTGCTGAATCTTTCCAACAGCTTCAAGCTTTTCAAATTCTTCTCTCATATCGGCTTGACATCGGCTAATAACAGCCGCGGATGATTATTGCTTAATGCAGGTGCAAAAACCAAGACAAATTGCCTACCGTGTCCTGGCCCGACACAAGCGCAGCGGAGCGTTTGTGGATTGGCTGCTTGATGCCGAACTTGAGAACTGCGATTTGAGCTCGGCTGATCGTCATTTGGTGCAAGAGTTGGTCTATGGCTGTGTCAGGTGGCGCGCGATGCTCGATTGGTTAATAGAAAAAAAAGCCCCGGGAAGACAGCGGTCCGGGGTCAATACCGTGCTGCAACTCGGGTTGTATCAGATGTTCTGGCTCAGCCGGATACCCGATCACGCTGCTGTGAACGAGACGGTCCAACTCGCGCGCGATTGCGGGCTGGGGTCGCACGCAGGTTTTGTCAATGCCGTGCTTCGCGCCTACGCCCGCGAAAGAGAAAGCACGATCAACTTGCTCGAGACACTCAAGACGCGCGACCCGGCTTTGGGATGGTCACACCCATCGTGGCTGGTGGACCGATGGATTAAGCGCTTGGGCAGGCAGAACGCAATCGCCCTTCTTGAATGGAACAACAAGCCGGCACGGACGTTCGCGCGCGTTAATACCCTAAAGACTGACGCTGCCGCCCTGGTCGAGTTGTGGAAAAAAGAGGGCGTTGAAGCCTCCCCGTGCAGCTTCGATTGGGCCCCGGACGGCACGGTGTTCGAGCTGTTGTCACACCCGCCATTGGCAGGTCTGGATTCATTTGCAAAGGGGTTCTTTTACATCCAAGACCCGAGCACGCTGCTGGCCGTGCGCATGTTGGCTCCGCAACCGGGCGAAAACGTTGCCGACGTTTGTGCGGCGCCCGGCGGCAAAACCACCTACATCGGGCAATTGATGAACAACGCAGGGCACCTTGCAGCTTTTGATCCTGCACATGATCGTCTGGCTCGGCTGAGGGCGAATTGCGAGCGGCTGGGGGTTAAATGCTCGATTGCTGAGGCGCCGACGCCTGGTCAACAGTTCGATCGCGTGTTGGCCGACGTGCCGTGCTCGAACACGGGGGTGTTGCGACGACGGGTCGAGCTCAGGTGGAGAATTCAGCCCGGAGATTTTGCCAAGTTTCAGGATGCTCAACTAAAGCTTCTGCTTTCGGCATCAGAGCTTGTGCGGCCGGGCGGCGTTCTGATCTACAGTACCTGCAGTCTTGAACCCGAGGAAAACCGGGCTGTGACCGAATTGTTCATGACTCGGGCCCGCCGTTTTGCCCTCATCGAGGACCGGCGGTTGACCCCATTCGCAGATGGTGTGGACGGCGCGTATGTGGCAAAATTTGCCTGCGATTCCACCCCGGCAGTCTCAGAGGATTGAATCCATGTGTGATTCCTTTAGCCCGCATATTTCCCAGCCCGGCGTAGCTAGAACCAAAGTCGCCTGATAGGCAACGCCCCGGCACCTGCACCCCCCCGGACCTTCAGTCATGCCAGGCGGGGCAATATGCCCTGCGACTCCGTAGCAAGGAAGAGCGCCCTGATCCCAATGTTTTCTAACCCGCTGACGCGGATGCATTCTGCGTTGGTAGGCGCGAAGCGTTTCGAGTGCGGCAGCTTGCTGCCGCTTTGTCTTTATGTGCAAACAACGTGCCTGGAACCATATCGGCATGACACTGCAAACAACGTGTCTGTCCCCATATTGGCCCCATTGGATCGTGCCGCTGACCCCAATGGTTTTTCGCGCGCCGGCGCGGATGCAGTGGGCGTTGGTAGGCGCGAAGCGTTTGGAGTGCGGCAGCTTGCTGCCGCTTTGTCTTTATGTGCAAACAACGTGCCTGGAACCATATCGGCATGACACTGCAAACAACGTGTCTGTCCCCATATTGGCCCCATT
>JAAYVR010000107.1 GCA_012517065.1 Verrucomicrobiota bacterium | reverse complement strand
TTTGGCAGCAAGGACCGATGAGCCTCACAGAAGCGAGGCGACTCGAGAACTGGCTCAAGCGCCAAAAGGGAGGCATCGGGTTGTACGCATTCACCGGCCTCCGCCGCTCGTCAGGCTCATAATCCCGCAGTGCGGGATCGTAGGTTCGAATCCACCCCCCGCAACCAATTACAAGCCCCCGCAAGCCTAGCTCGCAGGGGTTTATTGCTTCTCGTTGCCAAACCGGCAAGCCCATCCAATCCCTGGCAATTCCCGGTCTTCTCAGGCACGAAAACCAAGCATCTGCCAAACATTTCGGCGCTCGGAGACGGCCTGACGGGCGCAGGTTCAAGTCGCCTGCGAGAACAGGTCGAGATGCCCACCGACATTCAGGAAGGACAGAAGGCCGCCACCGGGGCGCTTTGACAGCGCCTGACCGTCAGATCGGACATAGCGCGATGCTCTTTTGGGGGATTGTCCCAAACTCACTTTGGAACCGTGGGCGACAGTCCCCACTAATCGTTGTTGGCGCCTGGGCCGGATTGCTCGTCGCGCAGGCAGACTCTCTCCGGCAGCTCGGTGGTGAGAGCAACATAGATTAGGTAATGTTCGCAGCCGTTTCTGCACACTCTCTGGTTCCCGGAAACGGGACACAGACAGACCTTGACCAGATGGCGGTGCGCGTGGTACGGTGTTTGCTGACGAGTAACATAGCCACTTCGGTGGCTGATGAAACAACAACAAGACGAAAGTCTAATTCGCAGAAAGGGAAGATTATGGGCACGATGGTGGCAGTGATTGCAGCGTTGATTGCGTTGGCTGTTAGCAGAGGGCCGGCACCCAATTCCGGCGATGGCATACCTGACGGAAGTGGCATGTCTACCCAGCCCTGCCCACAAAGTGATAGTGGGAGTTCCCGTGGACCGGCGCCGAATTCAGGTGACGGTGTTCCGGATGGCAGCGGCTTTTGATTAAACGGGGGAGCAACCCGCAAGCCTGCTGTTACGCTCCTCCCTTAACCAGTCCTTTCTCCACTACGGCGGCGCGCAATTCATTCAGCAGGGTAATCGCCACGAGCAGGCCGTCATTGAGCGCCTGAACCTCGGATCGCGTCGGCGGATCGCTGATGGTTTGTGAGGCATAGACGACTGCGGCCTGCGCCGCGTCGGCCCGCTGGGCAGTGGGCGTCGCACCGTGGAACCCGACCTTGGCAGCCGTGCCCGCTCCGACGGTGATCTCCCAGGAATAGGCCCCCGCGTGGCGCTTCACCGCGCCGTCGGCGACGTTCCAAATCAAGTAGCCGGTCGGGATAGTACCGCTGGCCGGATCGGCGGTGACGGCCGCCGGCTTCACCTGCCTCCAGGTTCCCGGCGTGCCGGCCACCGTGCAGACCCATTCCCCGCCGAGCGCATCGCGCCAGAACTCGGCCAACACATGTGTCCCGCTGGTCGGCGGGCCGATGACGGTGGTCGGGCTGCCGTTCTGGTAGGTGGCCACGCGCTTGGCGATCTCTTCGGCCAGGATGGTGAAGTTGTCGGCGGTCAACTCGCGGAACACGGCCGCGTTGCTGACGTCCTTGAGTCGGATCGGTGCGATGGTGCTCATGGTCGGATGGATTGGATCAGGCGGGTGAGGGCCTCGACGGTCTCGGCGACGTTGGTCGCTCCCTGCTGGCCGAAGGCCTCGGTCCCGAAGCTCTGGGTCTTGTCGGTCTGGACGGCCTTGATCTTCGAGACCGTCTGCGCGCTCGAGAAGAACGTCGTGCCCGAGATGCGCGTGGTGATGGTGCGTTCATTGGGGCTTTCATCGATCTGCGTGACACTGAAGCGGGCGCAGCCGGCCGTCAGGGCCAGCAGCCCGACGCCAAGGGTGATGAGGGTTCGGTTCATACTTTGGTGAGAATGGTCGAGTCGAAGTCGAGGCTGCGGTAGCCGCCCAGGGCGAGGTAGGCCCGGACGGTGAAGTCGGTTTCGCTGCCCAGCGCGGCGACAAGTTCAGCGTTGGCGAGTGTGAACGGTCCGTCCCTGCCGACGGTCAACGTCACCTTGAGAACGCCGCCAGCCCAGAGTTCGAGCACGCACGCATCGGCCCGGCATTCGAGGTCCACCTCGGGATCGCTGCCGACTCGACTCTCGCTTGTCAGGTCCCAGTCCAACTCGATGTCCTGGCCGCTCCAGTAGACCGGGCTGACGCCGTCGGCGTTGGCGGTCAGGTTGGCGGGCCCGAGCGGGCGCAGGGCGCGGCGCTGGACCGTGTGCGTGATCTTCAAGACATCGGCCAGGCCGACGTTGCGGTGGAGCAGGCGGGGCTGGACCTTGAGCCCGACCGTGGTGGCGGTCATCGGCGGAGACCACTCGAAGAGCGGTTGGCTGCCCAGTTGAACGCACCAGCACTCGGCCCCGACGTCATGCTGGCCGCGCGTGGTGCCGAACTGGGCGCGCGCGACGTTGGCCGTATACCGGCCCGCCGAAACCAGCACCGGGTCCCAGGCGAGCAGGATCTCGTCCCCGATGAAGACCATGAACCGCTGCGTGCCGACGCCCTCGTCGAAGGGCATCTCGTCGAGGTCATTGTCCGGGCTGGTGAAGGTTGTTACGTTGCACGTTAATTTGAGGGGAAATTCTCATAATAATTTGTCGGAGTTGGGTGCAGGTGATCATGATAATCAGGCAGGGTGTTGGGATGTTGTTATGGAGGATTGGTGGTGTGGATGTGTTCAGGATGTTTGATGGCCGAGGCTTTCCTTTATGCGGCGCAGTTGTTCCAAAGCATACAAACGGGTTCGCTCAGGTTGTTCCTGGGAAGCGACGGCAGGGGGCCCAATGGGATGCTTGGGTTTTGGCTTGGGTTTGGGTTGTTCATGGTGATTGGTGCAATTGAGCCAGCCAGGGGAGCAGCTCCAGGGCTTGCTGGAGGTGAGCCGAGGAGATGGTTTGACAGTTTTGCTCGATGGCCTGCTGGATGGAGCGCATGGCCAGGTGATTGAGCAGCAGTTGAGCTTCGAAGTCGGACTGGACGGTTCTGAACCAGCGTTCCATTTTGCCTTTTGACCAGGCGGGGTAGGGTTTGGCGTGGATGAGTTTGATGTTGAGGTTGGCGCAGACGATTCTCAAGTGGTGGGAGGTGAAGATTTTGCCGTTGTCGGTGTAGAGTTTGTCAGGGATGCCGCGTTTTGCCAGGGCCTGTTTGAAGGTGTCCAGGAAGCAGCAGAGGGTTTCATCTGGGTAGTATTGGGCGTGTGGGACCAGGCGGGAGCAATCGTCCAGTGTGGCGATCAGGCGAGTGCGGATGATCTGGCCTGATGGGAGTCTGATGGTTGGGCCGTGGGAGACATCTGCCATCCAGAGCTGGTTGGCAAGAGGGCATTCGAAGGCTTTTGTTGGGCCGATCAGCACCGCCGCTGATGGCACCGGTACGTGCCGAAGAGGCAGGTGTGGAATTGCTCAACCAGAATCGCGGTGGCCCGGCCAAGGTCTCTGCAGCGGCGGATCAGCAACAGCCAGAAATCCTGTGCCGATTGGTTGACTTTCAGCGGCCCAAACACATTGCCAACCCGCCGCACCAACTCCGGCAAGTGGCTTTCAAACTCCCTCAAGTAACTGGCTATCAGTCCAGCCCACCGTTCGACCAGCGGGGCCTGTTTGCCGTTGAAACCGTCGGTGATTGTGTCGTTGTTGACAAGCTTGTATGGCTGGGCAAAGGAGGGCAGACAACTGACTGTTACCGCGCAGTTTTGACACTTGAACCGCCGAACAGCAATCAGCAATTCTCTCTTTGTGTTCCCGCTTACGTAGCGTTGGTAGTAACCATGCGCTCCCAAGGAACCAACCCGGCGGCAGTTGGGACAACTTTCCGGAGGTTTGACTTGCTTGTGAGCCTGTGTTGCCACATACTGTTCCGGGGTCAGCGAGGTTGTGTGTATTGTTTGGACGACGTATTCATTGCCTCAGTTGGCCCCATTCGGAAACCATTTCTTCTGACAAGGGGCGCTGGGACATTTTTCTCGTGTTAATTTGAAACCAACCGGCTTTCCATCTCAAAACATCCTGAGAAAAACAACCCTTTAATTCGTAAAATTTCGTGCAGCGTTACAGCTGTCCTCAGCGGCGACGGTTACATGACTCAAGTCCACGCGCTGCAGTCCACCCCCGTGTCGCTGTCCCGCCTTCTTGCGCGCCCGATCCACCAGGATCCGCCGCATCGCTTCGGACGCCGCGCCAAAAAAGTGTGCCCGTCCGTTCCACTCGACCTCGGGGGATCCGGTCAGGCGCAGCCAGGCCTCATGCACCAGCGCCGTCGCCTGCAACGTCTGGCCAGGAGGTTCGCTGGCCATGCGCGCCGCCGCCAGTCGGCGCAGTTCCTCATAAACCAGCGGCAATAGTTCCTCTGCAGCGTGGGCGTCGCCCTGCTCAATGCGATCGAGGATACGGGTGACCTCGCTCATGGATTACGGAGCAGTGTACTCCGTCGAACCTGCATGTCGATCCCGGAAAACGGATCGGAACGACCGATAGAAACCCCCGGCCGGTCCGCTGGCGTGTGCAACAAAACAGGTTATGGGACCATTTTCCGAGAAAATGTGTAACAGTTCCTACGTTGATGGAGACCTCGATCAGTCCCTGGCCACGGAGCCAGGCTTCGACGGGTCGGCGGTAACCAGAATATCGTGTCTGTCCCTCTATTCCTGCCTCTTCGGCACGTACCGGTGCCATCAGCGGCGGTGCTGATCGGCCCAACCGGACCGCCAAACATAGCCCGCAAACTGTCCAACCTACTTCAACCCGAACGATTCGAAGAGGACCTCCACATCAGCCACGTCAGGCTCTCTCCGCCCAACCCAAAACCCAAACATCCCATTGAGCCCCCTGCCGTCCCTTCCAAGGAACAATCTGAGCGAATCCGCTTGTATGCTTTGGAACAACTGCGCTGCATAAAGGACAGCCTCGGTCATCAAACATCCTGAACACATGCACACCACCAATCCTCCATAAAAACATCCCAACACCCTGCCTGGTTATCATGATCACCTGCGCCCAAATCCGACAAATTATTATGAGAATTTTCCCTCCAATTAACGTGCAACGTAACACTGCTTTCTTGGCACGTTTCCTGAATCCTGCCTCTACCATGTTCCAGTATTCGCCAAAAATCGCCAGAAAGGCGCAGAACCAAACAAGCGCCAAAGATCTAGGTGCCGGGAGGGCGGCCGGACGAGAGCGGGTCGAACCAGCGGTGCCAGATCAGTCGTGAATGACTCGGTGCTCGCTGACTCTCCCGTCACTGTTGAAGCGAATCACCAGCCACTCGGAATCGCCGATCGCGTTGCGGTAACGCCCGGGTCCCAAGTAATACACCAAGTCCCACTCCTGGAAGTGATGCTTTTCATCGCTCTCGCCGAGCAAAGCGATGACTTCCGTCCGCGTCTTCCCTTGGAGAATCTTCCGCTCCATCAGGTCATCCACCATCCGGAGGCGAATAGGCAACGCGTAGGCCCAGTAGTTTGTTTCTATAATACTCTTCAACCCGCTGCCAAACTGGCGCTCATAGCTTTTCCAAGCGTCCGCCTCAAACGGCACCCGCAAGAGGTGCTCCCTGACCCGGAAGTATTCAAACCACAATACATAGCGGAGCACCGGGAATGCCAGAAGAACGGTACCGATAAACCCCGCAATCAGGATCGCGAGCCAGGTCTTTCGCGAGATCTTCATGGCAGAGTCGTCAACCCGGCTGAGTTAATACTCAGAACGCCACCGGGCGGCGAGAAAAAACCGAGAAGGCTTGCGCTAACCAGAATACCGTGTCTGTCCCTCTATTTGCTAAGTGCACACAAGACCTCTGCCAACCGCATACAACGATCCTTCGAGACCTCAGCTATGGCGTGGTAATACGTGTTCGGCCGGCATGACTGTCCCTCCCACTCCGCATCTCACCACGATTACCAGCCTGACCAAGCCAACAGCAACATCGCGTGAAAACAATCCCCTGCCGCCAAACACCTTGCGAAATGGGTGTCTTCAATAGATCACGGAATATGCGGGTTCTGGGAATCTCACCGGGCTGAAGGAACCGGTGAATCCGAGGGGGGCCGTTGAGATTTCCAAGTTATGGATCCGCCCCAGTCCACCCTTCAGCTTCGGACCAAACGTGGGCGGATATCTCATAAGCAGTTTCTCAACACACTCCTGCGTCCCCAACGCCACACCATCTGTTACCCACCGCATTCGACTTTGTCTCCGTCGCCAAGGGACCAACCGGGTTCAATTTCAGCGTCGAGGTCCGTAGGCGGCGTGCCGTGTGCAGCCTTCAGCTCGGCCAGCAAACCAACCATGGCCGCGTTGTCGGTGCAAAAAACCGAATCTGCAACTCTGAGGGTCAGACCGGCTTGTTGGCAGCCCATGGTGAGAGCGTGTCTGAGGGATGAGTTGCATGCCACTCCGCCGGAGACTGTCACCGTGTCAACACGAAGGCGTTTGGCGGCCCTGACCGTTTTCGAGGCGAGAACATCGACGATCGCAGCCTGCACGCTGGCGCAGAGATCGCGCCGTTTTTCGGGGTCGTCTAAGACATCGGGGTGGTCGCGGAGGAAATATGCGACCGCAGTTTTCAGTCCGCTAAAACTGAAATCGTTTGTGTCGTCTTCGAGCATCGGGCGGGGAAAATGATAGGCTGACGGGTTGCCGCCTTTGGCCATACGTTCCAGTTGCGGCCCTCCCGGGTAGGAAAGGCCGATTAACCGCGCCGTTTTGTCGAAACATTCCCCTGCGGCGTCATCTACGGTTTCGCCGAGAACGCAGTGATCGAGCAGCGCTCTGACGTGAACGAGGAGAGTGTGTCCGCCGCTGACGATGAGCGAGACATTTGGCCTGAAAACTTCGAACTCGGCGCGGGCAGGGTTTCCGCGCACCCATGCAGAATAAAGGTGAGCTTCGTGATGATTGATTCCAAGGAACGGCAAACCAAGGGCGTACGCAAACCCCTGCGCAAATTTCAGTCCGACCAGCAGTGCGCCGGGCAATCCTGGGCCGCGCGTAGCTGCGATGAGCTCAATGTCCGCGGGCCTGACGTTCGCGGATTCAAGAGCAAGGCGCGTCAGGGACGGCAGATTGCGCAGGTGTTCGCGGGTGGCGAGTTCTGGCACAACACCACCATACTCCGCGTGAGTTCGGATTTGGCTGGAGATCAAGCTGGACAGAACCGTGCCGTTGCGGACGACTGCCACGCCCGTTTCATCACAGGACGTCTCGATGGCAAGCACGGTCATTTAATCTGCCGGCTGTGAAGGGTCCTGGTTTGTTTCGGAAACTCGCAGTGCGCACTCAGCGCAACGCGGGCTTAGCCTCGTCGCTGGTGCGTTTTGCGGCCACGTTTTCGGGCTTGGATTTGGCGCTGGACCCAGTTCTGCTGGTGTACAAAGTAATGCCTTTCAGGAGATCGTTTGCGCGTTCAAGTTGTATGTCTCTAATCTGACGGACCTTCTCCTGGCGTTCGGGGTCGAGGGTTTCGACGGCTCCGGGTATGCGCTTGATGAACAGGGCTTCTGATTCCTCGGTTGTCAACGGGACGACGATATCGGGCGTTATGCCCTGCTCGTGAATGACCCGGTGGCTAGGTGTGTAGTATTTGGCTGTCGTCAGGCGCAGCGCGGCCCCATCCTGAAGGGTGATGATGCTCTGCACTGATCCTTTGCCGAACGTCTGTTCGCCCACGACAACCGCGCGTTTCAGATCCTGCAGACAACCGGCAACAATCTCCGATGCACTTGCGCTGCCCTCGTTGACAAGGACAACCATCGGCAGGTCAAGGTGTTTTCCGCGCGACCTTGACCTGTACTCGCGGCGTTCGGAAGGATCACGCCCTTCGGTTGACACTATGAGTGTTTTGGCTGGGAGGAATTTCTCGCAGACCTTGGCTGCTTGATCGAGCAAACCGCCTGGATTGTCGCGCAGGTCAAGGACCAGACCTTTAGCGCCTTGCTTGGTCAGCCGGTCCAAAGCTTCATCAAGCTCGGCATCGGTGCGTTCGCTGAATTGGGTCAAACGGATGTAGCCGATCTGCCCATCACCGAGCGGGAACTCGCGTTTTCCGTTTATGTCTTTGACGGATGGCAAATTGATGTCAGCCCTGACGAGTTTGTAGTCTTTGATCGCGCCGCTTGAAGGCCGCAATACCGTGATTGTGACTTCTGTGCCTGGTTTGCCTCGGAGCCGTTTGACGGCATCGGTGAGGCTCATTTTTTCGGTGCTGCTGCCGTCGATTTTTACGATGCGGTCGCCAGGCAATATGCCGGCTTGTGAAGCCGGCGTGTCCTCAATCGGAGCGATAACGGTTAAGAACTCGTTTCGGAGTCCGATTTGGATTCCGACGCCGCCAAACGATCCTTCAGTGTCCTTCTTGAGCTCGTCGTATTTTTCGGGGTCGAGGAATTCACTATGTGGATCGAGCGAATTGAGCATGCCTTTAAGGGCGGCGCGTATGAGGTCCTGGTACGTCAACTTGTCCCCATCGACGTAATCCTGCCGCACCCTTTCGAGCACTTGGGAGAAAAGCCGGAGATTGAGGTAAACGTCGTTCTTTTCGGCGGATTCCGCCGATCTCAGATAATACTGCGCGCCGTAGATCAGGTTGAGCGCAAGAGCGCCGACCAAGATCGCGTTGCCAATTCGTTTTTGCATATGCCGCGTTGTTTTCGACACCGGACGAACTGAACCTACTAGGGTTGAAGCCCAGAGGCAAGTCGGGCGGCTTGTTTGGTGCGGATATGGTGACAGGCTCGGTGTTTGGGTGCGTTCCCAGCAGATCGTGCCCTGCCCAGCAGATGATTCGGTACTCAATCCGTGGCCGCCGAAATAAGGTGCCAGGCACTGTGTTCGCATAAAGTGCCAGGCACGGTGTTAGCGGGGCGTCAGATCCAGAGTCCCAGCGGGGCGGTGAGTGGCGTTGGCAGGCTCTTGGCGGTGGCGGAACAAATAGAGTGACAGACACGATATTTGTCTTGCACGGCTTCATGAAAGGTAAAGCGTGCACTCCGCTGCGCGCCGAAAACAGGACAAAAGGCCCTTACTCGAGGCGGGCAAAGGACTGCGCGCCGTACCCCATGGAAGCGTGAATGGCGATGTCCCCGGTCCATGGCGCCGTGACCGTGCATCTACTTCCTTGAAGGCATCTGGAGATCGTGCAGTTTTCTGTAGGTTCCGCCGCGCGCGAGCAGTTGTTGATGTGTGCCGGTCTCAACTATCCTTCCTTCGTGGAGGACAACAATCACGTCCGCCTTATGGATGGTCGAGAGCCGGTGCGCGATGCAAATTGTGGTGCGCCCTTGCATCAGATCGTCAAGCGCAGCCTGGACGGCCCGTTCGCTTTCGGAGTCCAGAGCGCTTGTTGCCTCGTCGAGTATCAGTATTGGGGCGTTCTTTAGAACCGCGCGGGCTATGGCGATTCTTTGCCGTTCACCGCCCGAGAGCGTCACTCCGGCCTGGCCAACGACGGCCTCATATCCGCCGGGTTTGGCCATAATGAAATCGTGCGCATGAGCATGGCGTGCTGCGGCTTCGATTTCTTCGTTGGTTGCGCCCGGCCTGCCCAAAGCGATGTTGTGGCGGATGGTGTCGTTGAACAGCACGCTTTCCTGGGTGACGACCGCGATCTGGCTTCGCAAGTCTTGCATGGCCACGTCGCGGAGATCAACTCCGCCGATCCGGACCGCGCCGCGTTGCGGATCGTAAAAACGCATGAGCAGGTTTGCGAGTGAGGTTTTGCCCGACCCGCTCGCTCCCACGACAGCGACCAACTGGCCGGGAGCGATTCGAAGGCTGATGTCTTTCAGGACCGGCTTTTCATTGTAGGCAAACTCGACCCGGTCGAACTCGATCTCCGCGCCTGCTGCCTTGAGAGGAACGGGTTTGGGCGGCTCCGCCAACGTGCTTCGCATGTCCAGAAGTTCAAAAACGCGCTGGCTCGACGCTCTTGCTTGTTCGAGCTGATTGTGAAGTCTGGTGAGGTTTTTCAGCGGGCGGTACATCGAAAAGATGGCAAGCACAACGGCAAGGAAATCTGACGAATTCGGCCGCGCAAAATGCCCGAACGCGAGCCATAACAGCACAAGCGCCACGCTGATTGCGCCCACGAACTCGAGCAGCGGCCCTGGGATCTCCGACGACCTCACGATGCGCATATACTGTGTGACGAACTTCCGCGCGGTTGTCCGGAACTGGTCTATCAGGCGGGGTTCGAGGTTGTAGGCCTTGACGATCCGGTTTCCGGCAAACGCTTCGCCCATGAGACCGCTCAGTTCGGCAACGTGCGTTTGCGCAGCGCGGCTCGACCGCCGGATTTTGCGGCTGAAAATCGCCACTGGCACCATGCACACGGGCAGAACCACCATCGAAATCAACGTTATTTTCGGCTGTTGCCAGAGGAGATAGGCAAGCAAACTCGCCAGCGTTACCGGGTCCTTGACGATCACGCCTGTTATATTGCCAATAACATGTTGCAGCGCCGCGGTGTCGTTCATGACCCTCGAGATCAATTCGCCGCTGGTTGCCCGGTCAAAGAAACTGCTCGAAAGATTCAACAGATGCGCAAACAGCTTTACGCGCAGGTCGGCGATCGCACGGACCGCGGTCCATTGGAGGAAATAGGCATTCAAGTACCCGAACAGCCCACGCAAGAACATCACGGCGGGAATTGTTGCCAGCAAAGCCGCCACGGCCCATGCGTTTCCCCGTAATCCGGCGGACAATGCCTGCTCTGCAGAAACCAACCAGTCCCTGAGCCAGCCTGGAGCCCATGCAAGCTGGTTGGCGACCGGCCCGGCGTTTGCGGAAGGAAAAACCAGCCCGTAAACGAAGGTCACGGTCGCTATCATCAGAGGCTCAATGAGCCCTGCAAGCACGCCTGCTGCCACTCCCAACACCAATCGTGCTCGGTAAGGCCGCGCCAGCCCCCAGACATTGGCCAGGAACTTCCACATCTGTCTCAAAGCAAATATGCCCCCACACCGATAAACCAATCAAGAACCGGGTGAGACAATGCGCAACAGAACCGTTGGCCCGCATATTCCTTGGTTGCTTGAAGACACCCGTTTCGCAGACTGCTCAGGGTATGAAATATGCGGGTTAGGTGTCCGGGCAAGTGATCCGGTAGGGTTTCCAAGTTATCAACGATCCGCCTCAGACCGACTTGGCACGCGGTGTGTTCGGTTACACGCCTCGCCGCCGGCGTTCTTCGGGCAGCCAGCGTTCAAGAAGGTCACGGCAGTTCAACACTTTTTCGACAAGGTCCAGAGGCACATAAAAGTACTGGTTGGAAGCCTCGAACCCGATCCTCGAATCTTGCCTCTGCAGTGCATAGAGACGGCGGGCCAGCGCTTGTTCGTTCCTTACGAGGGCCTCGATCGCATCAATGAACCGGCGCGCTTCAGCCGGGTCAGTTGCTTGAGCCAGAGCACGGCGTGCCATCACAAAGCGCGCCTGATTCGCGACGCTCTTGAAGTGTATTGCTGCGGCTTCGGCCACGCGCAACTCGTCTTCAAGCGCCTGCATTTGCGGGCGCGCTGCACCCGCACTGTCAACCTGTTCGCGCAATCGGGCAATCGCGCTGTTGAAGCCGTCTGCGACTTTATCGAACTGATTGGCCAAAACCTCAGCCGGATACCGCCCGCGCCACCCGTCCAGATCGTCGTAAGGGAACCCCGTCATGGTTGAGCGATAACCGGTCGGCTGTGCCCACAAAAGATTTGCCGGACCAAGCTGCTGCGGGCCGTTGTATAGAACGGCGGTGTCGAACGGGAACTCTGAAAACGCTTTGCTGAATGCTGCCCATGCTTCGACCAGGGACGGTGCAAGGCGTTTGCCGACTCGGCGTTCAGCAACGGTGCGCATGCCATCCTGAGGCGGCTTCCCAGCCATGCACTCTGCAACGACCTCGATGTTCGGCGAAGGATACCCGCCCAATGTCCACCCAAGCATCAGGCCATCCACACCAACATCGCGCAGGTTGGCAGCATGAGTCGCCACGTTTTCCAACGCCGGAATATACGGCACGGCCGACAATTCCCATGTGTTGCCAGCCTGGATTTTCGCGATCGCTCGCAGCCCCCGCTTCCTTGCCAGCTCCCAATGCCGCTTTGCACGCGGCCCCGGGCCAATCGCCGAAATGCTGTACTCGCCAACATCGCCTTTCACACCGCCACGTTCGATCGGCAGACTCCATTCGCTGACGCTCATCAGGCTGGTCTCGGGTGGCAAAAGCCGGATGATCTCTTCCGCCCATGAATCGTTCCAACCCCAATCCCATGCAATCAATCGAGCTTTCGAACCGGCCCGCCGAATCCCGCGAGCTATAAGCCCGTTGACCTCGGCAATGACTTCTGCAGGTGTACGCCGACCGCATCGCGGGCAGCCTTCGCCGTGATGATGCGACCAGCAGTTGGTCAGGTTCTCAGATGCTGTGATTGTGAAGAAACCTCCCAACTCGGGCACTTCTTCGCAAATGGTGGATACGGCATGCACCATGTATTCCTGGACCTCGGGCACGCTCGTGCAAAGAACAGCATGATCGCCCTCCACAACCCCTTTGAGCGTGGGATGGTCTTCAAAGAAACGCAACGGCATCGAACGCGGTTCGTTGAGATAAAGAAACACTTTGATGCCATGCCGCTTCGCCCGCACCACAAGCCGCCGCAAGTTCTGCAACCGTTCTTTGCTTCCGTCACTCAGAGCCGGTCGCCACGGAAAAACCGCCAGTTTGTACAGCACCCCTTGAAGCCAAACCCCGGTAACACCCGAAGCAACAAGCCGCGCCAAGTAACCTTCCGGGTAAGGATCGGCCTCGCGATCAAGCAACGGATCGCCGTACAACGCAAAGTACGAGTAACAGAACCGCAAATCGCGCCCTGCCGGCGATGGTTTGGCCGCTGGCCCCCCCGCTGACAGCTTTGTAACAAAACCGAACAAATCCTCGCCATGCGCGGCGTCCAATCGGCCTAACTCGCGCTTGACAGTCTCGGCGATTTGCCGTTCCAGAGCGCGCGTGGCTACGGTAGGTTCCTCCCATGTAATCCGATCGCATTTCGGTTTCAAACTGCCGAGCTTGATGAACAGGAAATCGTCTTCCCGGAGAGCAAAAGCGAGTTCGTCTGCCGACCAACCGAGCAGCTCTAGAAGCTGTGGGTATGGCAGCAAATGCCAGTTCCGCCGGATCACCGTGAGTGCTGACCTTTTCATGCGATCCCTTGTGATCCGTGGCTGTGATCCCAGGCCCATGGCAGCGCCAACTGCCCGAATTTGCGCAGGAGTGGCGCCAACCACGGCAGCAAGCCGCTCCGCAGGCACGAGCTCCCAGTTTCTCCAGACAAATGCGTGCAGCCGACTGGGGAAATGTGGGAACTGCACCGGCGACGGAGCACTCCCGGTCGGCAAATCTTCCACTCCAAGCACCGGTCTCACACCGCGCTTTCCCCGCTGCGCACCAAAACATGCAGTTGACGCGCCAAAGGCCAGACCGCAACCAGTTACCCCAGCAATTCCAAGGAATTCTCGACGTTTCATAATAGAACAGGAATTCTGCGACCGACTATTCGGTTCCATGCCCGAGAAGGTCTGCTACCATGGCACGCTCGGCTTTCAGCTCGGCCACTGAAGCATCGATCTTGCTCCGGCTGAACTCATCGATCTCCAATCCTCTGACAATTTGCCAACGCACACCGTCGTGTCTCACCGGAAACGAGCAGATCAGTCCGGGCTCGACGCCGTAACTGCCGTCGGAACACACTGCAACGCTGTGCCAGTCGCCGGGTTCAGTCGGGAAAACAAGAGACCTGACACTATCGATCACTGCATTTGCGGCGCTGGCGGCGCTTGAACTGCCGCGGGCCCTGATGATCTCCGCGCCCCGCTGTTGAACTGTGCTGATAAACTCGCGCTCGAGCCATGCACGATCGGTTATCACATCGATCACCGGTTTGCCACTAATCCGTGCGTTGGTGAAATCGGGATACTGTGTCGCCGAGTGGTTGCCCCAGATTGTGACATTTGTCACCGAGGTGATTTCCACGCCGGCTTTTCGAGCAAGCAGCGCTTTTGCGCGGTTCTCATCAAGGCGGGTCATCGCAAAGAACCTGTCCCGTGGAATGTCCGGCGCATTGGTCATGCAAATCAGGCAATTTGTGTTGCACGGGTTGCCAACCACAAGAACCCGCACATCGCTGGCTGCGTGCTGTTGAATAGCGCGACCTTGGTTGACGAATATCCGTCCGTTGATCCCCAAAAGATCCTTGCGTTCCATGCCTGCCTTTCGCGGAACGCTGCCAACCAACAATGCCCAATCGACCCCGTCAAAGCCTTGCCCGAGGTCCGAAGTTGCAATCACGCCTTTCAGCAGTGGGAACGCGCAGTCCTCGAGTTCCATCGTGACCCCGGCCAGGGAAGGCATGGCCTGTTCGATTTCGATAAGCTGCAACACGATTGGTTGGTTAGGACCGAAGACGTCGCCGGCAGCAATGCGAAACACAAGCGCATAACCCAACTGGCCTGCTGCGCCTGTGACTGCGATTCGGACGGGTTTCTTGTTCATGTCAGGGTTGTCTTCTTTGCGGCCGCATTGTGCCCATCATAACCCGCGCCGTCCAGAATGAGTGTGATGTGCTGCCGCCCGCACGGCGAGTGCATTCGCCTGCTCAGGAGCGCGGCGATTCTTGGAATGCACTATGGGGACAGACACGTAGTTACCAAGCACGTAGTTTCCGCCCAGAGCCGGATAGAGGGACAGGCACGATATCGACGATCCGTCGTCGGATTGATGCGACCGAGACAGCCGCGCTCCCGGGGGCGATTGCTTTCCCAACGCGGCAGAGGAACGCTGCATTCGTACGTCCGGTCGGGACGGAGTGAGAACCATAACGTGGCTCTTTCTACCGCTATCCAACAAATCGGGCATGCGCTCTTCATGTCACAACATTTTCGCGCTTGGCGCGGAGGAAGAATTGTCTTAGCCTGTTGGCATGAAAAAGATCTTATTGATCGCTTTTATTTTTGCGTTGGCGGGTACAGTGCGAACGGCCGCGGCTGAGACCGAGGAGGGTTTCGTCAGCCTCTTTGACGGCAAAACCTTCAATGGCTGGAAAATGGCCAAGGAAAACACAAGCACTTGGAAGATTGAAGATGGCGCGCTTGTCGCCCGAGGGGAGCGGTGTCACCTCTTTTACGAAGGGGACGGCAAGCCCTTTAAGAACTTTCATTTGAAGGTTGAGGTGATGACCGAGCCCGGGTCAAACGGCGGCATTTACTTCCACACCCGATACCAAGAATCCGGCTGGCCCAAGTACGGGTTCGAATCGCAGGTCAACGTCAGTCACAGCGACTGGATCAAGACCGGCAGTCTTTACGGACTGGTGAATGTTGGGTTCACCGCGTGCAAAGATAATCAATGGTGGACTCAAGAGATCATCGTCCAGGGCAACAGCGTGACCGTGAAAGTCGATGGGAAAACCGTCTTCCAGTACAATGAACCACCCGGGGCTCAGCCGGGCAAGGATTTCACACGGAAGATCGATGAGGGCACCTTTGCTCTCCAAGCTCACGATCCCAAGAGCGTTGTCCGATACCGAAATATCAGGGTCAAGCGGTTGGATTAGTACTCAGCCCCCTTTCCCACACCTTGGGCGGTCTGCGAAGCAGGCTTCTTCGCACAACTCAATAACAGGCTGGCGCCCGCCAATCTCACCGGATTGAAGCTTCGTGTGTCTTTGGCTGGTGAGCTGGTGAAATTACCGGCTTACTGATTTACCGGCCCGGCGTACCCGGCACCAGAGTCGCCTGGCGAGCAACGCCCCCGGTTCTCTCACCCCACCCGGACCTTCAGCCACACCCGGGTGGGGAATATCTGCTGCGACTCCGTCGGAAGGAAGAGCGCGCTGATCCCGATGGTTTCTCACGCGCTGCCGTGGATGCAGTGGGCGTTGGCAGGCGCGAAGCGTTTGGAGTGCGGCAGCTTGCTGCCGCTTTGTTTTAACTCCCAAACAACGTGTCTGTCCCCATATCGCATATTCGCCATCAGCCCGAGACCGGTCATACGACCCGTTTCGATCCTGCAAATCGGGCCACCGAACATACACCGGTTGGGTGCGGCGAAGAATCGCCGCGCTCCTGCCGGCGCGTTAGAAGAAACACTGACGGTCGGGAGCGCGCCCGTCCTCGGCCGCATCAACGTGACGACCGACCCTACGACCCGTTTGGATCACGCCAATGCCGCGCCCGAACATTCACCGGCTTGGGATGCACAAACAACGTGCCTGTCCCCATATCGGCGTTGGTTGTCGCGAAGCGTTTGGAGTGCGGCAGCTTGCTGCCGCTTTGTCTTCATGCCCAAACACCGTGTCTGTCCC
>JAAYVR010000106.1 GCA_012517065.1 Verrucomicrobiota bacterium | reverse complement strand
GTGGCTGTCGGCGGAGTGCCGGGACGGCGGAAGAGTGCGGCAGCTTGCTGGCGCTTTGGAAAACAGCGACAGTGGACTGGACGAGTGGAAAGCGGTGGCAAGCCACCGCACTCCATGCGCTGGCGCGCCCAATTCGGCAACGGTTGCAAAATCGAACTCCGGCCAGCCCAAAGCCCCTTTCCCGAGTGACGAATGCCCTAAACACCATTGCGACAACACGCGCACGGTGACATACACGCGCGGGCGTGATTTGAGCGGGACGCTGGACGGCGCCGGCGGGATCGGCGGCCTGTTGGCCCGCAGCCACGGCTACAGCGGAGGAAGCTGGAGCGATCACAACTTCTACCACGCTGACGGGAACGGGAATGTGACGGCGTTGGTGGACAGCATCGGCACGTTGCAAGCCAGTTACATCTACGATCCGTACGGCCGGTATCTTGCGCAGTCCGGTTCGCTGGCTTCGGGCAACGCGATGCGTTTTTCGAGCAAGCCGTGGGTGTCATTTCTGGCTTCGAGCACCACCGGGCTCTACTATTACGGATACCGGTTCTACGATCCTTATCTGCAAAAATGGGTGAACGCGGACCCACTTGGAGTGACCGGGGGCATCAATTCCTACTCGTTTGTCGGCAACACGCCCACCGGCAATGTGGATCCGGCCGGAGAAAAAGCAATTCCGATAAGGGACAAGAACGGAAGGATAGTCGCCTACGTGTACGACGACATAGTGAACTGCAACGGCTATGCGTGCAGGCAGCCAGGGGGCGTCAACGTGCCCAGCGATGCGACTTGGGCGGAGGCGCTCGCAGCAATGGGTTACACATGCACCAGCGGGATTTCCGCCAAAGATTGCCAAAAGCATTGTAACTGCAAGGACTACGTTGAATTCTACCTCTATATCAGGAAGACCGTCCCCTTCGAACCGGTACATAGGCAACTCAAAGGCATTGACCCGCTAAACACGCCGTGGGGAAGGCTCCGGGGTCTTGGAATTGACTACCACACTCTTCGGGGAGAGCCCGATGGAACCTATACCTACGTTGGACGCCGGTACCCACGGGGCTCGCCAGTTGTTCAGTGCTATCCGAGTAAAGAGGAGGGTACTGAATGGCCCGATTACTTTGGTGACAACCAGATGGTCGCCAAAACCTGCTGCTGCAAGAAGTGAGGCCCAAAACGCAATGAAAGAGCTGCAATTGGTACAGGCAACCATCACCTGCCTCTGTCTGTTCGTGAGCTTGGGCTGCTACCGCAAGCCCGCTACCGTGGCCGTGGCATTTCATCAGCAGACCGAGGCGGACATGGTGGTGGAGTACTGGACGCTCTCCCACTTCTCCATCAGCAAACCGGCCCTAGCTGACGGTCGGGCATTGAAGGTGTTCTCAGACGTCACCTTCACGCCTTTATTTCCGTCACTATCGCTGGAAAAGCGGTCTGTCGTTGTGGTCCTCGACAAGCGGGCCGATCCTGGAGGTCGGTGCCTAGTTGAGGTGATGGCCGAGGCCGAGTGCTACTTCCGCTCGCTCGGCTTTTCTACTGTGCTTTTTCAGCTCGCAGTCTCGGACGATGATCCGACGGGCCTGCCAATCGTTGGTCGAGCGAAGGCAGAATGAATCACATTGCCGTAACACACAGCAAAACCTGCCCATCGCCCTGCCTCAGAGCACCGGCCAGTGCATTGAGCCTTCCCATGGCCGTGAGCCTGCCGGGGGGCCGATACATCAGAAACCAGTATGAAACAGAGGCGCGTCCGGCCCACCCAGAGCTGCAGACCATCTGGGGCCCGATCGTCAACGCCTACTGCTACCACTCAGCCCAGAACCTGAACAAACGGACCAAGAACACCACGGCCGAGACCTTCAGCGTCAATGCGCTCAATCAACTGACCTCGATCCCGGACTCGACTCCGGTTTACGACCGGCGAGGGAACCTGGTAAGCCGGACGTTTTCAGCCAACCAGACCTGGACCTACACGTATGACCACGAGAATCGGCTGACGAGTGTGGCGACCGACAGGTACTACACGCCGGAGTCGTATCGGTTCAAAGTGGAGTTTGTGTACGACGGTCAGGGCCGGTTGCGGATCAAGCGCAACCACATTTGCTCAGGCGGCGGGTGGTACGGCAGCCGCGGCGAGACCCGGTACCTATACGACGGCATGTTAATTGTGCAGGAGCGCGACAGCGGCAACACGCCGACGGTGACCTACACCCGCGGTCGAGACCTGAGCGGCAGTCTGGACGGTGCGGGTGGCATCGGCGGACTGCTAGCCCGCAGTCACGGCTACAGCGCAGGAAGCTGGAGCGATCACAACTTCTACCACGCTGACGGGAACGGGAATGTGACCGCACTGGTGAACAGCAGCGGCACATTGCAGGCCAGTTACATTTATGATCCGTACGGCCGATACCTGACCGGCAGTGGAACGTTGCTCACAGCGAACGCGATGCGATTTTCCAGCAAGCCGTGGGTGTCATTCCTGAGTTCCTCCGCCACAAGCGGTCTGTACTACTACGGCTACAGGTTCTATGACCCATATTCACAGAGGTGGTTGAACAGGGATCCTTTGCCTCGGGACGAAAGCGCTAACTTGTACTTTTACGTTGCGAACTCGCCGCTCTGGCTAGCGGACGCTCATGG